>RFSE01000153.1 GCA_009924135.1 Pseudomonadota bacterium | reverse complement strand
TGGAGCGGGTGAAGGGAATCGAACCCTCGTCTCAGGCTTGGGAAGCCCACATTCTACCATTGAACCACACCCGCACCGATGTGAACGGGGATTAGGTATCAAAACCGTGCGGCTCCGGCAACCCCTGATTTTATTCTGCCCGGCAGGCATCCCCGGCTCTTGACCTGTCCGGCTTGCTCCCTATCCTTCCCCCCAATGGACATGAAACGTCTGGTCATCCTTGCCCTTTGTGCAGCCGGTTGCTACCGCGCCGCTGCGGCGCCGGAGCTGGTGAATGGCATCGTCGCCATCGTCAATGAAACTGTCATCACGGAGAAGGAGGCCCGCCAGTTCATCGAGCCAGCCATCGTCGCGCTGGACCGTCAACCGGGCATCACCCGGCAGGCGTACGGCGAAAAGGCGATGGAAATTTACAAGGATGGCTTGAACCAGCTCATCGAGCGGCAGCTTACCCTCGATGATTTCAAGGCGGCGGGCTACAGCTTCCCGGAAAGCATCATCGAGGATTTCGTGCAGGACCGCATCCGCGAACGGTACGGTGACCGCGTCAAGCTGATCAAAACGCTCGAGGCGCAAAACATGACCTACGAGCAGTTCCGCACGGACATCCGGGACCAGTTCATCGTCGAGCAGATGAACCTGAAGAACATTTCTTCGGCCGTGATCATCTCGCCCTTCAAAATTGAGACCTACTATCGCGAGCACACAAACGATTTCAAACTGCAGGACCAGGTTCATCTGCGGATGATCGAACTGCGCAAACGCGATGGCGGTGACCCGGAGGAGAAGCGCGCGCTCGCCCGCGAACTGCTCGCCAAGCTGAACGCCGGTGACAAGTTCGCCCAGCTGGCGGAGGTTTATTCCGATGGCTCGCAAAAGCGCGAAGGCGGCGACTTGAAGTGGATCGACCGTTCGGCGCTGCGCAAGGAGTTTGCCGAGGCCACCGCCAACCTGAAGCCCGGACAGCGCACGGGCGTGATTGATACGCCGGAAGCGTGCTTCCTGCTTCAGGTCGAGGAGGTCAAGACCGCGCAGTTCCGGCCGTTGAGCGAGACGCGTGATGAAATCGAAAAGACCCTGCTCAATCAGGAGCGCGCCCGCTTGCAGAAGAAGTACGTCGAGCGCCTGAAGAAGAAGGCGTTCATTCGGTTCTTCTAGGACGTTTCAGCCCGGAGTGCGGCTGTGTTGCAGACCAGCCGCAGCAAGGCGCGGGGCAGGGACGCAGGGGCGGATTCCGCTGATGCTATTGCTCAAAGAGATTCGGTACATTGGCTTCGTTGTCCGCCTCCGCCCTCCCCATGAACCGGAGCTGGTCAGAAAGATGGAGTCAGAAAGATGGGGCAGGACCTGATACCAATTACTGGAATACTCTGGCTGAATCCCCGATTTGAACCATCGAACGTTTTCTCCCTCACCCCGGCCCTCTCCCGCTGGGAGAGGGAGAATCTTCGCCTGCCTTCAACCAAGCGCTACAATTTGCTAACCAAGACGGGCTTGGTGGCTCCCTCTCCCAGCGGGAGAGGGCCGGGGTGAGGGAGAACGGCTACGCGAGCCACAGCCCGCTGCATCTTACCAAGCTATTCCTGCGGTTGGTATCAGGCACTCCTCCACTTGGGATTCAATTTTCTCCGCGATGCGCGGCCAGATGCTGAGGTGCTCCGCTTTTGCTAATCGTTCAACAAGTTCTCGCGGTAGAAGAGGATCGTGGAGAGGAACTGGAAGTCGGCGTTGCGTTTGCGGGCGAAGCCGTGGCCCTCGTCCTTGGCCATCAGATACCAGACCTTGCCACCGGCATCGCGGATGGCCTTTACCATCTGCTCAGATTCGGTGACCGGGACACGCGGGTCGTTCTTGCCCTGCACCACGAAGAGCGGCTTCTTGATGCGCGCGGCGTGATTGGAGGGGGAGATGCGTTCGAGGAACTCCTTCATCTTTGGGTCCCGCTCGTCTCCGTATTCCACCCGGCGCAAGTCACGACGGTAGTCCTGCGTGTTGTTCAGGAACGTAACGAAGTTGGAGATGCCCACCACATCAATGCCGCAGCGCAGAATGTCCGCGTACATCACCATGCAGGCCAGGCTCATGTAGCCGCCGTAGCTGCCGCCCGTGACGGCGAGCCGGTTGTGGTTGAAGTCCGGCTGGCGCGCGATCCAGGAGATGATCGTGGCAATGTCGCGCACGGAATCCTCGCGCTTGAAGCCGTTGTCCAGCGTGAGGAAGGTCTTTCCGTAGCCCGAGGAGCCGCGCACGTTTGGATACACGATGGCGACGCCCAGCTCGTTGAGGAAATAGTTGTTCCGGGCCTGGAAGCCCGGGCGGGACTGACCTTCCGGTCCGCCATGGATGTTGATGATGACCGGGCGCGGCCCGGGAAACTTCTTCGGATCAGGCCGGTAAATGACCGCGCTGATGAGCAGGCCGTCGAAGCTGCTGAGCTTGATGATCTCCGGCTCGACGAAAGCTTCGGGATTCAGCCCGCCGGTTTCGCTTTCCGTCCACCGCTCCAACTGGCCAGTGCGGACGTCGAAGGAATACACGTCCAATGGCGACTTGGCGGAGCTGAGGTTGAAGGCGAGATCATGCCCGTTGGAATGCCATTCCAGGCTGCTGACCGTGCCGAGCGGGAGCTTGGGTTTGGACAGCGGCTTGCCGTTTTTGGCGTCGATCAGGCTGAGCGTGCCAACGCCCGCTTCGTTGGTGACGAAGGCGATGGCCTTGCCGTCCGGCGACTGCTCGAACTCCTCCACGTCCCACGCAATGTTGGCCGTGAGGTTCTTCTGCTCGCCGCTCTTCAAGTCGATGCGGACGAGTTGTTGAAACTCCGAGTCGTCATCGGAAGTCGTGTAAATGGCCTTGCCGTCCTTCGCGAAGCGCGCGTGGCCATAGGCGACCTTTTCCTTGCTCGGCTGGGTGATCTGCGACCGCTTGCCCGTGCGGGCATCCACGACGTGGAGGTAGGTTTCATTGATGGAAACGTACTGCATGACCAGCAACAGGCTGTCGTCCGGCGACCAGTCCAGCACCTGCCAGCCGCCGCCGGTAACTTCCGCCAGCAACCGGTCCGTCTTCGGCTCCGACGGCACCATCACGTAGATGTCGTTGTCCTTGCCGTTGCGGCGCGTGGACGTATAGGCGAGATCGATGCCGCTGTGGGAGAACCGCGCGCCGGTGTTGCGGGATTTTCCGTCCGTCAGCAGCGTGTTCCGGCCATCGTGCAGATCGTGCCGGTAAAGCTGGTAGAACTCACCTCCGCCGCTGTCCTGGGAGAAGACGATGAAGTCGCCGGCTTTGGGGCGGAATTGAGCGGCCCCGACCGGCTCGGTGCCGAAGGTGATTTGCTTCCGCGCCCCGCCGGGCATTTTCACGAGGTGCAACTGCGGGGTGTCCGCAAAGCGGGTCGTGATGAGCATTTCACGCCGGATGGGATGCCAGCCGTGAAACGCCGCGCCGCGAAATTCGAGATAGCGCGCGACGTCCCGCCGCAGTTCGGGCGTGATCGCGGGCACGCCCTCGACGACGAGATTGTCCGGCACCTGGGCGGGCACCGCAGCAACGAAGAGGAAAACCGTCAGGCAAATGGGCAGCAACTTCATAAGCGCCCCTGCGGTGTAGCAGAAACCGGCGCGCGGGCAAACGACTTTGCGCACGCCGCCGGCGGCGAAAGAGAATTGTCACTTGGATTTGGCCGGGGAAGGGGCCATCTTGGGACACATGAAGAAGTATGCGGCCGAGGTATTCGGCACCTTCGTGCTCGTGTTTGCGGGTACGGGGGCCATCGTCATCAACGACGCCACCCACGCCATCACGCATCTGGGCGTTGCGCTGACGTTTGGCCTGGTCGTGCTGGCGATGATCTACACGGTCGGCGAAGTTTCCGGAGCGCACTTGAACCCCGCCGTGACGCTGGCCTTTTGCTCCGCCGGTCGCATGGGCTGGACCGAGGCGTTGCCTTATCTGGGCAGCCAGTGCGTCGGGGCCTTCGCGGCCAGCGGATTGCTTCATTTTCTTTTCCCGCAAAACGCCACCCTCGGGGCGACCTTGCCGTCGGGTCCAGCGCTGCAATCCTTCGTGTTGGAAGTGGTGCTCACGGCCATCCTGATGTTTGTGATCTTGAACGTCTCCACCGGGGCCAAGGAAAAAGGCATCACGGCTGGTATCGCCGTTGGCGCTGTCATCGCCTTGGAAGCGCTGTTTGCCGGTCCGATCTGCGGGGCTTCGATGAATCCGGCCCGCTCGCTTGCCCCGGCGGTTGTCTCCGGGCACGTCGAATACCTGTGGGTTTACCTGCTTGCGCCGCTGATCGGGGCGCAACTCGCCGTGCCCGCGTGCCGGTGCGTGCAGGCCACGGGCTGCTGCAATGCAGTGAAGGCGGCTTGATCCCGGGCAGCGAATGGGTGGCGGCAGGCATCCTGCCTGCCGTAGAGCCGGGGCTTCCAGCCCGGCGGAAAAACCGCTGGATGCTCGATCACTCCAGAACAACTCCACACCGATGGACTGCTCACGCCCAGTCCGGGCGGCAAGATGCCACCCTCTTCGGCAGGCAAGATGCCTGCCGCCACTGCGCCCGCCTGCCCTCCCGACTCCGGATTTCAATTCCTGCCTTCCTGCTTTCCTGATTCCTAATCCCTGATTCCTGAAAAGCAAAAGGCGGAACCGGAGTTCCGCCTTCGCTGAAATGAATGGGAGGGACGTTTACTTCGCGGCGGCAGCAGCCGTGGCGGCAGCTTCGCTGTTGCGGGTGTCCTTCTCTTTCACGGCGGTCGCACCCTTGCCCACGCGCTTGCGGAGGTAGGTGAGCTTGGCGCGGCGAACGGAACCGTGGCGCTCGACTTCGATCTTGTCCACGCGCGGGGAGTTCACCGGGAAAATGCGTTCGACGCCTTCGCCGTAGCTGATGCGGCGGACGGTGAAGGACTCTTCGAGCCCGTGGCCGCGCTTGCCGATGACGACGCCGCTGAAGATCTGGATGCGTTCCTTGTCGCCTTCGACGACCTTCGTGTGGACCTTGACGGAGTCGCCCACGTTAAAGACCGCCGCTTCCTTGCGGAGCTGTTCGCCATGAATCTTGTCGAGTAGTGCCTGGTTCATAAATTGTGTTGTCGTTGGTGGCGGGTATCGCCGCCGGTTAATAGTTCGTTCGGTTGGCGGTCACTGACCGCCGTTACAGTTTCATTTCTGGCCGTCGAGCAAATCGGGCCGTCGTTCGCGCGTGCGTTGCAACGCCTGTTCGCGCCGCCACTTCTCAATCCCCGCGTGGTTCCCGGACAGCAGCACATCCGGCACTTTCAAGCCCCGGAACTCCGCCGGCCGCGTGTACTGCGGGTACTCCAGCAGTCCGTGACTAAAGGACTCATCCGTCGCACTCGCATCGTCGCCCAAGACCCCGGGCAGCAGCCGCGTCACGCAGTCCACGATGACCATCGCCGGCAGCGCGCCGTTGGTCAGGACATAGTCCCCGATGGACAGCTCGTCATGGGCCAGCGCGGTGCGGACGCGTTCGTCGTAGCCTTCGTAACTGCCGCAGATCAGCAGCAAATGCTCCTGCTGCGCCAGTTCGCGGGCGACGGGCTGGGTGAACTTCCGGCCGGCCGGGCCGAGCAGGATCACCCGCGTCGTCGCGGTCTTCAATTGCTCAACAGCTTCAAAGAGCGGTTCGGGCTTCAACAGCATTCCCGGTCCGCCGCCGAATGGACGATCGTCCACCGTGCGGTGCCGGTCATGCGTGTAGTCCCGCAAATTATGGATGCGCAGGCGCTTGGCCGCGCCCACCTGCGTCAGCGAACGGATCGCCTGGATGGTGGCCCCCTGCTTGCCGATGATCTTGCCGACATCGGTGGGGTGCATGCGCAGCTCGAAAAGGGTCTGTCCGCCCTGCTCGACCGGCGTGACGGTCACTGCGTCGGGCCGGTCCACCAAGCCCTTCACGACATATTCGAGGAAGGCCTGCATGGTGGCTTACTTGGCAGCAGCGGCAGCGCGACGGGCTTTCCGGAGAAAGCTGGCCACGGTGTCGCTGGGCTGGGCACCCTGGCTGATCCAGTAGTCGGCGCGGTCCAGCTTCAGGGTGAAGTTGTTGTCCTTCAAACCGGGCTGGTAGGTGCCGATTTCCTCGATGAACTTGCCATCGCGGGGGCTGCGGCCATCGGCCACGACCACGCGAAAGGCCGGCGTGTTACGCGCGCCGACTGCAAGAACTGATTTTGGGTTCTTGAAGGGTTTTTGGTGCGTACGCGGTTGCCGGCCGCCTTGACACCCCGGGCACCGGACGCTGAACCGGCAGGTGTTGCGATGCGAGCATGACCGCGCCGGATTAGAGATCGGCGCTCCGCACGATCGGCAAGGGCGGGGCTGTGTCGAGCATCGCCTGAATCTATCTCCGACGCGGGTTCACGGTTGACAGCCGTCGCCCTTGACCCCTGAATTCGCCCCGCAAATCAAACGTCGCACGTCCGTACATTACTATGAAATTGACCTCAGCCTTGTTCACGCTCGCCACCAGCGCGCTGGTTTCCCTCTCCGCTTTCGCTGCCGATGAAGCCGGCTTCAAGCCCCTCTTTGACGGCAAGACGCTCACCGGCTGGGAAGGCCGCAAGGAGCATTGGACCGTGGAAGACGGCGCCATCACCGGTACGACGTCCAAGGAGAATCCGGCCAAGGGCAACAACTTCCTCATCGCCAAGGACGGCGACAAGAACAAGATCGTCGGCGATTTCGAGCTGCGCTTCACGTATCGTTTCACCAGCGACTGGGGCAACTCGGGCGTCCAGTACCGCAGCAAGGACTTTGGTAACTTCGTTGTTGGCGGTTATCAGGCGGACTTCGAAGTGGGCAACACCTATTCCGGCATCCTCTACGAGGAAAAGATGACCCGCGGCATCATGGCCCAGCGCGGTGAAAAGGTCGTCTGGAACAAGGAAGGCAAGAAGGAAGTCGTCGGCAAGACGGAGAAATCCTCGGCCGAAATTCAGGCCACGATCAAGAAGGGCGAGTGGAATGAGTACGTGGTCATCGCCAAGGGCGGCCATCTCCAGCACTTCATCAACGGCAACCAGACGGTGGACGTGAAGGACGAGGACGAGAAGAAGCAGGTCATGTCCGGTATCCTCGCGCTCCAGCTCCACGCCGGCCCGCCGATGCGCGTGCAGTTTAAGGACATCCGCATCAAGGAAGGGAAATAGTCCCGGTTCCAAGGCATTTTGAGGGCGCGTCGCAATACGCGCCCTTTTTTTGTCGCCACGCTTGGGCTACCTTGTGCCCGTGGACATCGCCGCCAACATTGCCGTCATCCGTGAACGCATCGCCGCCGCCTGTGCCTGCGCGGGCCGCGACCCGGCGTCGGTCACGCTCATGGCGGTAAGCAAGTTCCAGCCGCCCGAGTCAGTCAGCGCCGCGCTGGACGCGGGGATCACCTGCTTCGGCGAGAGCCGCGTGCAGGAGGCCAAAACGAAGATCCCGCTGTGTCCCGGTCGTGCCCGCTGGCAGATGATCGGCCACCTGCAATCCAACAAGTGTCGCGATGCCGTGGCGCTGTTCGGAATGATCCAGAGCGTGGACAGTCTCGCCCTTGCGCAGGAGTTGAACAAACAGTGCGAGAAGGCCGCGAAGACGCTGCCCATTCTGCTCGAAGTCAATGTGGCCGGCGAGGCCAGCAAGTTCGGCTATGCGCCGGCCCGGGTGCTGGCGGAGTTCGCCGAGTTGAGTCGGCTGCCGCGCCTTGAAGTGCACGGCCTGATGACCATCGCGCCCTACTCGCCGGTGCCCGAACGCGTGCGGCCGGTCTTCCGCCGGTTGCGTGACCTGCGTGCTGAGTGCGAGCAAATACTGGGCGCGCCGCTGCCGCAGTTGAGCATGGGCATGAGCGGCGACTACGAGATCGCCATCGAGGAGGGCTCGACCTTGGTGCGCATCGGCACCGCGCTGTTCGGCGAGCGGCCGAAGCGGACTGCGGAAGCGGCGGGCGAGTGACTGGGGGTCTTCGCTGGGGCGCATCCCGACACTGCCCCCAAGGAACGAAACATTCCGGATCGCGGCTGTGTCGCGGAGACCAGCCGCAGCGGCTGCGCCTGGCCGGAGGTGTTGAGGCGTTCCACCCCCTCGGTATGCCAACGTTGCTGCGGCTGATCCCGCGCCGAGCGGGACACAGCCGCGCTCCGGGGCAGTGACAAGATGCGCCCGATTCGCGGGCCTTACAAATTTTCCTCCGCACGGTGCGCTGTTTTCCGCTAACCTGAGGCACACGGCATGAAGACTCTTTACCTCGATGTGTTCAGCGGCTTGAGCGGTGACATGTTCATTGGTGCGCTGCTGGATTTGGGCGCGGATTTCCGCCAGCTCGAATACGGGCTCGCGCGGCTGAACCTGGACGGCTACCGCCTCGAACACCGGCGCGCGGCAAAGTGCGGCATCGAAGGCGTGAAGTTCGACGTGCACCTCACCGGAACGGCCACGCCGCCGAGCAATGATGGCCCCGATTATCACGCCCTTTCGCACGGTCACAGTCACAGCCACGGTCCCGGTGATCATGGCCACGCGCACTCGCACGGCCCGGGCGACGCCGCCCATGAGCACGATGGCAGCCGGAACTTCCGCCAGATCAAGGAACTCATCCGCGCCAGCACGCTCTCGGACTGGGTGAAGGAGAAATCCATCGCCGTCTTTCATCGCATCGCGGTGGCGGAGGGGAAGATTCACGGCATGCCTCCGGAGCAGGTCCACTTCCACGAAGTCGGCGCGGTGGATTCCATCGTGGACATCGTGGGCGGCTGTCTCGGACTTGAATTACTTGGTTGTCCGCGGGTCGTTGCGTCAGGTGTTGTTGAAGGCACGGGCTGGGTGCGGTGCGCGCATGGGCGGATGCCGCTGCCCGCACCGGCCACGCTCGAAATCCTCGGCGCGCGCGGGGTGGCCATCTCGCAGTGCGAGGAGCCGCGCGAGCTGCTCACGCCTACGGGAGCGGCGCTGCTGGCCGAGTTCGCCGAGAGTTTCGGCCCGATGGCCGGGCTGGTCGCGGCCAAGGTCGGTTACGGGGTTGGTACACGGGATAATGATACGCGACCGAATGTGGTGAGGGCGGCGCTCGGCGAAGTCCAAGGTCCAAGGTCCAAGGTCCAAAGTCTTGGGTCTTCCAGCGCGGAAGAAAACAAGGTCGCTTCGGCGCATGATTGGGAGACGGATACGGTCGCGGTGCTGGAGACGAACTTGGATGACGTTTCGGGCGAATTGCTCGGCGCGTTTGTGGAACAGGCCTTGAGTGCGGGCGCGCTGGACGTGTTTCACACGCCCATCCAGATGAAGAAGAACCGGCCGGGCGTGCTGCTCACGGTGCTATGCGCGGCGGCGGAGGCGGACAAATTTGCGGAACTCATCCTCCGCGAGACCAGTGCCTTCGGCGTGCGCCGTACCCTGGCCGAACGGAGGAAGCTCAAGCGGGAGTTCATCACCGTGAAGCTGCCGGCTGGCGAAGTGACGGTGAAACTCGGATGGCTTGACGGTGCGGCGGTGCAGGTGGCCCCGGAGTTCGAAGCGTGCAGGCAGGTGGCGGCGAAGAGTGGGTTGCCGCTGAAGGCGATCTACGAGGCGGCCCTCATCGCGGCGCGTGCGGAGGTCCGGTAGCAACGGAGGCTCGTAGCGCGGACAGCCTTGTCCGCGCGATCCGTGCAAAAGGGACGTTCGCGCGGGCAGGGCTGCCCGCGCTACAGGTCACGGCACGGTCGCTTCCACGGTCGCCACGCGTTCGCCCGTCACGGTTTGCCGGGTCAACAGGACGGTTTCCTCGTTCTTGAGCCGCTTGAAAAGCTCTGGGACATCGCGCTTTTGAAGCGTCAGGTCCCGTACTCCGTTGGCTTCGCAGGCAAAGACCTTGGCAAAGCCCTTATAGACCCGGGGCGAGCCGACGATTCGCGTCCAACCGGCGAACCGCTGGTTTTCCGGGCGGAGACCGGTGCGTTCGAGCACCAGAAAGCTGTAGGGCAGGCTGCGCAGGTCGATGCCCATGCGTTGCGCGAACCGCACCCAGTGCGAATCCGCCATGATCCCCGCTGGCGGAGCGGCGAAGTTGTGGCACCAATGGCGTTCGTTTCCGGTGGTGAGCACGCCACAGCCAGCCGAATGGGTGCATGGGGCGATCACGGTGAAGTCCGCGAGCAATGCTTCGCGCATCGCGCCCAGCGCGCGGCTGTCCGCGTGGGTCCCTGGCTCGACCCACAGAACGGCATCCGCCCGGCGGGCCAATTGCAGCAGGGCGGCGCGGTCGGGTTCGCCCAGTTCGTTCAGCACGTGGCTTAATAACAGCAGGCCGATGCGGTCGTTCTCCGGCACGCCGGATCGGACCGTGAGCCCTGGAAAAGATGCCTTAGCGCGTGCGGTCGCGAATTCCATCGCGAGCGACGACCGGTCGAAGAGTCGGAGCGCGGAGAAGTTTTCCGGCCCGAATTCGCGCAGCACGCAACGGCCCGCAACCCCGCTGCCGCAACCCCAGTCGAGCACGTTTCCCGGCGGAGGCACCCACCCGCGAAGCTTTAATTCGGCCAGCACCGCATCCCACTTCCATGCGATGCGCTGGGCGAAGGTCAGGTCGTAGTTTGCCAGGTCGGCCGGTGATTGCCAGTAGGCGCTGGCGGACCCGACGCCGGCGAGGAAGCCGCGACGCAGGCGTTCGAGCGCGGTCCAGTCGAGGGTGTCCCAGGTGATTTCCGGTGGCGTCATGCGGGCGGAAGCATATCGATTTCGCCGCCCAAAGGGAATGAGGAGGTGAGTTTGACCCTCGCCGTGCGGCTTGACGCCGGGAAGGTTCGCCCAAAGACTCTCGTTGCAATGCTCCCGGTGCCCGGAAATGGCGCGGGAAAGTCCGTCAACCATGGCTGAACGCCCCAACCGCCCGCCCTCCGGAGTCGAAATCGGCCCGGACATGGTGCTTTATTTTGGCGAGAAGATCGTGGTGTGCGCGGTCAAGGAGATGCCCGAGTGGGAGAGCCGCGAGTCCGCCCGGCCGGCGATTGAATTCGAAGGGAAGCGATATTACCTCTCGCGCCGGATGCCGGGCGACGAGGACCGTCCCGTGCGCTACGAACTGGCCCCCTGGCCGGATTTCGCCGGCATCCATCCCAAGGTCACGATCGTGTATGACGAGGACTACGTGGCCTTGCGCGACGGCGCGTTCAAGAAGATCAAGCCCGTGACCGGCCACCGGACCAACTGGCGCTACCTCTACCCGCTGCTGGGTCTCTTTCCGTCGGCCTTCAAGGAGAACGTGCTGGAGCCGAATGGCATCAACCCGCTGCGTGTTTCACTCATCAGCAGTCTGGTTGCATACGTGATCTTCCTTGCCGAACTGGGATGCCTCTTTTTCTTTCAGTTCGGCATCTTCCAACGGCTGGTCGGTCCGTTTATCTGGCTGGATTACCTCGCGGTGCTGCTGCTGCCCTTCGACTCGGCTGTCCGCATTTACCAGATCTTCACCGGCGTGCGTTACCCGGACGGCTTTTACGAGTGGCTGCCGAAACTGCTCTGGCGGAGGTAGGCCGTGGGCTGGTGTCGGCGAGGGAAAATGGGTTGTGGCGGCAGGCGTCCCGTCTGCCGTAGAGCCGGGGCGTCCCGCCCGGCGGAAGAAACCGTCCGTCCGCTCTGAACGGTTTCAACCCGCCACACCCCCGTCCGGGCGACAGGACGTTGCCCTGAACTGCAAGCACACAGCCCATCAGCGAGCAGCGTTCCGTGGTTCAAAAAGTTCATCCCTCGTGATTCAATCGAGCCGAACCGCATGAGCCAGACCACCAACGAACCCGCGCTCGTAATCCACAACGGCACCGCCGTGCTGCCGGACCGCCTGTTGCCCGATGCCGTGATCGTCTGCGTAGGCGGGCGTATCCAGCGGATCGGCCAGGCGCTGACATTGCCGCCTAAGGCGATGCTCGTGGATGCCAAAGGTGGCTACATCACGCCGGGTTTCGTGGACATGCACGTGCATGGCGGCGATGGGGCGGACTTCATGGACGGCACCGCCGACGCGGTCCGCACGGCCTGCCGCGCCCACGCCCGGCACGGCACGACGACGATCTTTCCCACGACCACCACTGGTTCGCCGGAGCAATTGACCGCGATGTTGGATGCATGTGTGGAGGTTCAGCGCAGTTCAACCGCCGGTGACGAGGCGCGGATTGCGGGCGTTCACTTCTACGGCCCTTATTTTGCCCCGGACAAGGTGGGCTGCCACTCCCGCGCCGGACGGCGTGACCCGGATGCGGCCGAGTATCGTCGTCACTTTGCCACGGGAATCATCCGCATCGCGACCTGTGCGGCGGAGCTGCCAGGCGCGGAGGCGTTTTACCGGGAAGCGAAACGACGCGGCTGCCTCATCACCTGCGGCCACTCAAACGCGAGCTGGGCGGAAATGGCGCGGGCCTTTCGCGCTGGGATGCGGCATGTGGACCATTTCTGGTGCGCGATGAGTTCCGTCGCCTCGCTGCGGCAACGTTTCGGCACACCGATGCAGGCGAGCATGGAGCAGTTCGTCCTGGCCAATCCCGAAATGAGCACTGAGATCATTGCCGACGGCTGTCACCTCGCGCCGGAACTGATGGAGTTCGCCTACCGCCAGCTTGGCCCGCAGCGGCTTTGCCTCGTGACGGATGCCAACCGCGCACTCGGCATGCCGCCGGGCCGCTACCGGTTCGGCAGTGAGACGGACGGTGACTGGATCGAGAGCGACGGTCGGGTGGGCTACGTGCCCGGCGGCGGCGCACTGGCCAGCTCGGTCGTCGGTCTCGACACGATGGTGCGGAACATGAAGGCGATGACCTCCGCGTCATTGCCCGAAGTCATCCACATGGCGAGCCTCACGCCGGCGGAGCGGGCGGGCGTTGGTAACGAAGTGGGTTGTCTCGCTCGCGGCAAACGCGCAGACGTGCTGGTGTTAAATCGGCAACTCAAGGTGAAACGAGTATTCCTCGCGGGCGCTGAGTTGCTTCGCTGATTGTACGGTGCTCAGGTCAAAATCAGCCGGATGACATGGCCGTGGTCGATTTCCAGCCGCTTGCGGCCCGGCACTTCGAGGCGGCGCAGGTCCATGCCGAGCAGGTGGCAGACGGTTGCGTGCAGGTCAGTGACGTAGTGACCCTCGCCTTGCGCGTGATAGCCTAGTTCGTCCGTCTCACCGTGGACGATGCCCCGCTGGATTCCCGCGCCCGCCATCCAAATCGTGAACCCGTGCGGGTGATGGTCGCGCCCATCCTTGCCCCCGCCGCGCAGTTCCAAGCCCGGCGTGCGGCCGAACTCCGTGCAGAAGACAACGACCGTCTCTTCGAGCAAGCCGCGTTGCTTCAAGTCCTTGAGCAGTCCGGTCACCGGTTTGTCCACGCTGCCGCAGAGCCTCGTGTGGTTGTCCTTCAGCTTTTGGTGCGAGTCCCACGTGCCGTAGCCGCTGGGATAGACTTGGACGAAGCGCACGCCGCGTTCCACCAACCGTCGGGCGGCGAGCAGCCGCTGGCCGGCGGTCTTCGTCGCATCCGAGTCCAGGCCGTAAAGCTGTTTCGTCGCCTCAGTTTCCGGTGCGAAGTCCAGCACCTCGGGCACGGCCATCTGCATGCGGAAGGCAAGTTCGTAGGCGCGGATGCGGGCCCGCAAGGCGTCGTCCTGCGGATACTCGACGGCCGAGAGGCGGTTCAGTTTGCCGATCAATTCATACTCCGCGCGCTGTTCCTCAGCGGATTGCCGGGCGTCCCGCTGGCCAAAGGGCAGGGGATTCTTCGGGTCGAGCGTGAGCGGTACGCCGCCATGCTCGGGGCCGAGGTAGAGCGAATTGATGCTCCAGTGCGTCGTTGAGTTCGTCGGCCCGCCGAGCACGACGAACTTGGGCAGGTTCTCATTGAGGGTGCCCAGGCCGTAGTGAATCCAAGCGCCGAGGCTGGGCTGCTGCTCGTCGAGACTGTGGCGGCCGGTGTGGATCTGGTTCTCGGCGAAGTGATCGTTGTCGGTCGTCCACATGTTGCGGACGAACGCGAGGTCGTCGGCACACGACGCGAGGTGCGGCCACCAGTCGGTCATCTCCACGCCGCACTGGCCGCGCGGGGCGTAACCCACCTGCATCGGGTAGATGCTGGGATACACGTCGCGCACGTTGACCTCCTGCGCGGGCACGGAACGGAAGCGCTTCTGGTGTTTGGCGGACGTGAGCGGGTTGGCCAGCGGCGTCTTGTCGAAGGTCAACCCGGCGTACTTGGTCAACGCGGGTTTCGGGTCAAACGTCTCGACGTGGCTGTAACCGCCGCTGAGGAAAATCCAGATGACCGACTTGGCCTTGGGCGTAAAGTGCGGCCGGCCATCGGTCGGGGAAAACTTCGGCTGGGCCGGAGCCGCCGCCTTCGCCACGCCGTCATTGAACAACGTCGCCCCCAGCGCCAAGCCGGTGAAGCCCAGGCCGAGGTCGGAGAGGAACATGCGGCGGGGGAGCGCGTCATGGACTGCGGTGGCAAGCGGAGCGCGACACCGCTTTTCCGTCCCGCGGAGCGGCTCCGAGCTCGGCGGGTTTTTCCGCTTCGCAGGAAAGGAAAGCGCCGTCGCCGCTGCGCTCTGCCGGCGCAGTCCAAGACG
>RFSE01000152.1 GCA_009924135.1 Pseudomonadota bacterium | reverse complement strand
CGCCAGAGGGCTGGCGCAGTCCAGGACTGCTGCCGCGACTTTCAGGCTCCACCGGTTTCGCGCCAGCGTCCAGAAGTGCGGTGGGCCTCCACCGCTTTGGTCCGAGATCTACGAATGTCCGCCCGAAGCCCTTTTGCCGGAACCGAGTCAGTGGGAAGTTTGCAGCGGGCGTTGACGGGGTGGCGTTCTTGCCGCCGGGCGGGACGCCCGGCTTTACGGCAGGCAGGATGCCTGCCACCACGTCAGTTCTGCCGGACGATCTGGAGGGAACCGAGGTCAAACCACGCGCGGCCTTTTTCCGCCCGAAGTTCGCAGACGAGGATGATCTCGGTGGAGGCGGCGGGAACCTCGAACTCAAAGGTGACTTTTTTCCAATCGGAGTCGCCGCTGACCTGGTTGTTCGGGCGCGAGGAGCCGGAGATGCGCAGACCCGCGCCTTCCCCGGTCGGTTCCTTCAGCGGCACGACGCCTTTGGTGCTGATCTTGCCTTCGAAGCGGTACTTGCCCGCGTCCAGCAGCACGCGCGAACGCCACGAGGCGACGGCCCGGCTGGGCTTGTCGAGGTTGATTTCGAGCGCTTTCACGCCCGCCCGGTCGGCGGCATCGGACATCTGAGGTTCGCCGGCGTCCATCTGCGCCTCCCACTTGGCGAGCTTGAAGACCCCGTTGCCGTCGGGCTTTACAGGCTTCATGGGGAGGACGCCCAGTTGCTTCTGAATGCCGGCCACGCGCGCGAGAAGGCGGCTGTTCAGGTCGCGGATGTTGTTGTCAAAGCCCTTGGCGACGTTCTCGCCCATTTCGGCGAGGGTCGGACGGATGCGCTGCTGGACGAGCGCGGTCTGGTTGGTGAGGAACTCGGCGGTGAAGTAGTTCGTGAGCAGGTAGCCGACGCGCTCGCGGTATTTGTCCTTGGTCTGCGGGAGTTGCCAGAGCCCGCCGATCACGATCCCGCCGAAGCCATCGAAGATCGGGAAGTTGGGGTCACCGAAAAGCTGGTCCATGCCGGCCGCCATGAAATAGACCTTGTTCACCGCCGGGTGCGTGTAGATGCGGTAGTTGTTACGGTTGCCTGCGTAGCCGTCCCAGTGGGCGACGAGGCGCTCCATCGCGACGAAGGAGAGGAACTGGTCGATGGCGAGCGTCTTATCCATGAGCACGGCGCGTTTCGCGAGGTCCGGTTCGCGGCTGGCGGCGACGAGCGCCTTGAGGTCGGCCTGGTCGTTGGTGCCGGTGCCAATCTTGCGGTCCTTCTTCTGGTCGATGTCCGCGCAGAACCCGCCGTCATAGAGGTTGCCCGCTTTGCTGCCGAAATGGTGTTTTAGAAACTGCGAGTCGAAGCCCTCCTTCAGCACGTAGAAGCCGAGGTCGCGGCCGTTGAGCCAGACGCGTGCATGCGAGATGCGCGGCGCGGGCACGCCGGCGGCGTTGAAGAGGACGGAGCCGAGATACTCGTTGAGGTAAATGCCGTCCTGGACGGAGTTGTTGAGGTGGAATTTATCGAGGCCGTGAAACTTCTGCCGCTCGCGGAACTTGTCGAAGTTCAGCGTCAGGGCAGGGCGGTCGTTCACGGGGCGGAAGCTGCCGGCCGCGCCCTTCAAGTGGACGCCCACGTCGCGGTACAGGAAATCGTCGCCCTCGCGCACGGTGCAGCGGACAAAGGACCGGTTGTCCTTGTTCAGCTTGGTGAGCTCCTCGGGCGAAATCTCGATGCGCAGCTTGGGAATCTTGCCTTCGCGGAAAAACACCTCATCGGGGTCGTCGGGCCGCAAACCCGCCTGCGCGGCCAAGGCGAGCAACGTGCCGACGCCGATAAATAACCGGAGCATGAGGCGGAGCAATTGGCCGTGACGAGGCATGAGCATCTGGGTTTCGACTGCGCTGCGCGCGGAGTCGTTCGATAGTATTGAGGAAAAAAGGTCCCCTGCAAGCGTGCCGATGCAGTTTGATCGAACGCAACTTCCGGCGCTTGTGATTTGCCGGGCTTATGCGATAAACGGACATGTTCTTCACGAGCCGACTGACGATGAAATCGCTGCCTGCCCTGCTGGCCGCACTGGCACTGGCCTGCCTCGGTGGTTGCGGGGGCGATTCGAAGCCCGCCCACGGCCACGAAGGCCACCATCACGAACCGCCGCACGGCGGGACGGCGATTGATCTGGGCGACGAGGAAGCGCACCTGGAGTTCGTGCTCGACGCTTCGGCGGGCAAGCTCACCGCTTACGTGCTTAAGGGCCACATGGCCGGCTTTCAGCGCATCACCCAGGAGTCGTTGGAACTGACTGCGACGGTCGGCGGCAAGCCTGAGACGCTGATGCTCAAAGCGGTCGCCAATGCCGCCACCGGTGAGAAGGTCGGCGACACTTCGCAGTTTGAGGCGCAGGCGGACTGGTTGAAGACGACCAAGTCGTTTGACGCCGAGCTGAAAAGCGTTACCGTTAAGGACAAGGCTTTCACCGCCCTGAAATTTAACTTTCCGAAGGGCGAAGCCCCCGCCGCCGTCAAAAAGTAAGTTGCTATGAAACTCTTGCTGCCCCTTTTCACGCTCGCCGCCGTCGGCTGCCTGCTGGTCACCGCTGCCGAGGCCACCAAGAAGGAAGTCCGAGGCGCTCCCATCCAGAAGCTCGCGCCCGCCGCACCCACGAACGCCGTGCCGGCGGCCACCGCCGCCAAGGCCCCGACGCCCGGAGCCGTGCAGAAGGACGGAGACTTTCTGGTCGTGGGTTTCGACCGGCTGGCGGGATTTGTTTACGACATTCCCGATGATGTTCCTGCCCCGACCAACGCGCCGGCCAAGGTGGTTACGCCGCCGAAGGAGCAGATTCCCGCGACCGTGAAGGCCTTTGACAAGCAACGGGTTGCGCTCAAGGGCTTCATGCTCCCGCTCAAGGTGGAAGGCGGCCTCATCACCGAGCTGCTCATCATGCGCGACCAGTCCATGTGCTGCTACGGAAGCGTCCCGAAGATCAACGAGTGGGTCAGCGTGAAGATGACCGGCAAGGGGGTGAAGCCCATCATGGACCAGGCCGTGACGCTTTACGGCAAGCTGCACGTCGGCGAAATCCGTGAAAACGGCTACCTCGTCGGCATCTACCAGATGGACGGCGAACGCGTGGCGGGGCCGCTGGATTTGTGAACCGGGTGGAATCCGGTCAGCGTGGGCCAGACAGCACCTCTTTCTTTCCTTGAACTCCCCGCCTACGCCCAGCGTCGGCTGCTACGACTAACATTATTGTGAAACTCTGCTTCCAAACCGCACTGACGGCATTTTGCCTTGCCGCCCTGACCCCGCTCGCGTTCGGTGCCGCCGAACCCGGTTCAGCCGCCCGTCCCAAGGACACCGTCATCGTGGACGCCAAGACCGAGGCGGTCATCAAAGGCGGGCTGAAGTTCCTCGCGATGAAGCAGCAGCCTTCCGGCGCCTGGGGTTTTAACGGCGAGGAAACCAAACGGCAGGTCGCCCTCACCGGTTACACCCTCATGGCTTTCCAGGCCGCCGGCCATCTCCCCGGCGAAGGCGAGTACGGCAAGAACGTCACCGCCGGGATGAACTACTTGCTTGAGTCCATTGGTCCCGACGGGCTCTACAACATGCGCAGCGACGGCCAGTACATGTATTCGCATGGCATCGCCACAATTGCGCTGGCGGAACTCTACGGCCAGACCAAGTCCCCGACCTTGCGTGCCAAGCTCGACAAGGCCGTGAAGGTCATCATCAGCGCCCAGGCCACCGAGCCGGGCCATGAAGGCGGCTGGCGTTACCGTCCGATTGCGAAGGATGCGGATATTTCCGTGACCGTGCTGTCGCTCGTAGCCATCCGCGCGGCGAAGAACGGCGGCCTCGAAGTGCCGCAGCGGACCATCGACGAGGCCGTCCAATACGTGAAACGCTGCCAAGACGAGCGCACTGGAGGCTTCTGCTACCAACCCCAGCGCGATCCTGGTTTTGCGCGCACGGCGGCGGCGATTTACTCGCTTCAAGTCTGCGGCCTCTACGACGATCCGATGGTGAAGAAGGGTTCCGCTTATCTCTTCGAGAATCTCCGCGAGGATCACGAGTGGTTCACCTACGGCAACTTCTACGCCGCCTCCGCGCAGTACATGGTCGGCGGGGATACGTGGGTGAAGTGGTATCCCAAGGTGAAGGACATGCTGATGTCGCAGGTGGTGAAGCAGGGCGACGTGGCCTACTGGGAAGCGCGTGGTCGCGGCGGCGTCGGCCCGACCTTCTGCACGGCGGTGTACACGATGATCCTGGCGATGCCGTACCACTACATCCCGCTGTATCAGCGGTAAGGAGAGCTTCCATGTGGGTGAGATGCACACCGGCAGAGATGGAACTGAGACGTAAAGCAGGCGAGCGCGGGCTCGTTTTGGGTACCGTGGTTTTTGTCGGGTTGGTCAGCCTGAGTCTGATATTGTTCCGTTCGCAAATTGAGCGGCCGAGTCGCACGATCAACCCTCCCGTGCCGCCAGCGGAATGGCCGGGCCGTGTCCGGTCAGCAGTTTTTTTTGGTGTTTTGGCTGGAGCAGTTTTTTTGCGCTGGCCTGGCAGGAACCGACCATCAGTGATCTGTCCCAAATGTGAAACGACCAAATTTCTCGAGGCCGTTGTCGATTGCCCATGTGGTGGCCGATTTGAAGATCAGGAGGAAATGAAGTGGGTGCAGCCTTAAAGGATATGCGAAAGCTTAGGAGTCCCTTGACGACGATTGTTGCTTGCACTTTCGCTCTGATTTTCGCCGCCCACGCCGGCTCGCTCCGCACCCGCGACGGCAAGTTCCTCGAAGGCATCGTCCAGCTTGATGCCCCGGTCGGCGTCAAAATCACGCTGCCCAACGGCGAGCAGCAGAAGTTCCCGCTCGCCAATGTGGAGCATGCCACCTTCACCAGTGGTGCCGTCAGCATCGTGCCGCCTGAGGTGGCGGCCTTGATGAAGGGGCGCGGTAACGGCCTGCTCGGCACCTATTATGAGCGGGTGGACCTGAGCGGACGCGCGGTCCATCGCCTCGACGAGTCGCTGAATCTGGACTGGGAGCTCGGCGAGCCGATTGCCGGAGTGCAGAAGGACTATTTTAGCGCGCGCTGGGCCGGCCAACTGGAAGCCCCGGTCTCCGGCAAGTTCACCTTCCACCTCGACGCTGATGATGGCGCGCGTCTCTGGATCGCTGACAAGCTCGTCTGCGATGCGTGGCGCGTCTCGGATGGCGCGGAAATTTCCGGCGACATCGAGTTGAACGCCGGCCAGCGGTACGACTGTCGCGTCGAATACTACGACAACCTCGGTCCGGCGCACATCCGCCTGTCCTGGACCGGTCCTGGGATACCCAAGAGCATTGTTCCGCGCAGTCAGTTGTACGCCGCCATCGGCACCAAGCCCACCGACTCCGCGCCCGTGCACGGTTTGCTCGCCTCCTACTACCGCCGCACGGAACTCGACAGCAGCAGTGCTGTCACGCGGATTGATCAACAGCTCGATTTCGACTGGGGCAACAATGCGCCCGTTAACGACGTGCCGGCGGAAAGTTTCAGCGCACGCTGGAGCGGGCAGGTCGCGGCGCAGTTCACCGAGGGTTACACCTTTCACGTGGAGGCTGGCGGTGGCGTGCGTCTTTGGCTCGATGGCCAGCTCGTTCTCGATCAGTGGCGTGACCGTCCCGGCGAGTTCTACAGCAGTGTCATTCCGCTGACGGCGGGTCAGAAGTACGACCTGCGGATCGAACATTTTAACACGAGCAAGGAGGCAAAACTTCGCCTGCGCTGGAGCAGCGCGTCGCAACGCAAGGTTCCCATCCCTGCCGACGCACTCACGCCGTCGCGCCCGACTGAGGTCAGCTCGCACAAGCCGCAGCACGGCCTGCTGGGCACTTACTATTCCCGGCCCGATTGCACGGGCGAGGTGCTCAAGCGGCTCGACGCCCAGGTGAACTTCGACTGGGCGGACAAGTCCGCAGCTCCCGGCGTGCCCATTGATGATTTTTCCGTCCGCTGGACCGGCCAGGTGCAGGCGCAGCATGCGGAGAACTACACCTTCCACGTCGAGGCCGACGACGGCGTGCGCGTGTGGCTGGGGGACCGGCAGATCATCGACGAGTGGCGGCAGCAATCCACCACGGTGGTGAGCCAGCCCGTCGCGTTGAACGCGGGACAGTTCTACCCGCTCACGATCGAGTACTTCTCCGCCAAACCGCCGGCGATGGCGAAGCTCAAGTGGAGCAGCCCGTCCACCCCGCTGGGCGTCATCCCCGCCAGCCGGCTGTTCCCACCAAACGCCCCGAGCGCACCCGGCCCCGGCGAGCAACGACTCGGCCTCGACCGTGGGGTGGTCACGTGGGATGGCTCCTTCCTGGCGACGCCGCTGGTGGCTGGCGATGACACGGCCCTGCAATTCGGCGGGGCTCAAAAGGACTTCTCACTCTCCACAGTGAACGCCGCGCGCATCATCTTTCAAAACCTCTCGGCCCAGCGGGCGGCGAAAATCGAGCCGGGCCGTGCCGGGGTCCTGCTGGTGAACGGCGACTTCGTGGACGGCGAGTTCAAGGGCTATGACCGGGGCCGCATCAAGCTGAGTTCCGTGCTGTTCGGGCTTAAATTCTTCGACGCCAACTACGAAGTGGTGGCGGTCATCCTGCGCGAGCCGGCTCCCGGTTCGCCCACATTCCGCGTGAAAGCGAGTGACGGCTCCGTATTGCTGGTGAAGAAGTTTCAAATGTCCAGCGAGGGGCTGACCATTGATGATGCGACTCTCCGTGGTTACCGCGTGCCGGCGCAGGAGCTGATCGAGTTGAAACAGGGCAGTGGCACGAACCTTTTCTCGACCTCGTTGCGGCTCGGGCCGAATTCACCCCATGCCGAGATCGCCAAGGTGGACGCCGCCACTGAGCGTGAGTGGAAGACCAAGGCGGAGGCCGTCCGCAACCTGGTGGTCGCTGAGAATGACAAGCGTGCCCGCATGGATGCCGACGAGGAACGCAAGATCCGCACCGAACTGGACGCCGTCACCGAGGCGGACCGCGTGCTCAAAGCCGCGCTCGCCAAGCTCGCCGACTCCCAGGACCAGCTCACCCGCGCCCGCAATGAGTTGAAGGAGGCCGACGCGAAGACCGAAGCCCTCCGTGCCGAGGCGAAGAAGGCTACTGAATCGGCGGAGATGAAGTCCGCCGAGACCGACAAGGCGAAGGAGGTTTACGACAAACGCAAAGCTGAGTTCACCCAGCGCAACCAGGAATGGGTTGCTGCGATCAAGAACCGGGACGTTACCCAGTCCAAACTCATCACCGAGGTGGCCCAGGCTGATGCGGCGGTGGCCAGCGCCCGGCAAAAACTGGAAATCGCGAAGCAGGAGGAGGCCAATCGTAACCGCAACGCCGAGGGCATGCGCAAAGCGGCGGCCGTGGCGTCGGAGCAAACTGAGTCGGCGCGCGTCAAGGCCGAAGGGGCCTGGAAGTTTGCACAAGCGGACGTGATGAAGGCGAAGACGGCGCGTGATGAAGCCAAGACCCTCGTGGATAAGGCGAAGGAAGCGGCGGACCGGCTGACTCGCGAGTACACGGAGCTGGCCCGTAAGGCCGCGACCGACAAGTCCATTACTTCCCAAAAGATCGCGGAGGCCAAGTCTGCCGCCGACAAGGCCAACACGGAGCTTCAGGCGAAGACCCGTTCTTCCGAGGAGATCCGGGGAAAGCGTGACCGTTTGGTGGGTGAAGAAAGCGCGAAGAAACGTGAGTTGGACCGCCTCACCATTGAAGCGACGGCGAAAGCCACCACGCTCAAGACGGCGCTGGCAACGGCCGAGAAGGTGGCCCGTGATACGAAGGAGGCGCGCACCAAGGCCGAGGAACATTTGAAACTGGCAGAGGTTCGTGCCACTGAAGCCAAAACTTCAAAGGAGAAACAACTCACGGAGTTGAACGCCAAAGTGAAGGATCTGGAGACTGCCCGGAAGAACCTGGAGAAGGAAACCAACGATTTGTTCAACGCCCACAACAAGCTGGTGCAGGAACGCACCCAGCTCCGGCTGGCGAAGACCACCGCCGATTCCGTTGCGGACCGGGCGGCGGCCGAGGCGGCTTTGAAGCGCAAGTCTCAGGGCACCGCTGAAACGCTCGTGGCCACGGCGGCGGATCGCAAGCTCGCCGCCGAGAAGTCGCTCGCCGATGCGCGGGCGTTGATCGAGAAGCGCGCCCGGGCTCAATTCAAATGAAGGGCTGGTTCGCCCGGCTGCTGGTCCCGGCGCTGGCTTGGTACAGTTTCACTGCTTGGATTCCGGCGGCTGTGATTGAAACAACCGATGGCCGGAAGTTGATCGGGAAAATCTCGGCGGTGGACAACGCCTTCGTCCTCACGCCGGAAGGAGCAGCCCCGGAGCAGGTGGCCCCGGCAAAGGTCAGGCGGGTGACTTTTTCCGACCATGTCGAATCCGCACCCGCTCCCGCTGCGCCCGTTGAGTGGCGTGGCCAGAGCGTCGGAGCGGTGGGGGTGAAGGGCAGCTTCAGCCAGTCCAATGACGTCATTCAAGTCACCACCACGGGGACACCCAAGCGTTTCTCGGACGGGCGTTATTGCGTCTGGCAGCCATTTGGCAAGCAGGGTGAAATCGTCGCGTTCATTCCTGCAGCCTCCGATGTGGCGAAGGAGGGGCAGCGCTTTCGGCTCGCTGGCATCGAACTGCTGAGCAATCTCGAGGGCACGGGGCCGCGCGTCAGCTTCGTTTACGAACACGTTGGGGCGTTGATCGTCCAGTCGCGCACCTCGGCGGGCAAGGAGAAGTCAAAGCACATTTCCACCAAAGGCAAAGGCGTGTGGCTCAGGCTGGTGCGGAACAATTTGGAAGTCATCCCGTCGTTCAGCCGGGATGGCGAGGCTTGGAAGACGCTTGATGCTGAGATCGTTGCCTTGCCGGACAACGCTTTCGCCGGCGTGTCCGTCAGCGGGGCCAGGGCGGAATTGCCAATCACCGTGCCGATTTCGAAAGTGCGCGTGACTAGCCGTGCCACTCCGGCAGCGCCGGTGAAGCCCGCGCTGTTCACCCGGTCGGGGAGTCAGTTGAACGGCGATTACCTTGGGGCTGATGGCTCGGTGGTGCGGTGGGCGGCCTTGGGAAGGGAATGGAGCGTTTCCCTCGTCAACGTCAGCCGGCTCGTTTTTCAACCGGAAGCCACTTCGTTGCTCAAACGGGTTGCCGCTGGCCGGCCGGGCGTGCTCTTCGCCAACGGTGATTTTGTGGACGGCGAGCTGCTCCGCAGTGATCGCACGCGCGTCACGATCAGTTCGGTGCTCTTCGGCATCCGCAGCTTTCCGGTGAACGGCGAACTGATCGCCGTCTTCGTTCGCGATCTGCCGGCTGACTTGCCGCCATTGCGCGTTACGCACAGCGATGGCAGCGCATTGCAGGCGCAGGATTTTAGCGTGCAGCCCGCCGGGCTGGTGCTGCGGGAGGCGGGTCTTGGTGAACTCATTTTTGCATTCGAGGCGCTGCGCGAACTGACGCGCTGACATTGGCGGGCAATTCGGGCAGGATCGCTCCATGCGCATCATTGGCGGCACTGCCGCAAACCGCCTCCTCAAGGCCCCCAAGGGACTCGACGTGCGGCCCACGCCCGATCTCGTCCGGCAGGCGGTCTTCAACAGCCTGGGCGACCGGGTGCTGGACGCGCGCGTGCTCGAACTCTTCGGTGGCACGGGGGCCTTGAGCCTCGAATGCATCAGCCGGGGCGCGGCGGACGCGGTGTGCGTGGAGCTGTCCACGCGGCACGCGC
Source organism: Pseudomonadota bacterium (assembly GCA_009924135.1). Lineage (GTDB taxonomy): Bacteria > Verrucomicrobiota > Verrucomicrobiia > Limisphaerales > SXTU01 > SXTU01. Next base: position 4,914 of record RFSE01000152.1, on the reverse strand, counting down.
GGTTCATCGAACAGAACGTCGTGGATGCCCAATTACCCCGTGAGAAGTTTCATCTGCGCGTGCAGGACGTGTTCGTTGCCATGCCGCAACTGGTCGGGACCGGTGCGTTCTTTGACCTGATCCTGGCCGATCCGCCGTACGGGGAGAAGAACGTGGGGAAACGCTCGGAGTCCTTTGCGCAACGTTTGCTCGATGACGCCGACCTGCCCAAGCTGCTCGCGCCCGGCGGCCTCTTCATCCTCGGCCACGCAAAACGCGACACGCTCGAAATCCCGCCCACCTGGGACGAACGCAAGGTGATGAAGCACGGCGACTCCTGGATGAGGTTCCTGCGTCACCCGTAGTCGCAGGCTTCAGCCTGCGAATGGTTTGCTGACTGCGGCGTCGGGAAGATGGATTCGCAACCTGAAGGTTGCGACTACGATGGGGCTGCTTCGCTCAGTTCCGCAAAAACCTTCCGGCAATGCTGTACGCTGCGTTCCAGTTCGGTCAGTTGGTATTGCTCCTCCTGCCGTCGCCCTTCCTCGCCCGGTCCGGGCGTGAACGGCTCGCGCGCTTCGCCTGAGCGGGAAAGGCGGATCATCCTTGAGACCGTCTGTGGTTTGGCGCGGGGATAGGCGTCCCAGAAATAGTCGCGCAGCACCGGCAGGAAAATTGGCCGGCCCGAAATGGTTTCCAAGATGACGGGGGCCTGCGGACAAAGCTCGGCGAACCGTTTGAAAAAGGCCGGCCAGTTCACCAGTCCCGTGCCCACGGACGTCCACTGCAACGTTGCCCCTTCCGGCGTTTCCCACAGATACGAGTCGCGGATGCCGGTGCAGACGGTGAAGGGTCCCAGGGTTTCCAGCGCCGCTTGCGGTTCCTCCAAGGCCCAGAGCGCGTTGCCCGTGTCGAGCGTCGCTCCCACGAAGTCGCGTCCGGCGGTGTCGATGAGTTCCAACAACTCTGTCGAGTTCATGTCGCCCGCGTGGTTTTCGACCGCGATCTTGATGCCCATGTCGAGGGCTTCGCTCCGCACCTGCCGCAGCACGCTGACGGTTTCCGCGATGCGGGCGTCGATGCCGCCGGGACTGCGCCGGTCATCCACCTTGCCCAGCACGCACCGGGCGACCGGCGACCCGACGGTCTTGGCGATGCGCAGGCACAAACGGAGTTGCTCTTCCGCCGTGCCGCGCCGGGGATCAAACATCACGGAGCCGGGACAGATGCTCAACATTCCGGCGTAGAGGGTGATCCCCTGATCCTGCGCGCGTAACCGAAGATCCTGCAACTGGTCCGGGGCGAGCGACTCATATACGTCGAAGTCCGAGAAAAGCACCGCATCGAGCTTGAGCGTCGCGGCGTAGTTGAGGATTTCGGTGGCCTTCCAGCCGAGAGCCCGCAGGGCATAGTTGTCGAGACCAAGGCGGGGTTGGAATGGTGCGTTCATCGTGGGCGCGGCGGCATTGAGGCGCAACGACGCGCGTTTGCAAAGCGCGAAACTGCCCGGTAGCGTCGCCGCCGTGAAACTGATTTCCTGGAACGTGAACGGCCTGCGCGCCGTGTTGAAGAAGAACTTCCTCGAGTACCTCGCCGCCGAGAACCCGGACGTGCTGTGCCTGCAGGAAACCAAGTGCACGCCCGACGACGTCGAGCAGCTCTGGCCGGCGACTTACACGACGTATTGGAACAGTGCCGAAAAGAAGGGCTACAGCGGCACCGCCATCTTCACCCGGACACGCCCATTGAAGGTCATCAACCACATCGACATCAGCGAGCACGACCGCGAGGGCCGGGTGATCACCGCCGAGTATTCGGGCTTCTTCCTCGTGAACGTCTATGTGCCCAACTCCAAGCGCGAACTGACGCGCCTCCCGTATCGCCAGCAATGGGACAAAGACTTCCTCGCCTACCTCAAGCGGCTGGAGAAAACCAAGCCTGTCATCTGGTGCGGCGACTTGAACGTGGCCCACACTGAAATCGATCTGGCGAACCCGAAAGCCAACGTGAAGAACCACGGCTTTACCCCGGAGGAACGCGCGGGCTTTGACGCCTTCGTGGGCGCGGGCTTTGTTGACACGTTTCGTGAGTTCGAGAAGGGCGTGGGAAAGTACACCTGGTGGAGTCCGATGGGCGGCGCCCGCTCACGGAACATCGGGTGGCGGCTGGATTACTTCCTCGTCAGCGCAGCGTTGCGCCCCCAATTGAAGTCAGCGTTCATCCGTCCCGAGATCATGGGTAGCGACCATTGCCCGGTAGGCATTGAGTTGAAGTAACGGACTTACCTGGACGCTTCGGCGAAACATGGCGTCCAATCGTAAACCTTTCAACCGGACCGATGCATTAGCCACGGATGAAACACGGATGGGGACGAGCTGAACACGCGTTTTGTCGAGTTGCCTGCCTGAACCAAACGGTGCACGTCAAACAGCGGGGCAAGGCGGCCCCGGCACAGTTGGCTCCCTGTTCCATCCGTGGCTCAACTGCATCGTCCCGGTTCAGGGCTTTGCCAATTCCAGTCCCAGCTTCTGCACCGCTTCCGCGTCGAACGCGAAGTAGTTGCACGTGATCTCTTCATCCGCCGCGAGGTCGCGCAATGCCACCGTCGTGACGGGGGCCGGCGCATCGGGCAGCGTGCCGGTGTTTGGCTCGGGCGAATGGTTCATGAAGCACGCATGGTCGCCGCTCAAAACACGGCTTCCATCGGCCTCGTTCACGTAGCTGAACCAACGGATGTGATCCCGGGCCCGCGGCGGCAGGGCGTTGAATTGCTCCGGGGTGAAGGCGCGGTCAAAGCCCGGCTCGAAACACCAGATGGGCGTGCCCTGCGGGACGGGCGCAACGGTGAACAGTCCCATGCCGTGAATCGGACTGGGAGCAACGCGGGTGCGGATAAGGATCATGGCAAGGTCACTTCACTGGCGGTTGTTTCGCTTTGCGGGAGTTGCGCAGGTAATACAAGTGTCCGTCCTCCGCGCCCGCCAGCAGATCCGGGATGCCGTCGCCGTTCCAGTCCACGACCGTCGGACTGACATCGTGGCTCGCGACGTTTTTGTCGGCGAGCTTGCCCATGTCCTTGAAGAAAAACTTGCCGTCGCGGGCGTCCACCTGCCGCAGGAAGTTCGCGTTCTCACCGTTGAGCAACAGGTCGAGCTTGCCGTCGCCGTCCCAGTCCACGACGCACAGTTTGCGCCGTCCACTTTTACCGGCGGTCCCGGCGTTGAGTCGCAGCGGTTGGCCTTGCTCGTCACAGAAGATGCGCTGGGGCGGGAGCAGGACCAGTTTGCCGTCGCGTTTCGCCCGCTCGTAGAAGGCGAGATAACCCTCGGTGTCCAGCATCACGAGATCGGTGAGGCCGTCGCGATTCCAGTCCACGGCGAACGGCGTGGTACGCCATTGGGTGAGCAGTTCGTTGCCCTGGGGCCGCAGCCAGCCCCACGCCAGTGTCGGTGGCGGCCCCGTCCACTCCACTTCGATGGGCTGCGCGGCCGCGAGTTTCGGGGCCTTGCGCGTGCCGATGTTCTTGAACCAAACGACCTTGCCCCAGATGGAGTTCACGATGAGGTCGGGCAGGCCGTCGCCATCCCAATCCGCGACGCTCAATGTGGTGTAACCCCACTTCGCTTCGGCCGGGCCCTGGATGCTGCCGTTCGGCCCGGCCATGAAGCGGATGACCTTGCCGTCGGCTTCGAGCAGCTTGGGCGCGGCCCACTTGGGCTGCTCCACGCCGGGGCCGCTGAGGTTTTCGAAGTAAACCAAGTACCCCGCCGTGTTGCCGCAGATGATGTCCGTGTCACCGTCCCCGTCCCAATCCACGCCCACCGGTGTGGCGAGCGCGCCGCACTTGAGGTCGTCGGCTCCCTGCTGGAAGTAGCGCGGCGGGAGGAACTGCGGCGTGCGATCGGCGGACAGCTTCCCGGTGTTGAGCAGCAGGGCCACGCGTCCGTCCTCATCCCCCACGATGAGGTCCGGATGCCCGTCCTTGTTCCAGTCAAAGGCGACAGGGACAATCATCTCCAAGTCCATTGAGAGCGGCTGGCCATCCGGCAACTTGAGCCGTCTCCCCGGGGCGTAACGCGGCTGGGTGCGTGTGCCGATGTTTTCGAAGAAGGTGAAGCCATCGAGGAACTCACCGCAGATCACGTCGAGTTTCCCGCTGCCGGTGAAGTCCGCGAAGTTCGGGGACGGACAACCGAAGACATCCACCGGCACGCCGCCCGCCTCGACCTTGCGCGGCGTGTCGTAGCGCGGCTGCGCGGTGGTGCCGAGGTTTTTGAGCCAGTACACAAACCCGTGCAACGGTCCATTGGTCCACTTGCCCGCGCGATCCCATGCGTCGTCCCAGCCGTAGTCGCTCCAGTCCTCGACGCCCACGACCAAGTCCAGCGCGCCGTCGCCGTCGTAGTCCACGTAGCGCCACTGGTTATGGCGGATGCGCGGGCCTTTCGTGGCCTTCGGATTCACGAGCTGTTTGTGCGGGTGCGTGGGGAGGTCCAGCTTGAGGGCCTTGGCGAGACCGGCAGTGAGGAAGTCCGGATACTCCGTGGCCGGCGAGAGCACCCGCACGCGGCCGTTCACGTAGGAGGGCATGACGTAGTGGACCGCCTGGCTGAGGCGGCGCGCAGCGGGGAAGACGGGGAAAGGATTCCTCGCCGTGTCCACGCCGGGATTCGCGAACTGCCACACCCCATTGAAAGGCTTGTCCGGGCAGGCCACGTACAAGTCAAACTTCCCGTCCCCGTGTGCATCCACCGGCACGGGCCACGCCCACAGGCCGACGCCGAGGTCCACGGTGAGGCCTGGGTGGTTAAACTTCACGCGCTCCAGCGCCTTGGCGGGCAAGGCGAGCAGCAGGCACACCGCAAGGCAGCGAAGCAGGACGTTCATGTCAGAAGCGCAGCCGAGCGTCGGGCGCGGGCGCAAGACCGTCAACGT
>RFSE01000151.1 GCA_009924135.1 Pseudomonadota bacterium | reverse complement strand
GCTCAAACCGCGCCGCTTGACGCTCTGACCGTTGTCCTTCAGGAACTTCTTAAACGCGTGCACGTATGCCGCGTCGCGAACGGCACCCTCAAAGACGTTGTTGATCTGGTACCCACGGTCGGTGACCCGGTAGTACCCGGCGCTGAAACGCCCCTTACCGGCACCAGTTGCGCTGGCACCGGCGTCAAGTCCCGCGATCACGGTGTCCTGCCCCTGTGACGACATACCCTCGCCGTGCACTTGGTGCGGGATCACGCTTCCCTTGCCGCTGGCCTTTGCCTGCTTTGCGGCTGCGCGCGCAATCCGCAGCGACGTCAGGTCCATCCCCGTGTACACGCCGTAAAAGAACGTGTTACCCACAAGGTTGTTGATGTACCAACGCGGGGTCAACGCAAGCACACCGCTGCGCCAAATCTGCATCACGCTGTCGTACTTCTTCCAAAAACCGTGCGGGTTGCCGAACGCATACTGAAGCTTGTCGGCAATATCGCGCGGGAACACGACCACCTTCTCGGCTCCGTCAACGCCGCCATCGTCCACAAACGTGAGCGGAAGGTCGTCCTCCTTCTTCTTCCCGGGACGCCATTCGCGGATTGTCGTCTCCGCGTTCTTGATCTGCGAGAGCGGGACTGCGCGATACTGCGCATCGTCTAGGCGCATTGCGTCCTTTGCGGGCATCACAATCGGTCGGCCGTTCTTGTCCGACACCGCCCACGCCTGCACCGCGTGCATCAAGAAATCGCGAGACGCAATAATCTTGCTGATGTTGTTGGCGTCGTGCATCATCACGACGGGGTCCAACGAGTAGCCCATTCGCCCGGCCAGCACGCCGTCGTTCTTGCGAACGCCCATTTCCGGGCCAACCGTTGAGGTCACCTGTCGGCCACGGCTTGCGCGACCGTGACCGCCAATCGTTCCAACTGCTTGGTGTGACATATACACACCGGGCGCAGTCTCAACCTCTGACAGCAGTCTGGGGTCGTTGTATGCCTCAGCAAGCTTCTTGTCGCTGCGCAGACGCTTAAACATCGCGTCGAAGTTGACCTGCCCGTCGGCGTTCAGCGGCAGCTTGCCGTCGAACATATCCGACGTGTACTTGCCAATCGCCTTTTCGACGTCGGCCTCGGTGAGCTTCTTGCCACTTGCCGACAACTCACGGATGTTCAGGTGCCCAGCGTCAATCAGGTTCTTGATGACGATTTCCTCGTTCGTCATCTTGTTGCGCGGCTTATTGACACCCAGCTGCTGGCGCAGTTGCTGCTCCTGCCCCGGAGTCAAGGTTCCACGGTTCACGGAATCGGCAAACCCGCCGGGCTTGTAACCCTCGTCCCGTGGCAAGAACTCGCTCTTCCGCGCAGCGCTCAGCTCGTAACGGGCAGCATCGACACGCGCGCCCGGCCGCACAGTTGCGGTCCTCCCGCGCTGGCCAACAAGCGTGCCGTCCTTCAGTCGCACGGTTCCGGTTTCCAGTGACTTGCCAAGCGATGCCACGCGACCGTTCTCGTCCTGTCGCGCGCGCCAGTGGTTTGCGGGAACAACCACCTTCTCAACAACGTCGCCACCCTTACGGCGCGTTCCGTGTTCCCGGATCGCGGCGGGCACCTCGCCCTTGCGCTCTTCCCGGACCCAGTGCGTTGCGCCGCCGTCGGCACCACGCACCCGGTATGCAGTCACCAGCGGCTGTGAGTTACGCTCCTGCTGCTTGATCCGCTTAATCGCGTGACCAGCGTCTGCGCGCACCCCCGGCAGTGCAGTGCGACCACGCTTGTCGCGGATCTCGCCGCGTTCCACGCCCTCCAGCAGGTGGATTTCCTGCTCCGGCGTAATCTCGCCCTTGTGGTCGCGCAACACGTGCGTTTCGTTGACAATCCAATCGCGTGCAGCAACACCCGGCGCGTTGTCAAGACCAGCGCGCGTTGCTGCGTCTCGGAACGTCTTGCCGATTGCACGGTCTGACGCAAACACCTTCCCCGAGCGGCGCATACGCTCCCACTGCGAACGCACCATTACGCGACTACGGCTCTCGCCAAGGTCGATCTTTTCGGCGTTCCCGGTAAGCACGCGCTGGCTAATCGTTGCGCGCTCGCCACGCACGTCACGCACGCCGCTCTCGTCGAGCCTGAACGGGTCGTGCTTTGACATATTGCGGTCAAAGTTGCGGCCGGTGTCAACAACCTGACGCACACGCGCAACGTGCTTTGAGTCGCCTTCAAGCTTTAGCAGCTCGTCCGGCATCGACTTCAGCAGTTCGATGTGACGAACGTTCTGCTCATACGACTTCGGGTCAGCGTTGGGGTGCGCGCGTCGCTCTGCGGCAAGGCCCTCTTCGGCGCGGGCAACCGCCCTGTCGCGCAGCTCAGACGCCGTCAGACCACCACGCTCGGTCAGGACGCCTTCAAGGTGCAAGGTTGCCGCAGCCTTGAGCATCGGGTCACGGCCCAACTTGCGCACGGCCTCGTCAAACTGGAGACGCCCCGCGTTGACCTGCACCTGTGCCGCCCGTTCCTTTGCGATGCGGTCGCCGTGCTCGACAAGACGTCTGCTGAAATTCCGCTCCGACAAACTGTTCAGTCGCGGCGACTTGTCAAGCAGCAGCTCGTACGCCTTGATGCCGCCCTTCTGAATCTGACGACCGACAGGTCCGCGCGCAAGCGGACGACGCGGCAAACTGGCGCTACCGGCCCCGTGCGAGGGAACAGTTAGCGAGTCACTGAGCTTTGCGGTGTCCAGTTCCAGCGACTGCAACTTCTCAAGCTCAATCGGCGTGGTCTTGAGCACACGGTTTGGTCGAACGCGTGCCGCCAGCGACCGAGAATCGGCGATCTTGCTGAGCTTTGCAACGCGCGCGTTTGACTTTGCCAGCTGCGCACCCTTTTCCGCGCCACCGGGAATCTGGTCAAGCGCCCCTTGCAGCCATGCCGGGCGCGCCGGGGCGTTGCGTGCCTCACCGGGCTTGAACTTGCCGGTTGCGCTCTGCCCCTTGCCCACGGGATACGGCGACTCACGCTTGATCGCCTTGCCCTTCTTTGCGCCGTTGCCAAGCTTGATGCCGCGCGCGGCCTCCACAAGGTCTGCGCTGTCAAGGATCTTTGCCGCCCGCGCAACCTCTGCTGCACGGGCAACCTGCGCGCCCTTGGCAACTGCACCCGCGCCACCAGACGCAATTGAGGCGACGTCAAGCGCCATGCTGAGGGGGTGCTTGTACAACGGCTCAAAATCGCCGGTAACAACAGACTTCCAGTTGCTGCCGCTCTGCTTGAGCGTTGACCAGACTGCGTCAAGGTTGTTGTTGAAATTGTTGACAAACGCTTCGCGCGCAGTGTCGCCGCCGGTCCCGGGAATCCACCCAATTGTTCCGCCGTACAGCCCCTGCCCGGTGGACTTGATCCCTTGATAGCCGGTTTCGACAAGGCCGAGCGCGGTGTCCTTGACCTCACCGGCAATATTTCCGAGAAAGCCCAGTACCGAGTGCCCCTCGTCCTGCTTTGGCTTTGCGGCAACGGGCTTCCACGCGCCCATAAAGTCCGGCAACGACGCGGCCTTAACGGCACCGCCAACCTTGTTCCCACCACCAAGCCCAAGCTCGCTAAGGGCAATGTTCCAATCGGAGGTCTTACGCGGAGCGCCCGGAGTCGGCTTGATAACCGGCCTCTGCGCCTGCGCGCGCGGGTTCCCGCGCCCGGGCACCGCACGGCGGCGGACCGGGGCATTCCCCGTTGGGCGCACAACCGGCGGGGGGCCGGTCAGCCCTTGGACAACTGCCTTCCAGCTGGTCTGATCAACGGGCACCTGTCGCTACCAGCCGATCGCCCGGCCAGCCTGCGTAAGGATCTTTGCTGCTTGCGCGTTGTTTCCAAGGTACGGAAGGATGTACGCAGCAGCCTGCTTCTTTGACATCCCGAGCTGGTTCTTGGCGATCTGAAGCCAACGAGCAGCAGCAGCCGGAGCCTTTGCCGGGTCCTGAAGCAGCGACATTGCGGGCGGGACCGACCCCGGCTGGTTGAACGAATCAACGCCGGTCGTCGGATCCTTGACCGGAACGCCCTTCAAGAACGACTGCCACGTGGTCTGAAAGAACTTGGCCTGCGTTCCGTTCTGTCGTGCCTTTTGCGCCTGTGCCTGAAGCGTGCGCGTCTGTCGGTTCCACGCGGCGTTGATCGACGCCTGTGAGATTGCCTGACGCGACTTGGCGTTAATACCGGCAACCTGCACGTTTGTGGCGTTTCTGGACTCGGTCTGCTGAATCCCGGAAATTGCGTTGATCAGCGCGGTGGAGTTCTTGCCCTGCGTTGCCGCAAGCGAGGCGATGAGGTTCTGCTCGGCGGCGTAGGTGCGAGCATCTGCGCCCACCTGCGCAATTTCCTTCTTGGCCTGAAGGTCCAGCACGGCGCTTGTGAGCGAGTTCTCGTACTTGGTCTTGGACTCGTTGTAAATCGCGGGGATCTGCGCCGCGTAATAGTCAAAGCCCTTCAGCTGGTTTGCGACGTAGTCCAGCTGGTTCTGGTTGTCCTGATTTCCGCGCAGTGCCGCAAGGCCGAGGTTTGCCTTTGCCTGTGCTGCGGCGTTCTGGTTCAGCGCGTTAGTACCAGCAGCGTTGGGGTCTGCAACCGGTGTTGCACCAGTCGTGGAACCAACAACTGGTGCGTTGGCACCAGCTACCGGTGCCCCAATACCGCGCAACCGTTCCACGTACGCGTTGTTTGCTGCTTCGCGTGCGTTGTACAGCGTGCCAAGCGACGCTTCTGACCACTTGCGGACGTCGCCTGCCCAGTCCTGATGCTTCTTCTGGTAGGCGTCCTGTCGGTTGTTGAACTGCGTTAGCGCAGACTTGATCCCAAGCGGGTCGTCGTCGGCAGCGGTCGTCCCGCCAAGCGACGGCTCCGTCGGTGCCTTGACCTTCGGGGTAACAACCCAGCGCGTGTTCTTCTTCTTGCCGACCTTCTTGATCGTCCAGTTGCCAGCGCCGTAATTGGCGTCCAGCTTCTCGGACGTCGGCTTTGCCCTGTAGGTGTAGTCGGCCACTGGCTACTTCCTCACTGCAAACCAGCGCTTTTCGCCGGTCGGCAGTGTTCGCTGGAACACGGAATAGTGCGCCTTGTCAAGCGCGGGCTTGTCGTTCCAAGGGCCAAGCCAGCCCTGCTGCGCTGCGTACTGCTGCCCGGCGCTCTTCCCTGCGTTCGGGTCTGCGGCGTCACCAGCCGGTGCCGCCGGTGGGTTTGCGGCGTCAAGCTCTGCCTGCGTCGGTGCGGGCGGGTTCTCCGCAACCCAGCTGGCCTCGTCGCCGTACAGCGTGCGCATCTGGTCGTAGAGGTTCGTCTCCTCCGCGTTCTGATCGCTCACCAGCTTGCCCATATCACCCGCGTACTGCGTCATCACCTGCTGCGCTTCGCGGCTCAGGCGACCAAGTGCTTCGCCAACGTTCTTGTCGCGGAACGACGAGAACTGCATCCCGCGAGCATTAGCCGACGCGTCCGCGCTCTTAACCGCAGCGGTTTCCTTGTCGCCAATACGGTTGTCGGCGCGGTACACGGCGTCAGTTTCGATCTGCGGCGTGTTGGGGTCATCGCCAAACGCGTAGTTTCCAAGCCCCGTCAGCCCCAGCTTTGTGCTTGACTGGGTGCGCGTCTTGAGCTTGTCGTACTTCAGCGGCAGGTCGTTAATTGAGCGCTCAAGCACGCCCAACTTGTACGACGTACCGGCCCTGATGCGCCCAGTAACCGCGTTCTTAATGCTGTCGGGAAGAGCAAGCTTGCTTGCGTCGTAAGGCATCGGCTAGGTCCTGATGATGTAGTTAAGGGCAAGGTACGGCTGCATATTTCCGCCTGAACCTGTGGTCAGGTCCGCTGACCTGTCTGCCGTCTTGATCGTGTTGGTGTAAATCGTGTGGTTGTGATCTCCACCGTCCGCCGCGTAGATATGGCTGACGTTGTTGTTGTAAGCGGGGTAATCGGCAACAGCCCAGCCACCCTCTCCGTAGCCGGTCGAAATACCAACCCAGTCACCGTTGATCGTTGTTCCGCTTCGGTGCGTGTGGTTCCCGGAATTACTGCTGCCGCCGGTGTGATTGTGCGCCTGAAGGAACTCGCTACCACCAGTACTCGCAAGCCCGCGAGTAGTGAGGCCGGATGCCGCACCAGCCCCTACGGGAACGCGCCCGCACAGATTCGGCAACTTGAACTTTGTGCTGTCGCTTGGCGTTCCGTACTTGTTGCTGATCGTTGCGTACAGCGCCGGGTACTGGTCGCGCAGAACTTCCTGCCCCTGACACAGCAACCAGCTTTCTGGAGCAATGTCGCCTGCGTACTGTGAAATTGCCCCAGTAGGCACAGCAGTAGACGTTGCGATTGAACCGGACAACAGGTCTGCGTGCTGGGTGCGCAAAATTGCCCGGAACAGGTCGCTCCTGACAAACGCCTCAAAGCCGGTTGCGTCGCCCGGAGTCTCGCTCACGTGCGCATCCTAGAATCGCGGAAGTTGAACACCAGCTCCTGAAACTCCACCTTGCTGCACGCAGCGCCGGTCGTGTTGACCTTGATCCGGTATTGGTGGGTACGCCCGGAACGCCCGACGCGGTACCGGTAACGATTGATCCCGTCAGTGGTATCCGAGGACAGCGTCCCAACCGACACCGTGGTCGGAGTTGCGGCGGGCGTGTGCAGTCCTTCGCCCTGCGCAACGCTGACGTCAACGGTTGTTGAGCCAGCAGAACCCGCGTCGCAGACGTTTGACACAACCGACATATCTATAAGCCGCGCCTCACCGTCAATACCCGCAAGCCCCGCCAAACCCAACGCCGACCACACCTCAAACTGCGGACCAGAGTTGTTTGCGTCCTTTGCGCTCGCGACGGTAAACGTCTGGTCTGTCCTGTTTGTGCACTTCACGTTGTTAATCGCGGGCGTAAGATCCGACACCTTCCCGGATGACTCACCTACAAAGAGCAACGCCTCAGCTTCCCCCGGAACACGCGCCGACCAGAACCCCCGCGCGTTGACGTTGCTAAAGCGGGACACCCACTCTCCGGCCTGAATGTCCATAATGAAAACGCGGCCGGTTGGGTTGCTTGCGTCGGGTCCGTTCTTGGCAACGCCGGTTGCGTTGGAGTCAAGGTCGCCAACACTCACGACAAGGTGGTCTGCGACAACGCCAAGCGTGCAATAGCTTGTGCCCTCAACCCACCCGTTCATCAGCGCGCGCCACTCGCGCTCGATCTTGTTCTCGACCAGCGACACCACGCGCCCGCCACGGTACGTCCAGATCCCGGTTTCACCCGCCCAGAACGGGGAACCACCAACGGTGATTGCCGCCGCGCGGTCAATACAACCGCACCCGGTCTGGATAACGGACTGCTCAAACGTGGGGTAGGTGCCGTACACGCCGTAGACGCCAGACTTCTTCAGCACCAGCAACGGGCCGGAAGAACTCAGCAGCGCAGTAACGGGGTCGCCGTCGTACGTCGTTGGGACGTCCAGATAGTCAAGGGTCCACTTACTCTGGTCCGCGTTTCCGTATTCGGTAAACAGCGACGTGCCAACAGTGTGCGTGCCGCTCTGGGACCCGCTTGTGTTAATTGCGGCCCCGTTGACCGTTGCCGACAGCTGGAACGTGTTGGTCGTAAGCCCGGCGTCAATCACGTAGTACTTGGTACCGGCGGTCAGCCCAGTCGGCAGCGATCCGCTGGTCTGCAAGTACACCGCGTCGCCGCTGGAAAACCCGTGGCCGCTCAGCGTAAACACGCCGGGCGAGGCAATGGTCACCGTAAACGTGCGCATCGTCGGGTTCAGCGAGACGTCGTACGGCACGGTTTCGCCCGGCGGAAGCGAGGGGTCCCAGTTCGGCGGAGCCACGTACACGCGGTTCTTGTGCTGCGCAACACCAGCACCCCACAGCGACCCCTTGTGAACGGTTGCGTCTGTCCACGTCGGCACGCTCAGGATCTGGTACGGGGCCTTCTCGGTCGTCACGGGGGTGCCGGGCGACCCCGAAGGCGTACCCATTGCACCAATGCTTCCGCCACCGCCACCCGTTGCAAACGTTACCGGCGTGTTTGCAAGCGTGATTGACGTATTGCTAAGGATCGTAGAAATCGTCCGCAGGTAATACTTGCGGTCGGCCTTGTTGTAGTACGCAAGAGCCGTGCGCCCGGGGAACGGCGTTTCCAGCGCAATGGTTGGATCGTTCCAGACGGTTCCGGTTCCAGTTGCGGTAAACGTTGCGCCGCCACCGCTGTACGGAATCTTCTGAACCGTGCAAACGCCGTCGCTGTACACTGAAACCGATGGCCAGCCACCAGCAACCAGCGCCGGGTTGTACACGCTGCCGGTTGCGTACGCGCTAGTAACAAGCGCAGAGTGAGTGATGTTCTCGACCGTCAGCTTGGTTGACGTTGCGCCCGGCATCACGCGCGCCCACGTCGCAACAGCATCACCAACAACAATCTGGAGATACGACGACTCCGGCGGCACCGTTGCAAACGAACCGCCAGCAACAGTCACCGTTGCCTCGTTCTGCGCGTAGGTCAACGTTGCGCCGCTCAGCGACTGACCGGTAAACGAGTACTTTCCGGCAGCGCCCGAGTACCGAAGGATCGGCGTCTTGCCGTCGCCATAACAGAAAATCAGCTCGTTGCGGTAAACGCAGCGCGGCAACGGGTTTGCGTTACGCGACGGCGCGTTGGTATTCAATCCGGCGGAATTGCCGTTCTGGTAGTACACCGTGCCGTCGTCGCAACTGACCACAGTGTGTGTGTTGGCGTCGTTGGAAAACTTGACGCGAGCTACGCCAATCGGTGATCCGGTCGCTCCGGTGGGGACGCCGCCGCTTCCTTCGTACGTCCAACCGCGCCGCTGCTCAAGCGTGCCACGGTACATCACCGCGTCATTTGCGTATACCAGCGACTCCGGCTTGAGGAACGTATCGGGCGCGTCGGTGACAAGGCCACCAGAACCCGGGCGAAAGACCACCCGAGCGCGCACTAGAAATACCAGTCCTGCGCGTAACTGCCGGGCAGGTCCGCAGAGAAACGCGGGGCCTGAAGCCGAAGGGTCGGGTTCTTTGCGGCGGCTCGTGCTTCGCGCATCAGCTTCAACTGGGACTGACCACGGCCCTCCAGCAACTGGCCCTTTTGGATCTGCGCAGCGTCGCCGCTCTGGTACAGCACGCGCGCAGCGGCCAGCGGAACCAGCACTTCGTGAACCCACTCGTTGGGAATGACCGGGACGTCGGAATCGGCGCTCAGCTCGCTGGTGCCCACGATGTAGTACAGCCCCAGCTTGTAGTTCAGGTTTGGTGCGGGCCAGAACCTGATCTTTCCGTCCCACATTGCAAATGCCGCCGGGACGTCGTTGGTTTCGCCGTCCTGCGTTGACTTTGTCAGCGACTCAAGCTCCGGCCACCCCATCGGCTCAAGCGGCGAGCTATTGGAAACCGTGTCGTTTACGACGTTCAGCAACTGGCGGATTGCGGGCACACCAAGAGCAGTTGCAATTGACGAAAGCGTGTAGGTGCCCTGACCCGCCGTCAGCTCGATCTGCCCCTCGCGCTCCAAGAAGTCCCACGGATCCGGCGTGTCAAGGATCGTGCGATAAACCGCGTTGATTGCTTCCTTGGCGCGCGTCAGGTTGTACGCAATCCACGACGGCTGGTTTGCCTCGTAACAAACACGCTGCGCCAGTTCCAAAAAGGTTCCAGACGTTCCCTTCAGGCCGCCGGGCAGCAGAATTTGCGCAGGTGTTGGGTGAGCAACCGGGGTCGAGAACACCATCGGCCCTGCGGCAAACTGCTCGTAAACGGCCTTGTAGGTGTTTTCGTGGTTGTTGGCCTCGCTTACCGCGTCGCTTCCACCTTCTTGACGGAGCAGAATTGCGGCGGCGGCGGGCACCAGCAGCTTGGTTACCCAGCCCTGCGGAATCAGCGTCGTGTCAGAGTTGTTGACCAGCTCTGTTGCTTTGCGCATTGCCAGCACGGTTGCCGAGTAGCCGGACTGCGGCTTCGGCCAAATCTCAACCTGAGAACGGCCATACGTGGTCCAAAGGTGCGGGACCCCGGCAGCCAGTGACGGGTTCAGCTGCTTGATCGCCCAGAAATCTTCCCAGCGGGCATAGTGGCCGGGAGCAGACCCTGCGGGGCCTCCAAAGCTCCACGCCAAAACGTCCGTGATCCCAGAAACTCCCAGACTGGTTGCAATCGTTGAGTACGAGTACGAGGTCTGGTTGGTCGTCAGGGTCTGTGTCCCCTGCGACGTAAGAAATGACCACTGGGGACCTGAGTCGCACAGACTCAAATACGCCTCGTTCACCGCCTCCTTTGCGCGCGCAACATCAGCTGCGACGTTTGGGTCGCGCTGCGCCGCGTAGATCGTGCGGGTGTAGAGGTCCTGAAAATCCCCAGTGGCCAACTGTTAGCCCTCCGCAGGCGGCGTCTCGGCGGGCGGAGCTGCGGACGTAAGGCCGTACGCAGACCCCTGCCCCTTGTGCTTCATGTACCGCGCCATCACGCGCAGGGAACGCTCGCTCAGGTTCTTTGCGGACTTGTGGTTGGCAAGGAACTTGGTCTTAAAGTCCTTCCACTCCTGCCCGGTCAGCTTCACGTTCTTCGGGTCGGCAGCGCCGCCTTGGATCATTTCGCCGTTGTCTGGCTTACGCGTGTCGCCGTAGGTCATAATCGCCTTACGGAGAACCGTGTTGCCACGCTTCGCGTTCTTAAGGTCACGGTCAAACGACGGCTTTACCGGAACCTTTGGAGCCGGAGTCCTGCCACCGCCGCCACCGCCGCCACCGGCCGAACCGCCGCCACCGCCGGACGAGCCGCCACCGGAAACGTTCGGCGCACTCGGAACGGAATTCGGCGCAGAAATCTGCTGGCCCTTTCCGCCCTTGCCCTTGCCCTTGCCCTTGTAGCCGCCGATGTTTAGGCCAAGCTTCTCTGCGTGCGCGCCCCAGCGGTTTGCCTCGCGCTGGTTGTCGCGGTACTCAGCGTTGTAGCTGTTACGCAGCGACACCGAATACGGCGAGTTGCCCTTGACGCCCTTTGCGTTTGCGCGAGCAGCGTTCGCCGCGCGCTGCTTGTCGCGGTAAGTGTTTGCTGCGCCCTGTGCCCTGTTCTGAGCGTCGCGAGCGCGCTGCTCGGCGCTACTCGGGGCGTTGGGCTGCATTGGTCCTGCTGGCATTACGAAATTCCTCCTGCCCCGGCGGGCACGTAGATCTTGTCCTTGATTCCTTCCTTGAGCTTCCAGCCACGGACGAACTTCTCTGCCATTTCGGCGTTCCGCTCTCGGTCGGCCTCCTCAAGGTGCTCAGCGCGTCGGCGCTGAATCTCCGCAGCCGCCTTAGCAAGACGACCCGGGTTTGCCTGCTTCCACATATCGAAACGGTCCATCAGCCACAAAACCCGCTCGTCGGGTTCGCCAATCATCGGCTCACCAGTCTCAGGGTCCCGGCAACGGAACGCGATCATCCACGCCCCGCCTTCCGCGAAACTTGCAACAGTCCAACGGGCAACACCCAACTGGTGGGTCGGCACGTGGACGGCAAGGCGGCAGTCGCGGTCGTACTCGCGCACACGCTCGGCGACCCGGTGTGCGTCCTCTGCAACGAACTTCCATTCGTCGGTGAGGATCCCGGGAACGCTGTCACCCATACGCATTAGCGCACCCCCGGGGTTACTGCGCCACGCATACGGCGCTTGGTCTGCACGGAAATCTCCTTGGGCTTTTCGTTTGCGTCCTGCTCTGGAGTCTCGTTTGTTGACTCCGGCAGCGGCGGGGACGAAAGCCCCAGCGAAGAACTCAGCTGCCACGACCACTTCTCGTGGTGGTCAATCCGGTCCGCAAGGAAATTGGCAATCCCCTGCGAGTTGCACTCATTTGCGCAAACAAATGCTTCGTTCAGGCAGTGCAACACTTCAACGTTTGCGTTCAGCACTTCGCGCGCCAGCCCCTCAGCGGTCGTTACGTCAGAACCGTCGCGGACCTCGCGCAGCTTGATCAGCTCCTCAAGCCCGGACGGCGGGAAACCGCCAAGCTTGCGGACGTTCTCGGCAATTGGGTCAAGCGAGGACCAAACGTCCTCGTAGATCTCGCCAAACAATTCGTGGTACTGCTGAAACAGGGGACCAACAACGTTCCAGTGCGCGCTGTGCGCCCGGTAGTAAAGCGTCGTTGCGTCGGCCAAGAGCGTTTTTAGCTCATTGACCAGTGTCTCCTGATCGTGCATTAGGGCATCACGGGGGGCTTGCCCATTGCTGCGTTCTGTGCGCGCAGCTGGTTTGCAAGCGCCATCTTGGCGTTTGCGGCAGCAATTACGTCGGCCGACACGCCGCCAGACGGCTTCCCGGGCTGCATCGGACTCCCCGGAATTGCCGGTGCCATCTTGTCCTTGCGCTGGCCACGGCCGGGCTTGCCCATTGGACCACGCTGCTGCATCAATCGTCGCAGCTGGTCCAACATTCCCTGCTGCTCGGGATTTGTGGCCTGTGCCATTGTGCCTTTCGGTTACAGGAACGGGGGGCCGGTTTCCCGACCCCCCGCACCAGTGAAACTACTGTCCGCCGACCTCGACGTCCAGCTTGTAGTTCGCCGTGGAACCCGAAAGCTCCGTAGCGGTCGCTGTGAACAGCTTGATCTTGCTGTTGGTGTCGTCCCAGACCGGGAACGCAACGGCAGAGCCGGTGCTGGCCGGACCGTGAAACTTCACCCAGCGGATCTTGCTGAGGTTCAGCTCGTTCGGCGTGATCGCGAATCCACCGGACACGTAGGTGCCCGACAGCGCAACGCGCCGACGGACAACCCGCTCGCGGCCAATGACCTGAACGCGGTCAATACCGAGGGTTGAGTACGACGCGGTCACAGCCATTAGACGCCCAGCTCCTCAAGGTCGTCCACACGCCCGTGCATACGGGGGTGCTCGGTGACGAGGGTCATCATGCCGGTGAGGTGCGACTGCACCTTGGCCTTGTAGCCGCTGGTCGCCGGGACGTAGCGCCACATCGAACCGTCCATGTTCTGGAACTGGAAGGTCCCGCGCTCCTGATACTTCGGCACGCGGTAGGCGAACGACGGCTTGTGGATGAGGAACAGGTTGTTGTGCGGAGCGTGGATGTCGCCGTAGAACGGCACACCGAAGATCTCCAGCTCAGGCCAACCCATATCCATCTTCTGGTAGCCCTGATAGCGCACGGCGGGCTGAAGCTGCTCGCCGTAGGCCGACCACACGCCAAGGTTTGCGAAGAACGCGTGGTCCGAGTCAATCGGAGCCTTACCCGTACGGCGGTTCATGTTGTTGATCAGCTGGAGGATCACGTCGAGCGTCAGAGGACGCAGCGTGCCCGAGTTGCCAACAACGTTGGACTTCCAGAAATAGCCCACACCGGCAGCGGTGCGGTCAAGGGTGAGGTACGTGTTCGTCTCCGAAAGCGCACCCATCACACCGGTGAACTCGCGGCTGGTGTAAGCACCGCCGGTGCCGTAACCGTTGCCGGAGCGCACGAGCACGCCGCTGGAGGTCACGCCCGAAGCGTCCCCCACCACCGTGACCTCGTTGGTCGAGCGGTTGATGTTGCTAATCGAAAGGCCAGTCGCCTGCGCAGCGCCGGTCGTCCCGTGCACCACGTCAATCTTCAGGCCGTTCTCCTCAAGCCAGTTGAACCGGTCGCGGTCAATCTGCGACGTGGTCGTGGCGTCGAGGGTGATCACCTGCGAGGACACCGAAGCGGCGTTAGCCAGCTTGGCCGAACCGTCGCCCCAGCTCTGACGGACCACGTCACGGCGCACCGTGCGCACGAGGTCGTCAAGCTTGTGCTGCACCACCGGCAGAGCGGCAGCGTCGCGGCCGTTCAGCAGGTCGATCTCGTCAAGGGTGAACTCCACCGTTGCGGCAATGCGCTTCAGGTAGATCTCAGCCTCGTCGTAGCTGGGGTCCCCGGCCTCCGGGAACGCGCCACCCTCGTCGATGTTGGCAACACCAAGGGAACGGCCCTTGAGGAACTTGATGAAGGTCTTTCGACCCTTAACGTCCTTGGAGGACTTCTGAAGGAACGAATACAGGGATCCGGTAACCGTCTCAAGCTCGTCGTTGAGTCCCGGCTCCCATGTGTCGTACGCCAGATCATTCAGCGTAGCGAGTGACAAAGAAATCACCTCTGGGTTAGTAAGAAACGGGGTATTTGGAGTCAGGGGAGCTGGGGACTGGCCCCAACCCTTGCTTTATGTTCCCTGCTCTCCACAACCGCGCCGTCTCTTACTAACCCGTAGAGGCATCGCCGCGCGTAGCAGAACTGTACCGCTATCGGTACGGTCCTGTTACTCGCTAATCCTGCGGAATACCAAGCCTTTCTGCGGTGCGAGCGACCGCAGACTGGATCCCTCGCCCACCCTGCACGTCACCGGGGACCCCGGCAGGCGGTGCTGAGGTGCTGGGGCCAGCGTTTGTTGACGTTGCGGCACGCGCCATACGCTTCTGGTACAGGCTGTCGATCTGGTTCCACGTGTCGGTCATCAGCGACGGAACGTCCTGAAGCTCAACCTGATTGTTCTGAAGGCGCGAAATTGCAGCCTCCCACAGGAACGCCTTTTCGCCCTCTTCAAGCCCGTTGTCGCTGGCAACGTGGTCCAGCTGGCCCTGAAGGTCCGCAACCAAACGCTCAGTCTGGATCTGCTGCTGCATTTCCTGACGCTCGCGCTGAA
>RFSE01000016.1 GCA_009924135.1 Pseudomonadota bacterium | reverse complement strand
GCCGCCGCCGCCCTGCTCGGCGGGCAAGGCCCCGGTCCCAAGCCCGGTCCGAAGGCGGACGGCCGCGCGGGCTTCCAGGAATTCGAGAAGCTCCCGAACTCCGGGTCTTGAAAAACCGCCAGTCATTACTTTTTCCATCGACGTCTTTTGTGCCCATGAAACCCAACCTCCATCGCTACCTTGCCGGGCTTGTTTGCGTCTCGGCCGGGTATTGTCTCACTTTCCTGCCGTTCGCCCAGGCCCAGCAGCCCGCTGCGTCGCTCGATACCAAGGTCCTCAAGCAATACGAGTCGATCCTCACGCACAAGTTCTCGCGCGATCTGAATGACATTTTTTACGCGCTTGAACGCACGGGCACGGCGGATGCCACGAACTTGACCGCTTCGGACCGTTTCTTCTCCTACTACCGCATGGGCGACTGGGCGAAGATTCGTTCTGAACTGGCCCTGCTTCCGCCGGATTTGTCGCGGAAGATTTTTGACAAGATGCTCGGCGACCTCACCGAGAAGCAGAAGCCCAACATGCGCCTCGATGACGTGCTGGGCCTGGCCGACGCCGTGCCCGGCGAGTTGACCGGGGACAATGTGCGCAAGCTCGGCCAGTTGCTCGGGCTGGCCGTGCAACCGAACGAAGCGTACTGGCTTTCGGACAAGTTGCGGAAGGGCACTGAAAAGCTCGGGGGCACCGATCCGGCGAAGCGCCTGCTTGCCGGCCGCGTCCTGCTCGCCGGTGGTTTTAAGGACCTCGCCCGTACGTATCTCCCGCCCGCAGGGCAAGTGGAGCAGATCGCCGACGAAGGCGTGCGCAATGAACTGACTGCGTTCCTCGCTTCGCAGCAGGAGACCGAGGCCGCCCAACGCGGACAGGTGCAGAAAATTTGGGACGAGAACCTGCGGTTGTTGGCGATGCCCAAGGTCAACGACTGGGAAAAATCCAAGGCCGGCACTGCCCTCGCCAAGGTGATGATGCAAATCCAGCCCGGCACGCTCGCGCCGGTCTTCGTGGAGCTGGTGAAGAACAGCCCGGAGAGCGCCGTGCGGCTGGTCAGCGGGCTGGAGCGCAAGTTGCAGAGCGAGGCGCGTGGCGAAGTGCCCCAGCGCACCGAGAACCTCAAGGCCCAGGCCACGGTCGCCAACCTGCTTGCCGAGTCGGTGGACCTCAACACGAAGCCGTGGAACCAGCTCGCGCAGATGATAGCGGAGTTCTGGATGATCGAGGCGGAAAACACGTTCCAGCAGAAGGCCTACACCAGCTCGTCCAAGCCCAAGCCCGTCGCGGCGGAAGACCTGCTGGCCACGGCACCGACGGGCAAGTGGGCCGCTGCCATGCCCGGCAGCCTTCGGGAGCGGTTTGACGTGAGCCAGTCCAAGGTCATCCTGGCCAGTGCGAACTTCGACCAGGCGGCCGACCGCATCGCCGAAATCGGGAAGCGCACGCCGGAAGCCGGGGTCGCGCTGGCCGAGGATTTTCTCACGGTCTGGGCGCAGGCGCATAATCCGCAGCTCCCCGAGGCGCTGCGGAAGAAGTATTCGCTGGCCGACGACGCCCGGATTCCCGTCACGCCGATCATGATGGAGAAGAACATCGAGAGCCTCGCGCGGATGATGGCGCTCTTCCGGCAGGCGGGCATCGCCCCGAAGGATTACCAGAAGGTGGTGGGAGCCTTCGACCTGGCTTACAGCAACGCGGAGGCTTACCGCGAGAGCCACATCGAGAAGGTCTTCGGCCCGCTCCAGAAAATGGACGAACAACTCTTCTTCCTCATCCTTTCGCGGATGCACAGCAATCTCACTGAACGCTGGCGCAAGATGGATGTGCAGAAGGCCGGGCTCACCCGCCGCAACGAGACCCAAACCCTGGAGATGGTGCGCACGGGATACGGGGCCTGCCTGCGGATGATTGATGCGTGGCTCGCCGGACACACCGAGGTTTCGCGGGCGCTCACCCTGGGCGGCACGTTGCTCACTGACTGGGGTGACTTCGAGTATTTCCAGGAACTCGTCTCGGGCGATCCCCGCAAGCGGCTCACCGGCTTCAAGGAAAAGAACCTGCTCGCACAGGATTACTTCCAGCGCGGCACCGAGGCTTATGCCAAAGAAGTGGCCAAACTGTCACCGGCTGACTATTCCGTTGAGTCCTATCTGGGCTGGTTTAACGGATTGATTGGCATCGGCTCCGGCGGCCAGATCAACCTCTCCAAGGCCATCAATCGCGCGGCGTTGACGAAGATCCGCGAGCACCTGCTGGCCCTGCCGGGGAAGGCCGCCGCCGCGCACATGAGCTTGTTTTCCAAGATCGTGAACGCGCGTCTCGCGGACGAGCGCGACCCGTTGCACGAGGATTTGAAATACCGGTATCTGGCCAGTTCGCTCGTGATCACCAAGGACGATCCGTTCACGCTTGGGGCGGAGAAGAAGGTGAAGTATTTCGACGAACTGCTGAGCGAGATCCGCCTTCAGACGCGCGTGGACGGGCCGAACACCATCGGGCGCGATCAGGATTTCGGCATCATTGTCAGCGTGGTTCACACGGAGGCGATGGGCCGGGTGGCGCAGTTCGGCCAGTATCTCAGCAACGACCCGGCCGGACCGGCCGCCAAGCAGAAACAGCGGAAATCACCGCTCGTGCGCAAGATGCGCGAGGCGCAGGGGCCGCGTGATGAACTGGAACTGAACCTCACCGAGACGCTCGCCCCGTTCTTCGATGTGAAGTCCATCGTCTTCGCCTCCACCGAGGTAAAGGCCCGGCCCACCGCGCAGCCCGGCTGGGAGGAAACCATCCTCGCCTACGTGCTGGTGCGGGCCAAGGACGCGAGCGTGGACAAGATTCCGCCGGTTGAGATGGAGTTGAAGTTCATCGACCTGACCGGTCCGGTGACGATCCCCGCCTCGTCCGCAGAAACGGTGATCAAGGTTGCCGCCAATGCTCCGTCCCGTCCGGCGAGCAAGATCGAGATTACCGAGACGCTCGACACCCGGCAGTTCGCGATTAACGGGGCCTTGCAGTTGGAGATCAAGGCGGTGGCGGGTGGATTGGTCCCGGAACTCGACCAGTTGCTGGACCTGGACGCGCTCAAGAAAGCCGTGGGCGTCAAACAGATCAACGCCCACGAAGGCCTGCAACTGAAGGAACTGAACACCTGGGGCGTGCAGGTCGGCCCGCGGTCCGAACGGCTTTGGACGCTGGTGCTGAACGGCGATGCGATCCGCGCGGCGGAGGGTCCGACGGAGTTCCAGTTTCCGCCGGTCAAGTCGAAGGACTTTGCGCTGGTCTGCCAGAGCTATAACGAAATGGACCTCGCCACCCTCCCGCAGCCGTCGGTGAAGCTGGGCCGCGCATCGACTGGTGGCGGTGGCGGTGTATTGATGAAGCCCGGCCGCAATCCTTATCTCTGGCTCGGCGTGGGTGCGGTTGCCGTACTTGTGCTGGGCGGGTTGATTTACTCCCTGGTGAAACGGGGTGCCGGAGCTGGCGAAGCTCCGCTCCGCGCGCGCGATGTCTTCAAGATGCCCGCCGACGTGGATGGCTTCGCGGTCGTCGCGCTGCTCCGCCGGTTGCGCACCAGCCCGCTTGTGCGGCTTGGCGAAGCGCAGCAGCAGGAGCTGCAACAGGACCTCCAGCGCGTGCAGCAGACCTGCTTCAGCGGCGCTGGCAGCAAGATGTCCGAGGCAGATTTGCGCGGCCTCGTTGAAAAGTGGCTGCGGGCCGCCTGTTAATCCAATTCTATTCCAACTGATCCTCTTCTGATGCAAATCACCATGCAATCCCCCACCCCCGCAGGCGCGCAGTCCGCGCAGCAATTCGTCGCCGGTGTCCGCGAGCGCGTCGCCAAGATCGTCGTGGGCCAGGATGTCGTCGTCGAGCGCGTCATGATCGCGCTCCTGACCGGCGGCCACCTGCTGCTCCAGGGCCTGCCCGGCCTGGCCAAGACGCTGCTCGTCAACTCCGTCGCCAAGGCCATCAATCTGGACTTCAAGCGCGTGCAGTTCACCGTGGACATGCTCCCGTCCGACATCATCGGCTCGGAAATTATCGACCAGAAGACCGGCGACTTCCGCATCCACCGGGGCCCGGTCTTCACGAACCTGCTGCTCGCCGACGAAATCAACCGTGCTGCGCCCAAGGTGCAGGGCGCGATGCTCGAAGCGATGCAGGAACGCAAGGTCACCATCGGCGGGCAGAACTTGAAGCTGCCCACGCCCTTCCTGGTCATCGCCACGCAGAACCCGGTTGAGCAGTCCGGCACGTTCGAGTTGCCCGAGGCGCAGCTAGACCGCTTCATGCTCCTGCACCGGCTCGGTTATCCCGGACGCGAGGACGAGCAGATGATCCTCCAGCGCCAGCTCGGCATGGGGCTGCGGCGCGAGGGCGGCGGCGCGGTGCCGCGCTCGGCCTTCGATATGATCAGTGACGAAGCGGGAGCCTCCGTGGAAGACCTCGTCACCGCGATGGAAGCGGTCCAGGCCGTCCACGTCAGCGAGGTGATCGTGAAGCACTGCGTGGAACTGGTGCGTCGCACGCGCGAGTCCAAGCTGCTGGACTTTGGTTGCAGTCCGCGCGCCGGTCTCGCGCTGGTCAACGCCTCCCGCGCCCGGGCCGTCATTCACGGCCGCGATTTCGTGACGCCGGAGGATTTGTTCGATCTCGCCGAAGACGTGGTGCTGCACCGTATTCGTGTCAGCTACGAGGCGTCGGCCGCCGGCCACACCGGCAAGCAGGTCCTCGAAGGCATTCTCAGCACCCTCGGTTGATCGGCGAGCCATGCAACGCAAGGTCAAACTCAATCACGAGCCCGTTGACGCCCGGCAGTTCGAGGTCGCGGTGAAGCACCTGGCGAACAGCCTGAACTTCGGTCAGGAAGAGTCTGTCTTTCACGGAAGCGGGTTGGAGTATGCGCAGTCGCGGCTCTACGTGGCGGGCGATCCGGTGAAGGCCATCGACTGGAAGGTCTCGGCGCGCATCGGCAAGCTCTTTATCAAGGAGTATCAGGAGCCGAAACAGATCCCGCTCTACCTGCTGCTCGATACGTCCGCGTCCATGTGCGTGACCTCGCAGCCGATGAGCAAGTACGCGTGGGCGGTGCAGATCGCCACAGGCATCGCGCTTGCAGCGCAGGCGAACGTGACGCCGGTCGGACTGCTGGGCTGCGGGGCGCGCGAACTTCATGTGCGCCCGACGCTCTCGCGCAACCTCGTCATGGAATGGTCGCACCAGCTCCGCCACCACGACTTCCTTGAAGACACTTCCCTCGCGCACCGTGCCCGCGAAGTGGCCCCGTCCCTGAAGCGGCGCACGATGATCATTGTGTTGAGTGATCTGCATGATCCCGGAGCGTTTCCGGCCTTGCAAATCCTCGCCCAGGAACACGACGTGATCGTGCTGCATTTGCAGGACCCGGCGGAATCAGGCATCCGGGGCGCTGGTCTTTTCCGTGGCCTTGAAGCGGAGTCGGGCCGCGCGTTCGTGGGCCATGGTCGCAAGGCCTGGGTGGACGCGGAGAGCTGGAAGGGCGAGCTGACCCGGTTCGGGATCGACTACCTGCATCTGCCGACCGACGAACCGATCCTCGGTAAACTGCGCCACTTTCTGGGGAACCGTGGGCTGAGTGGAAAAGTGAGATAGCATGGAAGTACAGCCACCCACCCACCGCTTCAACAGCCGCACGCTCATCGCGGTGTGCATGGTCGTGCTGATCGCCGTCTGCCTCTGGCCGCGCCGGTCGGATGACCTGCTCAACGTGCCTTTGGGCGTCGAACAGGCGGCCATCGTGACCTATAGCGGTCCGGCGGTCGCGGTGAAGCCCTTCAAGTGGGGTGTGGCCGTTAACGTGCGCATTGCGAAGGTGACCGAGCAGGCGGGGGTGCGCATCTACGACGTGCGCTACATTGCGAACCGCGCCGGCACTTTCGACCTCAAGGATTACCTGACCTCGGAGGATGGCACGCCATTGGTCGGCTTGCCGTCGTTCAAGTTCAAGGGTGATCCCAAGCTTTCGAAACAACTTGATGCACGGATCCAGGAAACCGAGGAAGTTGGCGTGGAGGTGGGGGGGCATTATTTTGCCACGCTGATCGGGCTGGGCCTGTTGTGGATTGGCTGGCTGCTGCTGTTGATCTTCTACGGAAGACCCAAGCCGCCGAAGGCCGTCATCGTGCCGCCCGAGCCGACGCTCACCGAAATGCTGCGGGCACTGCTAAGTCAGTTGGAAGCCGGCACGCTGGACGCCGCCGGCAAGGCCCGGTTGGAAATGCTCCTGCTGCGTCGTTGGCGCGAGGAACTGTCCCTGACCGACGCTCCGATGATCACCTCCATCGACACCATCAGCCGGCACGAGAAGACCAGCGAACCCCTGCGCCGGTTGCAGCACTGGCTGCATCATCCGGGCTCGAAGGTCCGGCGCGAAGACATCGCAGCGGACATTTCACCTTACACCATCGAACCTGTGAAAGTGGCAGAACCGGAGGGCCAGTCGTGATTTTCCTCCACCCCCAATGGCTCGCGCTGCTGGCGCTGCCCGTGATTCTCGCCTTCTGGGAATGGATCCGGCGCGGCCAGCCGATTGTGCTGCCGTTCGATCATGGCCGGCAGCGGCGCGGTTCGCTGGTTCGCTTCCTGGTCCTCTGCGCGAACTGCCTCCCGGCCGGGCTGCTCGCGCTGGCGATCATCTTCCTGGCGCATCCAATTATTTTTAATCCGCCCGAAGTCGAACGGAAGCTGACCAACATCCAGATTCTCTTGGACACCTCCGGCAGCATGGCCGAGCCGCATGGCTCGCAGGCGAACGGCCGCAACCGGCGTTTTGATTCGGCGATGGACGCGATCGAGAAGTTCATCAAGTACCGCCAGGGCGACGCCTACGGGCTCACGATCTTCTCGCGTCATTACATCCACTGGGTGCCGCTGACCCTCGACACCGAATCCATCATGCTCTCCCGCCAGTTCATCCAACCGGACAATCCGCGGATTGATCCTCCCTCCATGGGCCGGCGCGGCCTGCCCGATGCCCTCTGGGGCATCACCTACATCGGCAAGGGCCTGCTGGGGGTCGCCGATCTGCTGTCCGAACGTCCCGAAGGTGACCGCATGATCATCATGATGACCGACGGTGAGAGCAGTGACATTATCCCCCCGCTGGACGGGCCAATCATCGCCCGGCTTCGCGCCGAGCGCATCACCCTCTTCAGCATCATGATGACGGAAGAAGCCATCCCGCCCCCGCTCATCGGCATTACCCGGGCCACGGGCGGCGAGGTTTTCAACGCGGTCAACGCCGAGGCGCTCCACGCGGTCTTCAAGCGCATCGATGAAATGAAGAAGGTCGTGGTGCTCGAGAAGAAGCCGCAAGTGTCGGACTACTACGATCCGTTTTTCATTCCGGCAATTGCCCTGCTCGTGCTCAGTGTGCTGACCCTCTTTGGCCTGCGCTTCACGCCTTGGTGATACGCTTTGGTGGAATGTTTCGGGCGAATGCCCGGCGTGAACTAACAGTGGAATTCGACTTCCTCGTGGACCGCCTTACGCCAGGAGCGCGGACGCCCACGTCCGCAGCCGCCGGGCCAGGTACCGCAGGCGTCCCCGCCTGCGAGTTACCGGGGCGTCCCGCCCCGAGTTCGTGCGCGCGGCGAAACGACGTTCGAAATCACAGGCACGGACGCCTGTAGTACAACTTCGGCGACCTGCTGCGGACGTGGGCGTCCGCGCTCCTTGACCGCCGGTTCACGCCGCAGCGTTCGCACCCATCTCCGCAGCCCGGCGCTACTTGCTGAAGCTCGAGTGCTTCGGATCGCCCATGGATTCCACGAAAGCCAGCAGGTCGAGGATGTCGCTCTCGGTGAACGTATCGAGCAAGCCCGTGGGCATGAGGGAGATCTTGGACAGCTCGCGCGCCTTGATCTCTGACTTGTTGATCGCGGTGGTGACCGCCGTGTCGAACGGATTGGTCATGACCACCACCTTGTCGCCGGTCTCCTGGCTGATGCGGCCCGCCACGACATTGCCATCCTTCAGCGTGAAGGCCGTGCTCATGTACTGCTCGGAGACCACCTTCGACGGCTCCGTGATGGACTCCAATATATCCTGCCGCTTGAACCGCGTGGCCACGGTCGTCAGGTCCGGCCCGGCGGCTCCGCCCTGATCGCCGTAGCGATGGCACAACAGGCACTGCGCCGCCTCGAAGGCCGCCTTGCCCCGCGCGAAATCACGGCCCTTGCCGACCTTTTCCAGCAGCGGCAGAAGGTCCGCCGTCTTCCATTCCCGGACGAACTTGCGCGGGGCGGCGGGCGCGGGCGCGACGACGGGTTTGGGCCGGGCCAGGTCGCCCAGCGCGGCGAGTTCCGCCGGCGTCATCGAGGCCTGGGCTTCCTTCAGCGCGTTCTTGAGGAAATTCTGAAAGCTCGAACCGTTGTTAAAATTGATGCCCGCGTCCTTGAACCACTGCACGACATGCTCGGGATGCTGGGTGGAGCGGCCCGTATTCCACCACGTCAGGTAGTCGCGGCGCAGGTTCTCGGTCCAGCCCGACTTGATGTTCCGCAAGGCGACTGCGTAGGTGACCTGTTCCTCCTGCGTCGGCGCTACCTTCAGCAGCCCCACGGTCCGGGCGACGGCGTGCGGGGCGTTGAGCGCGAGCAACACCTGGCACAGCTCGCGGTTCGCGAATTCCGACCGGGCCGGATAGAGCGGGCTGACATCGGCAATCACCTGGCTGGCCAGCTCGCCCGACGGCACCCCCTGACGCGCGATGGATACCTCGAGTACGCGCAGCTTGTTGAGCACCTGTTCCTCGGTGAGCTTCGTCATCGGAAACGCCGCGAGCGCCTTGAGGATCGCCGGTTGCGTGTCCGTGCCGCCGAGGCGTACCAGGGCGAGCAGGGCGGTGAACGCGGCGTCCGGCTGCTTCTCCGCGAGCGCGCGATCCTGCCATTCGGAGACCGGATTGCGCTCGATCGCCAGACGCGCAGCATAGCGGATGAACCGGTCGGGGCTGTTCAAGTGCGGCCAGGCAAAGGGCACGGCGGCGGGATCGGCCTTCACGTTGAATGCCTCCAACTGGTGGCGCAACGCCCGGGCTTCCTTGCCCGCTTGGTTGCTCAACTGGCTTGCGGTCAGCGGCGTGGCTGTCTCGGAGCCCGTGTAGGTCACCCGGAACAGGTCCGCCTGCGTGCCGCGACCGCCCGTGGTGAAGTACAGCGCGCCATCGTCACCGATCACGACATCCGTGAGGTTCAGCGGCGTCCGTCCGCCCTTGCCGCGCAGCGATTTGGGCGCGACGAAATTCTCCCAGGATCCGGTGTAGCTCGCGCCGTTGGGCGTCAGGTGCACCGCGATCAACCGGCCGTAAGTCCAGTCGCAGATGAAGAACGCCTTCTGGTACTTGACCGGGAACTTCGCCCCCGTGCCGAACATCACGCCCGTCGGGCAGCCAATGCCGATGGTCACCGAGGCCGGCAGGCTGTCCGCGTAATACTCCGGCCACTTGGCGCTGCCCTCACGGAACCCGTGATCGCCGCCGCGCACGGAGTGAAAGACCCGGATTGGCCGGTACCACGGGCTGCCCCAGTCCCATTCCATGTCGCTGTCGAAACCGAACAACTCACCGTCCGCGTTGAAGGCCACATCGTAATCGTTGCGCTGCCCCGCCGAAAACATCTCCACGTTCTTCCCGTCGAGATCCATGCGTGCCACGTAGCCGCCCGGCGGCTTGGCCCCTGCGCCGAAACCGTTGCCGTCCTCCATGCGCTTCAACGCCAGGTCATCGCCGTAATTGCGATGCGGCGAGCTGGGCGCGAGCTCCTTGGGCACCGCCGTGAAGTTGCCGCAGACCACGTAAAGCATCTTGTCCGCCCCGAGCACGATTCCGTGCGACCCGTGCTCACCCGCGCCGCCGCGCCAATCGTGGATCAACTCCACGTCATCAAAACTGTCGTCGTGCTTGGTGTCCTTGCAGCGGTACAACGCGAAGCCCCGGCTGCCGCTGCCGTTGATGTACAGCACGTCGCCCACGAACAACATGCCCATCGTCTCACTCACCGGCACGTGCAGCAGGTCCGTCTTCACGACCTTGCCGTCCTGGAGCGTCACGCGTGTGATGGGCTGGCCGCGCTGGCCGCCGAGCAGCAGCCGGCCCTTGGGGTCCTTGGCCATGCAGATCCACGAGCCGTTCGTCTTGCCGTCTGCCCGCAGCACGTGCTGGAGCGTGAACCCGGGCAGGGTGTCCAGCACCTCGCCGGGATTTTCCGCCAGCGCCGCCGCCGCCACGGGCTTCGAGCCATCCGCCGGCCCGTAAACAGCCTTGAGAATGACCAGCTTCTGCCCGGCTGGGGCCGCGATCTCGAGCCGCCCGCCCTCGGGCACCTCGCGGGCCAGCTTTTCCGCGCCGATGCTGTATTCCACGCGCAACTTCTTGGGCACGCCCGGAGCCGTGTCGCCAAACCGCTCGTTCGTCGCGGCAATGACCAGGCGCTCATCCTTGACCACCGGGGCAACGATGGCCGTGACATCCGTCGGGTCCTTCGCCGCGCGGGCAAAATGGAGCGTGGCGAGCAAAGCGACCGCGACCGCGAGCAGTACAAAGTTCCGCCGGGACCACCACGACGCACGAATAGCACGAATCGAGAGAATTTTCATGTCAGGCACGGAGCTGTTTATCAGGGGAAACGGTTTCAAACGCCAGCACGTTTCAAGAGCGAAGGCATGTGCCGAGGGTCGAGAGTCGAGGGTCGCATTTCCTCCCTCTCCGCCTCGAACGGGGAGAGGGATTGAGGGTGAGGTGTCGATTTGCGGCTGCTGGCTGAGGAGAAAAAGCCCGTGCGGCATGCACCTCGGACGGGGAGAACGGGGCGCGCTGGAAATTACCCCAACGGGGTTGAGGCGGAGGGCCGTGCGGAGCGCCGATCTCCGATCCGGCGCGGTGGTAAGGTCGGACCTGAGGTTGGTTGTCGGTGCCAAGGCCTTGCGGCGGATGGGCCTTCCCGCTTGGCTTGGGGCGGTGGGCGGCGACACCTCGCCTGGAGCACGAGCTTACCTTTTTTCTGGCGGTTTGGCCGGGGCTTCGGGTCGCTGTGGTGCTCCACCCGATTCGTGGGGGCCACCAGCGGAACCGATTCGCCGGGCCCGGATGTTGGCCCCGCCATTGCGGGTGAAGTCTTCGACCGCGCCCACGTTCCCGAGGACCACCCAGTAGTTGAGGTCGGCCGTGCCGAGATTTTTGGGGTCATTGAGGTCGCTGGCCGTTGCCTGCCAGGCGTTGCCGGGATGGGTCTGTCCCGGGCCGGCTTTTTCGATGTCCAATTGCGCGATCGAGAAAGCATGCCGGCCCGTCACCGTGACATTGTAGGTGTTGCGGAAGGCCCCCACCCGGCCAAGGCGTGAGGCATGGTGCGCGGTCGGGAATTCCAGACCGTGGAGGTTGCCCGCCACCATGATGTGGTCGCCGTCGGTGTGCTCGTTGACGACGATGCCGGTGTGGTATCCGGTCACGGTCACGTTGTTCAGGATGGTCAGGGCCGCGTTGTTGTTGGCCGGGGTGACCAGGCCCTTGGTGCCGCGGGTCGGCTGGGCGGCCTGCACGTTGTAAACGCCGGTGTTGATAAACACGTTCTCGATCCGGCATTGCAGGGCGAAGTGCAGGTCAATTCCGCCGATGCCCGGATTGTCATAGGTTCGCACGTCAAGATTGCGGAGGACGACGTAAACGGCGGAGAAGCCGCCGTAGAGGGAATTGGGCGCTTTGGCGGCGGAGATGACGGCGGCCCCGGAGTCGGCCAGGGACTTGACGATGGTGCCGTGGTTTTGCAAGGGAAAGGACCCGATGGTGCCAAACACCGGAGCGGGCTCGCCTTCGCCGACGATTTCCACGGTGATCCAGCTGGGGATGGGTTTTGATACGGGAGGAATGGTGATCCGGCCGCGATAAACGCCGGTGGGCAGATACATCTGGCCCCCGCCGGCTGCGACGATTGCCTCGAGGCATTTGGAAAACGCGGCGGTGTTGTCCGTCGTGTCGTCGCCCAGAGCTCCGTAATCGCGGACGTTGAAGACGCCGGCAGGCGCGGGGGCCGCCATCGCCAGGAGCCAGCCGCAGAGCGTGATCAGGGTGATCGTGCTCCGCATGGATTTGGCCCGGACACCGGCCGAGGCTGCGCCAGCCGGTGGCACTGCCGCCGGATTTGTCCTGGCCAGGGGAGCAAGCCCCGTGGCTTCCGGGGTGATGGTTTTCATGCTCATTGCTTGTCGCTGGTCAAGCTGTGAACCCTTACTGGGACCGACAACTGGGGTAAGTGCGAAGGCATCGACTGGGTGGTGGTGGGTGGAAAAGTGGTCCCAACCGTCAGATGAAGAAAGAATGGGCGACTTCGTTGCGCTACCAATGAGGCAAACATGCCGTGATGTTCTACTTCACACAATGGGGTGACTACAACGAACAAGGGGAGCGGAAAAAGGCAAAGCAGGACTGCCTGACCCCGACTGCCTCGCATGGCAAGCTCCACAACGACTGTCCGGCTGATCTGTCGGCTCTTATGCTGCCAAAGATGCCAGGCTGCTTTCAGCTTGCGTGTGTTGCGGTTCGCCGGGTGGTGCAATCTTCATCAGCGATGGTCCATGAGGAACAGAAAGCTCGCTCCTAGCCTGGGCGATGCATTTTAGCCACGGATGAAATACAGATGAAACACGGATCCAACTGTACAGGGGCCGCCTCGAACCGCTGCTTAACCAGCACCGTTTGGTGCAGGCAGACAACCACGACAATACGCGCGCTCAGCGCGTGCCCATCCGTGTTCCATCCGTGGCCAATGAATCCTGCCGGTTGAGATGTCCGCGTCCGGCGTTGATTATCCCAACTACACCGCCTTGCTGGGGGGACACAAAACGTGGAGCGCCGTGCGTACTACAATCAGGCAGTCGCCGGTGAATGACCAGTGCTCCAGATATTCCACGTCCGCACTCACGCGGGCCACGATGTCATGCTCGTTGGCCGTCTCGCCGCGCAGTCCGCGCACCTGGGCCAGTCCCGTGATGCCGGGTTTGGCAATGGTGCGAACCTGGTAATTCTTCATCGCCTGGGCAAACAGGTGGTTGTGCTCGATCATGTGCGGACGCGGGCCAATGACGCTCATGTCGCCGCGCAGCACGTTGTAGAACTGCGGCAGCTCATCCAGGCTCATCCGGCGGAGCCAGCGGCCGGCGGGAAAGATGCGGGTGTCATGGGCCGTGGCCTGTCTGGCCTCATCCGGATTGTCCACGCGCATGGTGCGGTACTTGTAGATGGTGAACGGCCGGTTCTTCAAGCCGGCGCGGGTCTGGGCGAAGTAAACCGGACCGGGCGACTGCCGCCGCTGAATAACCCAAACGAGCACGTGTACCACCGGCAGCACCAGCAACGTCACCGGTGCGGCGATCACCAGATCAAGCGCGCGTTTGAGCAGGCGGTTCAGCGGATTTTCCAGGGGCTCTTCCCGGAGGGTGAAGAACCGCACGCCGTCGTCCTCCATGAGCGTCATCGGGTGGCAGAACTGGTTGTCCATGTCATTGACGACCAGGAGCCGGATGCCCAGCCGCTCGCAAATTTGGGCCGCCTCACCCAGAAAACCCGCGGGCATGGCCAGTTCAGTGACGATGAGCTGGGAGATTTGGTGGCGGGCGACCACCTCCTCCAAATCGTGTAACCGCCCGAGCCACGGGGAGGCTGACGCCGCGGGGGGCGCATCGCTCAACCAGCCGACGCAGTGATAACCAATGAGGTCCTTGCGCTGCACCCACTGACTGAGCCGGTTGACACTCTCGACCGTGCCGGCGAGCAGGATTTTCTCCGCCCGTTCCCCCCGGAACATCTGGCGGCAGATGAGCGCGGGCAGGTAACGGTTGGCCAGCAGCAGGGTCAGGTACAGGGCGGGCAACAGGGAAAACATGAAGAGGCGGCTGATGCCGGTGTCCTTCGAGCCCGTGAGGTAAATGAAGAGCAGGGCGAAACCGGTGGCGAGTTGTTTCAAGGCAAAGCGACCCGCCACCCGGCCGTCGGAGGCGATCAACTCGTTGCGCTCGCGGATGAAGGTCGCCGCCAGCACCACGCCACTCGAAATGATCGCACTGTAGAGAAAATAGGGAGGTGCGTCCGCCCCGCCCAGCGCGATCACGCCGGCGGTGTGGTAGGCGCAGGCCATCGCCCAGAAGCACGCCTGCGTGAGCAGCAGGTGCCCGTAAACGCACAGCAGATAGACGCCGCGGGTGCGGTTGGTGACCATTTCAGGGTGGCTTCGGATTGAGTTTCGTCGCGCAGACCGACGGTGCCTGCGCCGGGCCAGTTAATCCCCGAGCAGATAACCGAACCCCGAGGGGTATGAAAGCCGGGGAATGTCACATGTTGGCAACGCTGTAACTGGAACGTTGCTTGTTTGCCCCGCGAAAGGTGGAAAAATCGGGAGATCGTTTTAATTGCAACCGACCACCCAAACCCGCGTGAACACCAACCAAGCAGCTTCAGTATTTCCGGCTCCTGACTTCGCCCGCCTGGCTCCAGCCGCCGCCCTGCTGGGGGTGCTGGGCGGCATGGTGACGGCCACGGCGCTCGCACAGGAGGCACCGCGGTATTCCATCGCCGGCGAGGCGGCGGCCCTGGCCAAACGCAAAGCACTGGAGGAGGCCCCGTACAGTTTTCAATACGGTCAGCTCAAGGCGCAGTTGGAAACCGGTATCAACTTCGAGTTTAACGACAACGTCAACCTGGCCGACCTCGGCCGTCAGCAGGACTTGATCGTCCGGCCGCAGGTGAACATCCGCTCCTTCTTCCCGGTCACCCAGCTTAACTCGCTGAATTTTTCGATCGGAGTCGCCCCGGCGCTTTACGTGCAGCATTCCGAATACAACCGCGTGCTCATCACGCCCGGCTCGGAACTGGCCATGGACCTCTTCGTGGGCGATTACCTGGTGAACGTGCATGAGCAGTTCTCCTACACCCAGGATCCCATCTCCATCGGCAGCATCAGCGGGTCAGCGGTGTATGGCGGTTTCAACAACACTGCGGGGATTAAGTTGGTCGGGGATTACAACGACCTGATCCTCAGCGTGGGTTACGACCACGGGACCTTTCTGAGCAGCACGAAGCAGTTTGAGCAGCTCAACAACTCGTCTGAGAACTTCAACGCCCACGCGACTTTTCAGGTCACCCGCGCGTTCTCGCTCGGCCTTACGGCGGGCGGCGGCTTTAACCATTACGACCAGAATTTCCTCAACGACCACCGGAGCTACAGTGTCGGCGCGGACAGCGTGCTCGCGGTGTCTCCCCGGCTGACCCTGAGCCTCAACGCCGGAGCGGTGTTTTATGATTTCGACCAGACCGGCACCGTCGGTCCCA
Organism: Pseudomonadota bacterium; assembly: GCA_009924135.1. Taxonomy (GTDB): domain Bacteria; phylum Verrucomicrobiota; class Verrucomicrobiia; order Limisphaerales; family SXTU01; genus SXTU01. Next base: position 36,554 of record RFSE01000016.1, on the reverse strand, counting down.
CCCCGAACCAGCAATCCTACTACGCCGGGGCGGCTGCGGAACACAAGCTGAACCAAGACATGTCACATTCCTTGCGCCTGAGCCGGGAACTGCAGCTCGGCGTGTCTTCGGACGTGGTGGAAGTGTGGTCGGTGCGTTACCAGGCCGACCTGCAATTGCTGGAACGGACGTATTTCACGCCGAAATTCTTTTACGAACACGGTCGGGAATTGAAGTCCGTCGGCGGTGAAGACTACGACCGTTTCGGAGCCGGGGTGGGCGTCACCCGGCAGTTGTCGGAGAAGTTGCGCGCCGGGGTGGGCTATATTTTTACGCTCAAGGATTCCGACCTGGCCTTGCGCAGCTACCGCCAGAACAGCCTCACGCTCGACGTGACCTACCGCTTCTAGCGGCTTTCACCCAGTCGGCACAGATTAGCCACCTGTTCGACACACAGGCGGTTCAGTGTCGGTTTCTGATATATGAAGACCCGTCCTGTGTCATCGCCGCGTCCGCTACGAAAACTGCTTTCCCAAGTCGCCGGGCTCACGCTGGCATTGGTGCTCGTGGCCACGTCGCGGGCGGCCGACGCGCCGCAGGCAGCCAACGCCGCAGGCAGTGCGACGGTCACCCCCGCCGCGAGCGCGGCCAGCAAGGCGGCCGCCTCCGCCGCCGCCATGGAGGCGCTGGACGACAAGCAAAAGCTGGCCATTGGAGACCGGCTGAGTTTTCGCATCACAGAGGACAAGGATGAGCCGAAACCCCTGGTCATTTCCGACACCGGCGAGCTGGAAGTGCCGTACATCGGTCGTGTCAGCGCAGCGGACAAGACGTGTCTGGTGCTGGCGAAGGAAATCAAGGCCGAGCTGGAGAAGAAGTACTATTTCAGGGCCACGGTCATCCTGGGCGTGGATCTGTTCAGCAAGAATCGCGGCAAGATCTACATGGTCGGCCAGGTCCGCACTTCGGGTCCGCTGGACATTCCCAGCGACGAGGCGATGACCCTGACCAAGGCGATTCTGCGTACGGGTGGTTTTACGGACTTCGCGGACAAGAAGCATGTGAAGGTCACCCGGAAACGGGCGGCGGGGCAGGAACCGGAATCGTTCACGGTGGACGTCTCCGAAATCATTGAAAAGGGCCGCATGGACAAGGACCTGGGCCTGCAAAGCGGCGATCTCGTGTTTGTGCCGGCCCGGCTGGTCAACTTCTAAATCCCATGAGCCAGCGAAACGGCGGTAACCCCTTGGAAGCGTTTCTCGAGTCCTCCCGGATCTCGCGCATCGACCGGTACCTGCGCTTTCTCGCGCGCAAGTGGTGGCTGGTGGCGCTCACCATTATTCTCTGTGTGGCCGGACAGGCCTACATCGCCCTGAACGAGCCGACAGAATACAGCTCATTTGCCCGCATGATGGTGGGCGGCAAGATGAAACTCCCGGACAGCGGCCTGTTTTCCGAGGAGTCGATGAACTTCTTTGGCACCCAGATCGAGCTGATGCAGAGCGAGAAGATCAAGGAGCGCGCCCACGCCGCCGTGAAGGCCGCCCAGCCCGACTTGAACCGCGCGACCGTCCAGTTGCAGGTCACCCAAATCCGTCGGACCTCCATCTTTCAGCTCAAGGCCACCAGTCTGGATGGCGCTTACGCCCAGGCGTTTTTGAATGCCCTCGTGGACGAGTACCTGGCGTACAAGAAGGAGATGCGCGTCGTAGCCTCCGATGACACGCTCGCTTCCCTTACCACGAAGCTGCTCCAGCAGGAGAAGGAATTGAAGGGCGAGCAGGACAAGCTGCATCTGTTCAAGAAAGACAACAACGTGGCCTTGTTGCAGGAGATGGGTTCCGCCGCCGGTAATTATCTCGCGCGCCTGACCACCCAGCTATCCGACCTCCAGGTGGAGGAAAAAGTCCTGGCCGCGCTGACCGCCGAGGAGAATGTCGCGAACCAGATCAAGGCCCGCGGCAGCGAATCGAAGGTGGTCAATGACTCCACCACCGCCGGCATTCTGCCGCCCGCCGACTACCTCACGGCCAAACAACAGGTCCAGTTGCTCAAGTTCCAACGCGAGGAATGGGGGCAATTCATGCGGCCGGAACATCCCAAGATGGTGAAACTGGGCGAAGACATCGCGCGCGTGGAGAAGTTGATCGAGGTCTATCATCAACAGAGCCGGGATCAGTTGGAATCCGCCCGCCGGTCCGTGCGGCTGCGCATGACCAGCGTGGAAAATGCCATTCTCACCTGGGAGGCCAAGGTGCTCGAAGCCAACACCCGCATGGCCGATTTCGACCAGCACAAGGCCAACCTCGCCCGCTCGCAGGCACTTTACGATCAATTGCTCCGGTTGCTTCAAAACGTGGACGTGAACAAAAATCTCGAGCCGGAAAGCATTGTCACCCTCGAACGGGCCACGCTGGCGACCGCCATGAACCAGTTGCCGTTGAAGCTGTCCGTGGCGGCTACCGTGGGCCTGCTGTTGGGGCTGGGACTCCTGGTGATTTGGGAACGCAGTGATGACCGGCTCTCCAGCCTCAACGAGTTCAAGGAACAGTTCGAGGAGACCGTCGTGGCGCAGGTGCCGCAGGTGCCGGGCGTTTCCCGTCGGAAGCCGCTCCGGCCGATCCGCGCCGACGACGAACGCTCCATCTTCGCGGAGAGCATCCGGCACGTTTACTCCTCGTTGCAGTTCGTGGACGCTGCCGGGCGTGGTCCAAAATACCTGCTGGTTACCAGCGCGGTTCCGGCCGAGGGCAAGTCCACGGTGGCGGCCAACCTCGCCGTGACCATGGCGCTCGCCGGCGAACGCGTGCTGCTCATCGACACGGACCTGACGCGCGGCGGATTGCATGAAACGTTCGGGGCACCGGTCTCGCCCGGTTTGGTCGAGCTGTTCTCGCAGCAGTTGCCGTTCGAGAAGGTCGCCGTGACCGCCGGCCATCCGAACCTCCACCTGATCCCCCGTGGTCAATCGCACGCGTTAGCCCATTCGTTCTTCCTCAATCCGGCGCATTGTCAGCAGCTCAAGACCTGGGGTGAGGGTTATGACTATGTCATCTTTGACAGTGCGCCCCTGTTTGCCGGGGCCGACGCCGTTACGTTGGCACCGCAGATGGACGGCGTGTTCATGGTGGTGCGTTGCCGTTACAGCCGCGCAGGTTTGCTGACCCAGGCACTGGAATCACTTTACCAGCGGCGGGCGAAGGTCTTGGGCGTCGTCTTCAACCGGTCGGATGCCGGGTCGGATGCCTACTATCAGTACGGTTACAAGGCCTACGGCACGAGGACCCGGCCCGCTCCTAAAGCGGCGAGCGTTTGAAATGGGTGGGACTACCCGATCATGTGGCGCCGCCTCGTTAAACATTCCTTTAGCATCGGCTTGGGGCAGGGCGTCAACCTGCTTCAGCAGCTCCTGCTGCCCGTCGCCTTCCTCCGCGAATACGGTGCGGCTGGTTATGGTTCCTGGCTCGTGGTGATGGCGGCGGCGGGGCAATTGGGAAATCTCGATTTCGGACTGCAAACCTACCTCACTAACCGGCTGACGATGCTCCACGAGGCCGGCGATTTCTCCGGTTTTCGGCGCAACCAGGCCATCGGTCTGCGGCTGGCCTTGGGCATGGCGGGGGTCGGTGCAGCCGGACTTCTGGCGGTTCAATGGCTGCCCATCGAACGTTGGCTGAAACTGGACTGGGCCGGTACCGAAGCCCGGCAGGTGGTGCTCCTGCTGGGCGTGTGGGTGATCTTGCGCATCGTGCAGGGGCAACTTTCGGTGGTGCTCCGGGCCACGGGCCAGGCGCACCGGGCGCAGCACTGGGAGAACCTCCAGCGCGTGCTGCTGCTCGTCAGTTGTCTGCTGCTGTTGCACTGGCGGTGCGGCTTTCGGTGGCTCGCCGTCGCGCATGTGGGCTGCGTCCTGCTGGGCATCGTGCTGGTGCTCTGGGACGCGCGCCCCAGTCCGGTGTTTCCGTCGTTGCACGAATGGGATGCCCGGGAGGCGCGGCAGATGGTCCGACCGAGTTTTTTCTTCGGCCTGACGACGTTGAACTTCCTCGTTCTCTACGAAGCGCCGCTGTTGATTTTGCAATGGACCCTCGGCCCGGTGGCGGTCGTCACCTTCGCCACCACGCGCACCTTGTTCTCGGCCGCCCGGCAGTTGCTGACCCCTGTGCAACTGGCAGTGCAGCAGGAACTGCCCCGGGCCCTCAACGCGGAGCCGGGACAGTTGCGCCAGCTCTACCGCTTCAGCGAGAGCGTGGCGCTCGTGGGTGGGTGCGTGCTGATCACCGGCTTCGCGCTGGTCAGTCCGTGGCTCATGCAGCACTGGCTCCATGGCCGGGTCGAGCCATCCACGCCGCTGCTGGCACTCATGGCCGCTGTGACCTTGGCGACCATCTTGAAGGACAACCGCAATAATCTTCCACTCGCCACGAACCGCCACGAACGTTCCACCCTGCTGGTCGGCGGTGGTTATATAATGATGACCGTCCTTGGCTTCGGCCTTGCACACGTATGGGGCGAACTGGGTCTGCTGGCCGCCTGGCTGTTCACTGAACTCACCTTGGCCACCTTGTTGCAGCGACGGAATTTTGCTCAATTTGGCTGGGGCCACGCTCCTTCGCCGCTCGTACCCGTCGGGTTGACGCTGGGGATCGGCGTGACCGTGTTCCTCACCCTGACGTGGAGCCAGGGCGTGCCGGTGTATGCCCAGATGGCGTGTGCCATCCTCCTTGCGGCCTTGTCTGGTGTGGTCGCACTGGCGCTTCTGGGGAAAGGCATCGTCAAGCCCACGCAACGCGCCCTGATGGCGCTGAACCTTGGCCGGCAGGAGGGCTGAATGCGCATCGTGCAATCCAGTCACGGAAGATTCCACCACTTCGACCTTGCCCGGCAGCTTCACCAGCGGGGCGCACTGGAATGTCTCTTCACGGGGTATCCCCGCTGGAAACTCAAAGGCGAGCAGTTGCCGGTGAACAAGCTCCGTACCTTCCCTTGGTTTCAGGCGTTATACATGGCGAGGGGACGCGTCGGGCTGACGCAGCAGTGGGTTGACCGCCAACTGGCCTGGGCGGTGCGCGCAGCGCACGACGGGTTTGTCCGCCGCAACTTGCCGGACTGCGACGTGTTTGTCGGCATCTCCGGCGTCGCCCTGGCATCGGGCCGGCGTGCGCAGTCGCGCGGGGCGAAGTACATTTGTGATCGCGGTTCAGCTCACATTGCGGTGCATGACCGGCTGATCCAGGAAGAGTTCACCCGACGGGGCGAACCTTACGAGGGCGTTGACCCGCGCGACCGAGCGCAGGAGGAGGCTGAGTACGCCGCAGCGGACCTCATCACCGTTCCCTCGACCTTTGCGCTGCGTACCTTCGAAGCCGCCGGAGTTCCGGTGCGCAAAGTCCGCCGGGTCGCCTATGGCATGGACCTGTCCCGTTTTGGCCGCGTGGCGCAGCCCCGACCAGACAAGTTCGTCGTGCTCTTTGTCGGCTCGGTTTCTTTCAACAAGGGGATTCCGTACCTGTTGGATGCCTTTGCGGCGTTACGGCATCCGCGCAAGGAACTGGTGCTTGTGGGCGTAATGGCTCCGGAGATGAAGCGCTTCTGTCTCGGCCGGCCATTCCCCGGTGTGACCTTTGCCAGACATCAACCGCAGGCTGAACTTCCCCGTTTGATGAGTTCCAGCCACGTGCTCGTGCTGCCGAGTCTGAGTGATGGGTTTGGCATGGTGATGGGGCAGGCCATGGCGTGTGGCTGCCCCGTGATCGCGTCGGAAAATTCCGGTGGTCCGGATTTGATCAAGCCAGGCGTGAACGGCTTCGTAGTCCCGGCAGGGCAAAGCGAACCGCTGCGCGAACGTCTCCAGCAACTCGCTGACGACCAGCGACTCCAACGTGAACTGGGCGAGCAGGCGCTGGCGCATGCCCGCTCGCTCGGCGGTTGGGACACCTACGGCCGCGAGTATTACGAAACCTGCCGCCATCTGCGCGAAGGCCATGCTGCTGATACTTGAATCTCATCCCATTCAGTATCGCGTGCCCGTTTACCAGTGCATGGAGCGGCTGCGGGCAGGCGCGTGCAAGGTCGTCTTCGGCACGGACAGCTCGGCACGGGGGCACCGGGATGCGGGCTTCGGCCGCGAGGTGAAATGGAACGTGCCGTTGCTTTCCGGCTACTCGTTTGAAGTGCTGCACAACCAGCGGGGGGACTCGTTGGAATCCCGGGCCAGCTTGCACGGACGGGGAGTGGCCGCCCTTCTGCGCCGGGAGCGTCCCTCAGCGTTGCTGCTCAACGGCCTGGTCTATCACATGGATTTCGCCGCTTATTGGAGCGCGGTGCAGCTGGGTATTCCCGTGTGGCTACGTTCGGAAACTCAGGATGTCGCATTCAGCCGTTCCGCTTGGAAAGGCGCGCTGCGACATCTTTGCTACCGGGTGCTTTACCGGCCCTTGCACCGGGTGTACTTCATTGGCGAACTGAACCGGCGGCATCTCCTGCGGCACGGCGTGCGACCGGATCGCCTGCGGCCGGCGCGTTACTGCGTGGCTGATCCGCTGCGGGACGTGACTGCGGCCGACAAACTTCAGCGACGTCGGGCCACCCGCCAACGGCTCGGCTTTGCCGACGATGAAGTGGTGGTGGCCTTCTTTGGCAAACTCATCGCGAAGAAGAATCCCGACCTGCTCTTCGCCGCCACCAGCCACTTGCCCGAGGAACTCCGCCGCCGGGTCCGCCTCCTCATTGTGGGCTCGGGCGAGCTGGAGACGGAACTCCGGGCGCGCGGGGAAGGGGCGGTGTTCGCCGGGTTCATCAACCAAAACGAACTCCCCGATTATTATCTGGCCGCTGACATCGTCGTGCTGCCCTCGCGGCGCATGGGCGAAACATGGGGGCTGGTGGTCAACGAGGCCTTGCAGGCCGGTTGCGCGGCGGTCGTCTCCGACGCCGTTGGGTGTACGGAAGAGTTCAAATTGTGGGAGCGCGTGCGGGTCTTCCCGGCCGGGGATGCGCGACAGCTCGCGCAACACCTCTCAGAACTTGCCGACCTGCCGCGCGAGTTTGATTGGTGCCGTTCCCGGCTGGCTGACTACAGCATCGAAGCCGCTGCCCGCGCCTTACTGGAGCCATGAAGATCCTCTATCTAGGCGACGATGATTCGCATGGCAGCTCCCGTCAGCGCGCCCGCGCGCTCGAACGTTTGGGGCACCAGGTGCGGCATATCAATCCGCTGCACGCTGCACGGCCTTCCCGCGTGCTGGGCAAGCTGCACCACCTCACCGGATACACCTTGGCGGCACGGAGCGTCACGCGTCGGGTGCTCGAACAACTTCGCGAGGAACCGTTTGACCTCGCGTGGGTGGACGGCGGTGCGGCGGTGAGCCGAGAACTGGTGCTCGCACTCCGGCAACGCTGCGGACGCGTGGTGAACTACAACCTCGACGACCCCACCGGTAAGCGGGATGGCAACTTGTGGCGGACCTTTAAGCAGGCCTTGCCCGCCTATGATTTGTGCGTGGTGGTGCGGGACGAAAGCGCGCACCAATATCGGCAATTGGGTGCGCGCCAAGTCATCCAAGTCTATCGCGGCTACGATGAAGTGGCTCACGCCACTGGACCGGATGCGGCAGCCGACGAAGCCCGCTGGCGGGCCGGCGTGGTGTTCGTTGGGACATGGATGCCCGAACGCGGGGCCTTCATGGCGCAACTCCTCCGGGCCGGACTGCCACTGGTGATTTACGGCAACCGGTGGGAGAAGGCTCCCGAATGGTCCGAGCTCCGGTCAGCCGTTCGCGGTCCGGGAGTGCTGGGTCCGGACTACGTGAAGGCGATTCGATACGCCCAGATCAGTCTGGGATTGGTTTCCCGTGGCAACCGGGATCTGCACACGCAACGCAGCGCCGAGATTCCGTTCATCGGCGGGCTGCTGTGTGCCGAACGGACGCGGGAACATCTGGCGATGTACCGCGACGGCACCGAAGCGGTGTTCTGGCAGGACGCCAAGGAGTGCGTGGCCAAGTGCCGTTTCCTGCTGGACCAGCCGGAGCGCCGCACCGTCATTGCCCAGGCCGGCCAGCGGCGCGTGCGCGCACTCGGGCTGGGGAACGAACCCATGCTGGCGCGCATCCTGCAACAGTTGGAAACCGCCGGTTCTCCCCGGCCCGCCGAAAGGGAAATGTCATGCAACTGAAGGTGCAAATACCCCATTTCGTGCGGATGGATTGGACCCTGGGTTACTCGCTGCTGATCTTGGTGCTCCAAGTGGCCGGCGGTACAAACCTGCTGTTCGCTGAATTGGTGTTCATTTTCACCATGCTGCTGGCCTTCGCGGTGAACACTCTGGGTGGACTGCACACAGTTTCGGGCTTTTGCGTTGCGATTCTGGGACTGAAGACCGTGGTCGTGAGCCAGGCGGCGAAGGTGTGTTACTGGGAGCCGGGGCACCTTGAGTTGAGTGAACCGGTCACGACCATGCTGGTATTGGTATGCGGCCTCGCGGGCATCGTGATCGCCGCGTGGCTGACCCGCCCGTTCGACGTGAAACAACCGCTGCTCACCGCGTTTCAGGATGAGGAATCGCTGCGCATCGCCGCCTGGCTGACCTCCGCTTTGGGCTTCGCCAGCATCGTGGGAATGATTGCGGCGGGGGCATCCGATGACGGCACGATCCGTGTAGGCGGCGCGGCGGGAATTCTCCGGCAGCTCTCCTTCACCATGAAACTGGCCGTCGTCTTCAGCACGGCGCATACCCTGGTACGCAGCCGTGGACAGCGCGCCTTTGGCTGGCTCAACGCCACCGCGATGGGGTTGATGTTCGCGTTCGGCCTGTTGACGGCGAGCAAGCAGTTGATGTTTGAGCCGCCCTTGCTGTTCGCCGTGACGGCGGTCGCGTTTGGCTTCACGTTTCGTGCGTCGCATCTGGCGTCGTTCCTTGCCCTGGGACTGCTGGCCCAGGTGGTGTTGTTTCCCTTCGCCCAGGTGGCGCGGAATTTCGTGCGCGGCTACGGCCTCGTGGAATCCGTGGAACACACGGCGGGGTTTGTCGCGGTGCTCATCCGCTCCGGCCGGCCGCTGGCGCAGCTTCATGCGGCGATGGAGGTCGATGAAAACAGTGCGGAAGAAGGGTTGTCTTACTTCCACGGTGCGAATGGCTTTTTGGAACGCCTCGCCATGATCAAGGCGGCGGACATTCTCGTGACCGAGACCTTGCGCGACGGCATCTCCGGCTGGGAAACCATCTCGCATGGTTTCCGAATGCTCGTGCCGCGCTTTCTCAACCCGTCGAAGCCAGCCATGAACACCGGCAACTTCCTTGGTCATAAGGCCAAGATGCTCGGTGACCATGATGAGGGAACCCAGGTGTCCTTTGGCTTCATTGCCGACAGCTTCAGCGCCTTCAAATGGTGGGGGGCATTCCTGGTACCCTGCCTGTTGTTGATTGTCTTTGTGATCGTGTATCGCACTTTGACCGGTCCCATGGAACGCAACGTCTGGTGTGCGTTTTTGATGTGCGACTTCCAGCACAGCTTCGCGGAACAACCCATCGCCTCGATGCTCATCAGTCTCGTGCTGGCCCCGGTGGGTTACTATGTGGTCTGCCAGATCGTTACGCAGTTGCGGATTTGGAGCCGCAAACAACGGCCGTTTAACTTCGGCGATCTGGAGGCAGCCCGGACAAGGGCGGCGGAGGAAGGCTCGTAATCCCATGCAGCGCATCCTCATCTATCGCTTGGGAAGCCTGGGGGACACGGTGCTCGCCTTGCCGTGCTTTCACTTCATCCGGCGGTGCTTCCCGGCGGCGGCCATCACCATCCTCACCAACCAGCCCGTTTCCGGGGTGGCCCCGCCGTTGCAATCCATTTTGGAAAACACCGGCACGTTCGACGAGGTGCTGACGTATCCAATCCACTTGAGTGGGTGGCAGCGGGTCTCGGAGCTGCGCCGTGCGCTGGCAGATCGAAAGTTCGATCTGGCGATTTCCCTCGTCGAGGCCCGGGGACTTGCCCGCAGCGTGCGCGACTGGTTGTTCTTCAAGTCCTGTGGCATTCCGCGAATCGTCGGGGTCCCGTTTCGCCAGCACCAGTTGGCGTGCCAGCCGGTACCAGGCACGCAGGAGTTTGAGTGGGAAGCCCACCGGTTGTTCTCCCGGCTCGCCAGTTTTGGTGCCGCCTCGCTCGATGACAATACGCTGTGGGACCTGCGCCTGACTGCCAGCGAGCGCGCCGAGGCCGGGCGTCTGTTGCGCGAGAGCAATGTCACAGTTCCGTTCCTTGCGCTTGCCGTGGGCACCAAGGTCGCCGCGAAAGACTGGGGCGAATCTCGTTGGAAAGAGCTGCTCCAACAACTTGCCCGTCGCCACGGCGCAGTCCCGCTCGTGCTGCTCGGGGCAACTGAAGATCGCCCACGCAACGAACGCCTCGCTGCTTTCTGGCCGGGTCCCCGTGCGAATCTGGCCGGCCGGTGCAGTCCCCGGGTGAGCGCCGCCGTGTTGGAGCGGGCCCGTCTGTTTGCCGGACCGGACAGCGGCCCGATGCATCTCGCCGCATGTGTGGGCGTGCCCTGTGTGGTCGTGTTTTCCGCGCGCAGTTTGCCGGGGCAGTGGTACCCGCGTGGCACGGGGCACCGGATACTGTATCGGAAGGAACCGTGCTTCGGCTGCGGCCTTGATGAATGCCTCACGCACCAGTTGAAGTGCCTGACCGGCATCCCGGTCGCTGAAGCGCACACAGCGATGGAAGAACTTCTGGCCGTGGATCACCCGGCCGAACTGACCGCCGCCACTTAATCCCGCCGTGCGAATCCTCCGTGTCATTCGGTCTGTGAACCCCGCCGGCGGCGGGCCGGTGGAGGGCTTGAAGCAAGTCTCGGCGGTGCTGGTGCAGCAAGGCCATCAGGTTGAGGTGGTCAGTCTCGACTCAAAGGACGAACCGGGCGTGGCCGGCTTTCCCCTGCCGCTCCATGCATTGGGCCATCAGCATGGCGGCTACGGGTACGCCGCCGGGTTTGTGCCCTGGCTGCGGGCTCACCGAGCTGAGTTCGATGCCGTCATCGTGGATGGCATCTGGCAATACCATAGCTTTGGTGCCTGGCGGGCGCTGCGCGGCGGAAACACGCCCTACTTTGTTTATCCGCATGGGATGCTCGATCCGTGGTTCAAGCGGACCTATCCCCTAAAACATCTTAAAAAATGGCTCTACTGGCCGTGGGCGGAATACCGCGTACTGCGCGATGCCCGGGCCGGGCTGTTCACCTGCGACAGTGAACGCGTACTGGCCCGCGAATCCTTCTGGCTCTACCGATGCCGCGAACGCGTAGTGAGCTTCGGCACGGCGGACCCGGGGACCGATGCGGAGAACGAGAAGGAACAATTCCTTGCCGCCCATCCGCAGTTGCGCGGTCAGCGGTTCATCCTGTTCCTTGGCCGGGTACATGTGAAAAAGGGCGTGGACTTGCTGCTGCGGGCCTTTGCGCAATCACGTGTGGTGCAGGAGCAACAAATGCAGCTCGTGATCGCGGGCCCGGGAACGCCGGCGCTTCTGGCCGAGCTGAAAACGTTAGCGTCTGACCTCGGTGTGGCTGGGCGCGTCCACTGGACCGGCCAGTTGCAAGGAAAGCAAAAGTGGGGGGCGTTGCGGGCGGCGGATGTCTTTGCGTTGGCATCGCACCAGGAAAACTTCGGCCTCGCCGTCGTGGAAGCGCTGGCTTGCCACCTTCCGGTGCTGATTTCCGACAAGGTCAACATCTGCCGTGACATCGAATGCGACGGCGGGGCCTTCGTGGCCACGGATGACCTGCCCGCAACGACCGCGATGCTGGATCGCTGGGCTGCGTTGCCGCCCGTCGATCGACTGCAAATGCGCCGCCGCGCTCGTACCTGCTTCGAACAGCGCTACGAAATCCGGCGCGTTGCCCAACTGTTGGTGTCCACACTGAGTGAAAGCGGGGTGGCTGGATGAAGATCACCGTGGTGCAAGGTGCGTTCCTGCCCGTCCCGCCAATCATGGGCGGCGGCGTGGAGAAGGTTTGGTCCGCGCTCACGCAGGAATTTGTCCGGCGCGGTCACTCGGTCACGCACCTGTCCCGTCGCCATCCCGAATTGCCCGACGCCGAGACGGTTGCGGGAGTGCGGCATGTGCGGCTGCCTGGATTCGATTCACCGCGCGGAATGTTGCGGCGGCAGTGCGAGGATCTGATTTATTCGCTGCGTGCCTCACGCGCGTTGCCGAAGGCGGATATCCTGGTCACGAACACTTTCTGGCTTCCGCTCGTGGTGCGGAATCCGAGCTGCGGGAAACTGTACGTTCACATTGCGCGCTACCCGAAACGCCAGATGCGCCTCTATCGCCACGCTGCGCGCTTGCAGGCCGTTTCCAATCCGGTGGCCGATGCCGTTCGCGCCCAGGTGCCCGCCCTCGCGCACAAGGTTTGTGCGCTGCCCAATCCGTTGCCTACATCCCAGTATCACGTTTCGCCCCAGCCGAATTCGCAGCCGCCCGTCCTCCTCTATCTCGGTCGCGTGCACCCGGAGAAGGGTCTGGAAATGCTCGTCCGCGCCTGCGCCAAACTGACGGTGCAGTACCAATTGCGAATCGTCGGCCCCTGGCAGACCGAGTTCGGTGGCGGTGGAGAGGCGTATTACCAGTCGCTCCGTGCGCTGGCATCACCCGAGCGGGTCCAGTTTACCGGTCCGATTTTCAACGCAGCGGAACTCAACGCGCAGTTCGATGCCGCCACGCTGTTCGTCTATCCGTCGTTGGCGGAGAAGGGCGAGACGTTTGGCCTCGCCCCGCTCGAAGCCATGGCCAGGAGCCGGGTTGCCCTGGTGTCCGACCTCGCCTGTTTCCGTGACTACTTGCGCGACGGCGAGAACGGTTTTGTCTTCGACCATCGGGCCGCCGATCCCGTGGCAACCCTTGCGCAAAGGTTGTCCGCCCTGCTGGCCTCGCCGACACAACTGGGCGCATTCGCTCCGCGCGCATATGCCACCGCCAAGGAATTTGAACTGCCACAAGTGGCCGCGCGTTACCTCGCGGATTTCCAATCCCTGCTCAACTGATGGCTTTCACCACCCACAACCAGGCTTCGCCCTACGTCAGTCCGTGGACGATAGGGTTCCGGTTCAAGCTGCTCGTGTGGGAGTATTGCTGGCTCTGTTTTTGCGCGTGGACGCCCAAGCCGCTCAACGCCTGGCGGCTGCTCTGGCTCCGGGCCTTTGGAGCGCGCCTCAGCGGCGTGCCGTTTGTCCATCAGCGTGCCCGTATCCCGATGCCGTGGAACCTGGAGATGCATCACCGTGCCTGTCTCGGCGACCGAACCAATGCGTATTCGTTGGGCCTGATCTGCATCAAAGAGGAAGCTACGATTGCCCAGGAAGCCTACCTCTGCACCGGCACCCATGATTTCTCCAGCCCGGCACTGGAACTGCGAACCGCACCGATCGTGATTGGAGCACGAGCCTTTGTAGGCGCGCGGGCGTTTGTCATGCCCGGCGTGACAGTGGGCGCGGACGCGGTGGTGGGTGCGTGTTCGGTGGTCACACGCGATGTGCCCGCCCGCACGTTCAGCGCTGGCAATCCCTGCAAAGTCATCCGGCCCCGCGCATGAAGCCCGCCTTGGTCAACGAAGCGCACCCGGCCGCCGCAACCCTGCGGGTGGCGTTGGACCGCTTCTACCAAAACTCACCCGACTACGGTGCGTTTGTCACGCCGAGTGACCAGTCAGTCTGTTGGCGGTTTGTGGTGCGGAAGATCGAGGCGGTCATTGCCCGCAAGGGGAACTGTCGGGCATTGGAAATTGGCGCGGGTCGCACGGGGTTCCGGCAGTTCTACACTTCGCAGAAACTGCACTTCTCCGTGCAGGACGTGACGGCGCTGAACGAGGACTATCTGCGCCTGCACGCGGACCGGGTGTTCATCGGTGACCTCCAGTCGGTCACGGGCCGGTACGACGTCATCTTCAGCACCTTCGTTTTCGAGCACATCACGAACCCGCAGGCGACATTGGATCTGGCGTGGCAGATGGTGGAACCCGGGGGCGCACTGTTCGTTTTCTGCCCGCGGTATGACATGCCGTTTTACCTGCCACCTTCCTTCGACCACCGGCCGGTGATTTCCCGCTGGCTGACCGGGCTGTATCTGCTCGGACGCCGGGCGCTGACCGCTGTGGGGGGTACTCCGGCTTTTTTGATCACCCCTGATCCGTCGGTGTTCCATCGCGAATGGGCGCGCGACCGCGATGCTGTTCACCTCGTGTCGCTCTTCGATCTGCGTGCCTTCGCCCGCCAGCGCGGGCGGCTCACTTGTTACCCGCTTGCCAGTGGAAGCCTGAAGGATTGGATCGTGAAGAACCTGCTGCAGGTGAACGCAGTCATCGAGAAACCCAACCCGGAGCCCGGTCCATCCGCATGAAAGGCAGCGCCCTCACCAAACTCACCCGCGTGCTCACCCACCTGGCCACGCATCCACGCCACGTTGGCACGTACGTCACGCGCGGGCCGTTGTGCCGTCGCAGCCCGCTGGAACTGGGCGTCCCGTGGTTCGCGCAGTCGGCCATGGATTTCCTCGAAGGCCACGTGACCAAATCCATGCACGTCTTCGAGTACGGCTCCGGTGGTTCAACGGTATTCTTCGCGCGGCGAGCGGCAACGGTCCTTTCCACCGAAGACAACGCCGACTGGTTGAACCGTGTTCGTCAGGCGCTCGCGCAGCAGGAACTGACCAACGCGCGGCTGCAACATCATCCGTACGATTTCCACCACGCTGAGAACTTCGCTCAATCCAGCTACTTGAATTCGCTTCCTGCCGGGCCGTTGGACATCATCGTGGTGGATGGCATGGAGGAGGCCACGCAGGTGCGCCCGCAGTGTTTCAAGCTGGCCGAGACGCGGATCAAACCGGGCGGCATCATCATCGTAGATGACTCATGGCGCTACGAAGCGTTGCGCACGACGAATCGTGCGAAGTCCTGGCGCGAGTTCCGCAGCATCGGGCCGTGCCGACCGGGCGTTACTTCCACGGACATCTATTTCTACTGACCAGGCCACCATGATTTCCGTCCTCATCTTCACCAAGAACGAGCAACAGGACCTGCCCGCCTGCCTGGCCTCAGTCGCGTGGTGCGACGATGTGCACGTGCTGGACTCGTTCAGCACCGACCGGACCGTCGAGCTGGCCAGGGAGGCTGGAGCGCACGTCACGCGACGTCCGTTCGACAACTGGGCGGCGCACCAGAACTTTGCCGCGCGCGAGCTGCCGTTCAAGCACCCGTGGGTGCTGCATCTGGACGCTGACGAACGGGTGCCGGCGGCGCTGGCTGCCGAGTTACGGCAGCTTGACCCAAATGACCGCCACGCTGCATATCGCATCCGCCGACGGGATTATTTCTTCGATGGTTCGTGGCTGAAATATGTGCAGGTAACGCCCTGGTATGTGCGGTTGTTCCGACCGGCCCGGATTCGCTACGAACGTCTCGTGCATCAGGTTGCGGTCGTGGATGGCGAGATCGGTGAACTCAAGGAACCGTTCGATCACTACCCGTTTAGCAAGGGCATCGGCTTCTGGCTGGAGCGGCACATCCGCTACGCCGCCGTGGAGGCCGGGATGCTCGTGCAAACCAACCGCGAGCCGGGGTCGTGGAAGGTCGCGCTGTTTGGCGGGGATTTTCACCAACGGCGTGTGCATCAGAAGCGGCTGTTCTACCAGATGCCCTGCCGGCCGCTCGTGAAATTTCTCTACCTGCTCGTGTGGCGGCGTGCGTTCCTCGATGGCCGGGCCGGGCTGGCCTACGCGCTGCTGATGGCGATCTACGAATACTTCATCGTCCTGCACACGCGCGAACTGCAACTGACCGCGAAACCCGCCGCCCCCAAGGCCCCATGAACATCACAGTCTGGGGTATCAACTACGCGCCGGAACTGACCGGCATCGCGCCTTACAACACGGCGCTGTGTGAACATCTGCAGCGGCAAGGCCACACGGTGCGGATGGTCACCAGCTTCCCGTATTATCCGGCGTGGAAGAAGTCGGTGGCCGACAGTGGCCGGTTCTGTCGCACGGACGAGGTGAACGGCGTTTCCGTCCATCGGTGCTGGCACTACGTGCCGGGCCGACCCGGCACGCTCAAGCGCATCCTGCACGAAGCGAGTTTCGTCGCCAGCTCCCTGATCCGGTTGCTGCGCCTGCCGCGACCGGATGTTTTTGTCGTCGTGTCGCCGCCGTTGCTGCTGGGTGCGGCGGCGTGGCTGCTCACCCGGGTGAAGCCTGCACCGGTCGTTTTCCACGTGCAGGACATGCAGCCGGACGCGGCGTTGGGGCTGGGGATGCTCAAGCCCGGTTTGTTCATGCGGATGCTTTACGCCCTGGAAGCCTTCGCCTACGCGCGGTCCGCCCGTGTGTCGGCCATCAGCGGCGACATGTTGAAGGCGATGGCTGCCAAAGGGGTTCCCGTTGCGAAGTTGATTTGCTTTCCGAACGGCGTGACCTTGCCCGAGACGCAGCCGGCAGCAGGTGCGTTCCGGGCACGCCATGGCTTGCGCGCCGATGACTTCGTCGCGGTTTACTCCGGCAACCTCGGCGTGAAGCAGGGACTGGAGATTTTGATCGAAGCGGCTGCACGCGTGGCCCATCCCCGGATGCAACTGGTCATCTGCGGCGACGGCGCGATGCGGCCCCGGCTGGAAGAGCGCATCCGCGAGCAGAAGCTGTGCAATGTGCGGCTGCTTCCGTTGCAAGACGAGGCGCACTATCTCGAAATGCTCGTGGATGCAGATGTCACCCTCGTCACGCAGCAGGCTGGTTCTGGCGCGTTCTTCTTTCCGAGTAAACTCCTGCGCAGCCTGGCCCTGGCCCGGCCAGTTTTGACGGTCGCTGACGAATCCAGCGAGCTCGCCCGTGCCCTGACGGAAGGGGGCTTCGGGGTCAATGTCCCACCCGGCCACGCCGATGAACTGGCACGCGTGTTGGATGAACTGGCGGTCCAGCCCGAGCGGCTCCAAGGCTACGGTGTCGCGGGCCGGCGCTTCGTCGCGCAATTCGAGCAGGGGAAAGTGCTTCGTGAATTCACCGCCCACCTGACTGTTTTGGGTGCCGCTGCGGGCACGCGTGAACGGGCGAAATGTGAATGTGAGGTTGCCGGATGAACCCTGCGTCCATGCTGCCTGCTGGAATAGTGCTCGCCTTTGTCTGGCTGCAATTGTTCAACCAACTGCGGTCGGACTGGGAGATCAACCCGCAGTATTCGTACGGGTTCGCCGTTCCCCCGCTGGCCCTCGCCCTCCTTTGGCGACGCTGGCAGATGCGGCCTGCGCCAGCCCCCGGCGCTGGCAGTCTAACGTGGCTGCTGGGTGGTGGGCTGTTGTTGCTGTTTCCTCTGCGGTTGATCGAGGAGGCGAATCCGGAGTGGCGGTTGGTGCTGTGGGCGCACGCCTTGTTGTTGACGGGTTTCACACTCGCATTGTTTCAACACATCGGCGGCGCGGAGTGGCGACGGAAGTTGGCCTTCCCGGTTTTATTCCTGCTTATCTCCGTTCCGTGGCCGGTCATGCTCGAACAGGCCGTGATTCAAAACCTGATGCGTGGCGTGGCCAGTCTGACCGTGGAACTCGCCGGCCTGGGCGACATCCCGGCGTTGCAACATGGCAACCTGATCGAGATCAGCACCGGCCTCGTGGGGGTGGACGAGGCGTGCAGCGGCGTGCGCTCGGTGCAGACCACGCTGATGGTCTCGTTGTTTCTGGGGGAACTCTATGCGTTCCGCGCCGGACGGCGGGCTGCACTCGTGGCCGCAGGCATTCTCGTCGCCCTTCCCGCCAACGTAGGCCGTACGTTCTTTCTGGTCTGGGTCGCTGCCCGGCAGGGGTTCGAGGCGATGCACCGCGCGCACGACGGCGCGGGCATGGTCGTCATTACGATCGTCCTGCCGGTGCTCTGGGGCGTGGCTTTGTTACTGCGCCGAGGTGCGTCGCCGGCTTCGGCAGCAGCGGTTGAGCCGCCGGCTCCGACCGCTGCGGCCCCACGCTGGTTGAGCTGGAAAACCGCCTCGGCCTTGCTCGCTCTCGTGGTTTTCTCCGGCGTGGCTACCGAGGGCTGGTACCGCAGCCACGAACGCGGAGCCCCGACGAATGCGCATTGGAGCGTGGCCTGGCCAACGAACCAGAACGCATTTGGAGAATTGGAGATCAGCGATACGGCCCGCGCCACGCTTCGTTGTAACGAAGGCCGGGGAGTGAGCTGGACCGACGCGCAGGCCAATCAATGGCGCATGTTCTTCCTCCGCTGGGAGCCGGGCAAAAACTCCGCGCAGCTCGCGAAGGGGCACACGCCGGACATCTGCCTGCCGGGTACTGGCCATCAATTGCGTGCGGAGCATGCTCGCGTGACGGTGGCGGTTCAGGGGGTGGAGCTGTCCTTTCGCCACTACGAGTTCGCCTCCGGGGCCCGTACTCTCTTCGTCTTCTACTGTCTCTGGGAAGACCGTCCGTCCAACCTTGAAACTGTGGTAACCGAAGACGGCACGCAAACCAGCCGCCTGCTGGCGGTGCGTGCCGGCCGGAGAAATCTCGGGCAACAGGTAATCGAACTGGCCGTGGAAGGACCGGTCACGCCGCCTCAGTCAATTGATCAGTTGCGGGCACAACTGGCCCAACTGATCGTCCGCGACGCGGGGGCCAGCCAACCTCCGAAATAGGGGTGTTTCCGGCCGTGAGGCATTATTAACTCGGCAATCGGATAGCGCCAGAGGCAGCACCGAGGTGGGCGAGAAGGACGGAGTTAACAAAATCATGGGGAAAACGCCATTCTTTATGATTTTGCCTCTAATGATTTTGTGTTTTTGGACGGGTGCGGCAGGTGCTATCACTTTGCCGGATTAATAGCTTGGGGCCTCACTTCCGACGGTGCCAAAATTCGTTGCCTCCCGGTCCGTGTTTGCCGGAACGCACGTAGCCGCTGTTTTCCAGCAATTGCTCCACGTCATGCACCGACTGGCCCAGCTCGGCGAGTTGCGCGGGGTGCATTTCCACGATGAGGTTTTCAATCAACCCCTCGGCAAGGTGCCTGCCCAGGCTTTTGAGGGCGAAGAGTTCATACCCTTCAATGTCAATCTTGAGCGCCGCGACACGCGTGATTCGCCGGGCTTCGATCATTTTGGCCAGGGGCATGACCGCAGCCTTTTGCCGGGTATGCAGGAACCGGCGCCGGCTGTGGACCGCCGTGGTCGCCCCGGTGTTAAGGCTGGGAAACAGCAGCATTTCAATAAAACCCTCCTGCTCACCCACCGCATAGGGCAGGAGCGTGCAGTTCAACTTTTGGTTTAGGGCAAAATTGTGGAGAATGACCGGCCACAACCGGGCCTGGGGCTCGATGGCGTAAACCCGTCCGCTGGCTCCCACGGCGTCACTGGCGAGCAAGGAGAAGTAGCCTTCGTTGGCCCCCAGATCAATGAACACGTCCCCCGGTTTCAGCAACCCCACGAGGTGCGCGGAAAACTCCGGTTCGTAGGTTTCTCCGGAGAGCAATCGGTCGCCGAAATTGCTGGCCGGGTCCAGCCAGTAGGTACGGGTTCCAATGCGCTGCTCGGAGTAGGAGATGCCCAGCAAGCGTTTGAGCAGTTCGGCCAGCTCCACCGGCCGGACTGCCCGCAGCAGAAATTGGGCGAGGGTCATGGGGTCTGACGACGGTTGGCACGGCCGCGACGCAGCCTGGTTTCCAACCCGAAAAGTACTGCGCAGGCCGCACTGCCGAATCCGGCGATCACGCCCGGTTCAGGGACCGGTGTGATCAGGCCATCGAGAAAGCCCAGATTGTCCGCGATGCTGGTGGCATAGAAGGAACTGACCACCGGGTTGGTGCCGCCAACGAGCTGCCAGTTGCCGTCCTGACCGAAGTAGAGTCCGCGGGCGTCGGCGATCGCGGCGCTGAACCCCGAACCATTCACGCCGGTATAGCTGAACTGGCCGTCCACTGAATAGTTGATGCCGGCAAGTTTCCAGACGCCGCCGTTCTGGATGAACACGGCCCCGCCGCTGTCTCCGCCGCTGAGCGTGGCTTCATTGGGCCCGCCCGTGCCGGTGAAGCCGAAGCGGAGGAGGTTGCCGAGGGAAGCACCGCCGTACGTGGCTCCGGCCACCGTGTTCTGGCCCCAGCGCTGGACCTGGTCGGCGGTGCCCCAGGTCCAGCCGACGACCTGGCCGTTGATCGTGACGTTGCCACCGCGCTGGGTGCCGCGGCCGAACACCACCGCGCTTTGTCCCTGTGCGCTGGCGTCGCTGCCCGTGTACAACTGGGCATAAGAACTGAAGGTGCCGTTGACCTGCCAGACGCGGAGGTCGCTGTTGGGCGAGTCAAAGACGGCGGTGGTCTGGTAGCTCGTGCCGTTGTAAACGAACGTGTCGCCGATGCTCCCGCCGATGTGCTTGGCGGTGACGAAGAGGTTGGGGGCGATGGCGGTGCCCAGGTTGCCGCCCCAGGAGCCTTGGTATTGCCAGCCGCTGTCCTGCAAGCCGCCCGTGGGCGCGCTGGTGTTGAAGGCCGGATCACCGGTGCTGTAAAACAGGACGGCCTGTGCCGGGCTGGCACCCAAACAGAGGAGCAGCAGGAACCCAATCCGGATGCGCATGAAGGGGAGTGCGTTCAAGCGCCATTAGCCCGTGCCAGCAGGGCGGTTTCCTCGGGCAGCAGTTTCGCCTGACGGGCCGCTTGGAGAAACTTCCCGGCCTCGGCGGCGCGACCATTGGCCAGGAGCACCAGGCCGTAATAGGTGGCCACGTTGGGTTCGATCAGTTGCTCGGACTTGAGCTGCGCGAAGGCCGCGAGCGCGTCCGCAGGTTGCTTTAGCAGGTAGAGCGAGAACGCGTAAGTGGAGACGAAAATGGGGTTCGCCGGGTCCGCCGTGAACAGTTCCTTCGCTTTCAGATGGCTGGCCTTGTCACGGGCGTCGAGCAGCAGGCTCGTCATCACTAGGTTGTTTTTGATGGCGAGGTTGTCCGGGTCCGCCTGGCTGGCCCGGGCGAACAGGGTACGCAGGCCGGAGGTGTTGCCGGCTTTCGTCAACCTTTCGCTCAGAGCGAGAAAAACCCCTTTATCCTTGGGCCAGTTGTTATGCATCTGCCAGAGGAGTTCCTCGATTTCAGTCTCCCATTTCCACGCGACTGCGAACTCCAGCAGTTCGCGCAGGCCGGGCAAATTTTTGTCTGCCACCTTCAGCGCCTTGCGCCATTCGACCGAGGCCGCGAGCTGGTTGCCTTGCGCCTGCAAGGCGCGGGCCGCGAAGACGAACCGCACGGGCTCACGCCGGCCCCAGTCCTGTCCTTTCACGAAGGCTTCAAGCGCCTTCCAGTCCGCTTCCTTGTCCAGCGCACCGGCGTAGAGCGGGGCCAGCGGCAACTGGCGTCGTACATTTTCGGGCACGAGTTTCAGCCAGGACTCCGCGTCGTCGGCCTGACCTGAATTGCGAAGCCACAGCGCCAATTCGTAAGCCTGGACGGGGTTTTCCTTCGCCCTCGCCTTCAGTCCGACGAGTTGGGCGGCATAATCGTCCCGCTTGAACTTGCGGACGATCTGCAGCCGCAACAGGCTGTCACCGAATTCCTCGGAGTTCTTGTAAAGGTCTTCGGAGTAGGCCAGCGCCGCCGCCGCCTGTCCGGTGCGGCTGGCATCTTCGGCGAGCATCCGCAGAGCGTCGGGCTTGGCGACGGCGTTGGTGCGTAGCGAAAGCAGCAGCGTGCGGGCCTGCTGCTGCCGGTTCGTGTCGTTCGCCTTCAAGCGCAGGGCGGCGAGCTTGAGGGACGCGACGGCGTTCGTGGGAGCAAGCTGGATGGCGGTCAACAAGTGGGTCTCGGCTTCCGGTTCGCGATGGGTAGGAATGCACAACAAGGCGGCGGTCCAATGGTAGTCGAAGGTCTGACGCGCCGCTTCGGGGACTTCCTTGAGCGCCTGATCCGCAAGGCGGTATTCGGTGAACGCCAGGGCGGTCCGGGCGAGCATCACGCGGTTTGTGACCACTTCGGGTTGCAGTTCCACCAGGCGTTGCCGGTAATAGACCGCCACGGGGGAACTGGCGCGCTCGGCCACCTCGGCCATCAACCGGCAGGTGGCTGGGTCATTCGGGGCATTTTGCACGGCCTGCCGGATGGTCAGCACGGCCTGCTTCAGGTCGGCCCTGGCCAGATGGTCGCGGGTCTGGCGCAACAGGCGGGTTTGTCGCCATTGGGTGTAGCCCCGATAGGCCCCATAAAGCGTCCCCGCCAGGCTGCCCACGACGAGCAGCGCGATCAGGGCCAGCCTGACCAGTCGTGGGGCCGAAGGTAATGACGTGTTCACAAGCGTTCGATTATACGGGGCGACTGGTACTCCACAAGGGATCGGAAGTGATGTTGCGGATTTGTCACGGGAACGTGGCTGGTATGTTTATTTCGCACTAGTCCGTAACACCGCTTCATCGTATTGCCGCCAACTGGATCCGGCTTCCGCCCATTCGCGCCGGGCCAAGTGAAGCCGGTAGAGCAGGTAGTGGAGGTAGGCGGGAGCCCCGGGACGCGTCAAGGCGGTCGTCAGTACGCGCACCGCTGCGGTCGGATCGCCCGACTGATCGAGCTGGGTGGACAGCAGAAAGACCGCACCGTAATCCGCCGGGTTCAACTCGATCCGGCGGCGCAGCATCGCGGCTGAAGCGCTCGATTCGAGGTCGGGCAGTTTCGGCGGTTTGAGCCAGCGGACCAGGAGTTCGCAGGCCGCTTGTGCTTCGCCAGCGCGAAGTTTCATGCGGGCCAGGGCAGGCCAGGCGAGCGGCATCTGCTCGGGATGCTCCGCTAGAAAGGCCGGGAGTTGATCCCGCTCCTCGTGTTCTGCCCATAACCGAAACAGCAGGGTACGCTGGTCTTCCCGCCAGGCATCCAATGGTCCGCGCAAGACCAGATGCAGCATCTCCGTGAAAAGTTCCGGTGGGGCGTCGCGCAGGTAGCGCAATTGAGTGGCGGGCTGTCCCGCCGCCGGAATGAGCAGGGCGCGTATCAGACCGGGATCTTTTCGACACACGTTGAAGACATGATCGAACATCGCCTCCGTATGGCCACCGCGCCGGAACACTTCCTCCAGCGCCAGCGAGGCATGCACCGGCCAGCCGAACTCCCACCAGTAGCGGGCTTCCAGCAGCGGCAGTTCTGGCGCATTGGGCTCCAGAGACCGTGCCCGGTTGAAATCCTTCGCGGCCTCGGTCGCGTCGGCATTTTGGGCCAGTGAGAGAAAAGCCCGTTGAAAATACAACCGCCAATCCAACGGAGTGATGGCCAGTGCCTGCTCGCAAAGTTGACGGGCGCGGGGATAATCGCGAGCCGTCAGGGTAGCCGTGAGGTCGGCATCCAGCCGGCGCCTCAACATCGTTCCGGGGAAGTTCCACCCGCAGGCCGGGCCGAGCCAAGCAGCCAGTGTGAGCAAGGTCAGGCCGACCAAGCCGATGCGCCACCCGAGCGAACGTGGGTGCTTTTCCGGTTCGTTGATCGCCTTGGGCTGGTTCGCCGCCAGCAGCAGCAGCAGCGGCCAGACGGCCCCTATCCGGTGCGCGTTCATGTCCACAAAGCCGTGCAGCCAAAGGCTTACTCCCACCAAGCCGGCTCCGAGCATGAGCGAACTGTCGGATTGGCCATCGCTTTGGAAGGTTCCCTTGATGCACCAGAACAGGAGCACCCAAGCCACTGGTACCGCCAGCCAGCCCAGTTCGGCGGCCAGGCAGGCCCAATCGCTTTCCGGATGGAGCGCGCGCTTTTCATTCCAGGAGGCCTGCCGGTAAAACGGAAAGATCGCTTCAAAGTTGCCCGATCCGACGCCGACGATCGAGGCGTTCCGAGCCAGCTGCAAGGCATCCTTCTGGATCAGCACGCGATAATCGCTCAAGGGCGACACTGGCACATCTCCAAAGCGCTTTAGGGCCTGGCCGCCGAAAATAGCAAACAGCACGCCCGCCAGCCCCACCGCCAGACCGAGTTTCAACGCCTCGCCGGGCTGCATGACCCGCGTTTTCGCGCAGCCAGCCAGCCAGACCAGCGGGCCGGCCAGATAGATCAGGATGCCGCTGCGGGAGCGGTTGAACACCAGGGCCACTCCCAGCACGAGAAAAGCCACCAGCCAGAGCACCGGTGCCTGGGGTTGCTGGATTTGGTGCGATTTACGGAAGGCGAGGCAGAAGCAGAGCAGCCCGGCGGTGCCAAACAAGAACCCGGTTTGATTGTAATTGGGGCACGGTCCAAATGGGGCGTAGTCAGGCCAGAAGGGGGGCCGCCAGCCGTGCCAGAATGAAAACAAGGACAAGGCGGCCAGCGCCGTCATGGCGATGCAGTAAAGGCCGATGACCCGGACTCGCCGCAAGGCCCACGTACGCGTGAAAAGGTAGTAGCCCCAGAGCACGTTGACCACGAGTACCAGCAGACCCTCCAGCGTCATCCAGGGTTGCAAGGTGACGCACGACGCCAGTTGCAAACCCAGCAACGTTTCCAGCCGGTCCTTTACCGCTGTTCCGCCCAGCATCGCTCCTGGTAAAAATGCACCCGCGCACAACACCACCAGCAGGCCAGCCAAACAGAGGATCGGCCGGGGGACGCGGGCGACGGCCCGACGGGGGTCCATGGCCATGAGTAACGTGGCGGCGAAGAGCAGGGGAGCCTGCGTGGGAAACTCCACTGCGCCCGCCGCCAGCGGGGCCATGGCACTCAAGGCCACGATGAGCAGATCAAGTGCCGTGGGACTCAAACAAGCCGTAAAATGATGCTCACGAACTCAAGCAGTGACGGCCGCCCGGCTGCTGTCATGGTACACTACTTGTTGCTGTTCTTCTTGGCCAGATCATCGAACGCCGTGCTGTTGGGCGGCGGCGTGGTCGTCGTGGTCGTGGTCGTGGGGACAGGAGTGGCCGTAGCATTTTGGGATGCAGTAGCGGTCGGATCCTTTGCGGTGTCAACGATGACCGTAGCATTAGGTTTGCCGCCCGGTGGAGTGCTGTTGTTGATGGCAGTATCAACATTTGCGGTCACGGCGTTGGAGATGGTTTTATTCGGGGTGGATTGCTGTGCCGCCTGCGAGGCAGCGGTCTTTGCCGCCGCCGCATTCCCACCGTTGGCTACCGTGGCGGCGGCGGCGGCCGTTGCTGCTGCGGTCGCTTGAAGAATTTCCACGTTGGCGGTCAGCGTGGCGACCTGTTTCAACGCGTCCGTCTTGGCTTGACCATCGGGCAGGGCCTGCGCCGCCGCCTGCACCTGCGCCACCAATTGGGTCATGATATCCTTGGCGACCGCCGAAGCGGTCTTGCTCACATCTCCGCCGGCCTTGCCGATTTCGGCAGCTGCCTGGGCGGCGATGGCGGCGGTGAACTGTTGTACCACCGCCGTCACGCTGGCCGGCGCGACGCTTTGGGTGCAAGCGGTCGCGGACTTGGCCAGCCCCGAGGTTTGCACGGTCGTGGCTTTCGTGACAGTGTTGTTCGCCCCCGAGTAAACCGTGCCACCGATGACGAGTTGCACCCCGCCCCCGGCCGTGGGACGGAACTCCACCGTCCCGACCAGGCACATGATCTGGGCGGTGCCCGCCTGCAGGACCGTGCCGCGAATGCCGGCGACGCCCGCCGGGGTCTTGATTTCGTACCGGGACGCCGACGAAAGTTTGTGGATCACGTTGGCGACCACGGTCCCTTTGGTTACTTCCAGCCCGGTGTTCATGACCGGCTGGCCGGCTTTGACGTAATTAAGCTGGTTCAGGGCGAGCGTGCTGTCCGCCTCGACACGCAGGGCGTCACCGTTAACTCCCAGATCCAAGTCCACGAATGAGCCGGCTCCGGTCGTAATGGTTGTTCCTTGACGGAAAACGTCGCCCTCTTTGATGGGGCCGCTGCCGCCCGCGTCGGCATAGCTCACCGTACCGACGACCTTCTTGACCTGGGCGGTGCCGATGTGAACGGCCTGCGCCGGGGTGGCGGCCAGCCAGATGCTCGTGATTAGTGCGTGGAACGCGAAGGCGGTCAGAGTGCGGTCAAACAGTTTCATAGTACGATTTTTTAGCCGGTTGATGCGGTAAGCCCTTTGCGTTTCGCCGGCAAACGCAGGAGTTTTTGCTGTTAATGTTGATCGAGTGGTTCGAAAGCTCGAAACGCATTCGGGTTGCCTACTGACACCAGCCGCTCGTTCAACGCTTCGACAACAAGTGACCCGCAGCCCCAGCTTTTAGTCCAAAGTCACCGTCTCCGAAAGCACAGTAGAGTTACATTGTAGTTACGTGAGGCAGCTTTGGCGTCGCTCATGGCCGATTGGGCGACGCTTCCGAGGGCATCTGTCAATTTCCGCAACCGGGCGTCACATGCCCCGGCAACCGCCGGGTCCCAATTACCGAGCGAGACGGTGAGTTGAACGCTCCGGGGCCGGGGTGAAGGGCTTAGGTTACTCCTTGGTGACGAAACGGTTTTTAACCGAGTTCGAACAGTAGAAGTAATGTTGCAAACGGCTTTCCCACAGCAAGTTGCATCATTGTCATATCACGTCCAAAACTGCCCTTCGCATGTCCTCAAATCAGCAGCAGTTCTTGCCCTGCCTCTCTTAACCTTAAAAGCGTGGGCAGGCGCTCACAACCGTAGTGTCCCTGCGGTAAACTGAAAAACGTAGTCAAATACTGAAACAACCAATGAAAAAAATCAGCAAGCTGGTGTTAGCCAGCGCCGGGGCTCTGCTTATGGCCCAGAGCGCGCAGGCGGCCCTGTCCTATAATAACGGCGACCTGCTCCTCGGCTTCCGGGGATCGAGCGGGAGCAGCAACCTCGAAGTGGATCTCGGTTCGGTGACCCAGATCACGAGCATCCTGGGCACGGGCCAGACCCTGTCCTTCAGCAGCAAGTTCACCTCCGCCGACATCACGGCGGGCGTGGGCACGGCCGGTTCTGGCTCGCTCAACAGCGCCATCTGGTCTGTCAGCGCCGCCATCAACCTCGCCAACCAGGTTCCCTCCACGGCCAAGAACACCCTCTGGCTCACCAGCGCCCGGGGCATCAACAGCGCGGACATCAATACCCAGACCACTGCGTGGACCACCGGGTCCCTCTCCGCGCAGGGCAACACCGTCGCGCCGGTTCTGACCATCGGTTCTGGTTTCGCCTCGGCCACCGGCACGGCGGCCAGCCCCACCACGGCGGCCGTCATCGCCAACGGTAACAACTCCTATGCCGACAACATCGCCAGCGGTGACTTCGGCACCTTCCAGGGCAACATTGAAAACACCCTGGGCGCTTCCTTCACCACCGGCGGCTCCGTCGCCCGCTCGGACTTCTACCAGCTCACCCCCAATGGTTCCAGCACCTACCTCGGCTACTTCGAACTGAGCACGGCTGGCGCGCTCTCCTTCGTCGCCGTGCCCGAGTCCAGCACCTACGCTGCCTCCCTCGGAGTCGGTCTCATGGCCCTCGCCCTCATGCGCGCCCACCGCAAGAGCCTTGCCGCTTAAATCGAACCCTTCTAAACCATCAACCCTATTGTAGTTAACCAGTCCCCAGTCCATCAACCGCAGTCCAGCAAACAAACAGTCCCCATGAAACTCCACAAATACCTCCTCATCGGTGCCGCGAGCCTCGTGCTCGCCACCACGGCCAAGGCCGACTTCAGCGTTTACATCACCGGCTCCACGGCCTTCCGTGCGGCGGCGTATGCGTCCATCGCGTCGCTCTACAACACCGGGTTCAACGTGAACGCCTCGGCGGGCACCGCCGCACCCTTCACCACGATTGCGAACGCCCAGGCCCCCAACCGGCCGACGGCTGACAGCACGTTCAACGGTGCGAACGCCATGACCTTCAGCGGCACGATGCCGGCCTTTGGTTCTCAGGTCGTCACGATCTATTGCAGCTGGACCGGCTCTGTGGAAGGCATCCGCGACGTGACGCAGGGCAATTCGCTGCCCTTCTTGAGCACGGCGGTGAGCCAGACCTCCGCGTTCTCTGACGCTGGCACCACGGCCGTGGCGGACTTCGCGTTCTCGGACGTGTTCCAGTCCAGCACGATCTACAAGACGCCCACGCTGCAGACCCTCCCCTGCGGTGTCGTGCCCTTCGTCTTCGTGAAGAACAACGGTGCTTCTGGCAACCTCACGAACCTTACCCATCAGCAGGCCCAGACCCTGTTCGCCAACGGCGTGGTTTCGCTCGGTCAGATCACCGGTGACACCACCACCGGCACCGGCAGCGACACCAACAAGGTGCTCACCTTGATCGGTCGTTACAATGGCTCCGGCACCCGGGCGGCTGTCTTCGCGGACACCGGCTACGGCGCGCTCAAGACCTCGTTCAACTACAAGTTTGCCGCCACCGCCGGCCCCGGCAGCACCGCCATCTGGACCAACCAGGCCACCCCTGACGTCGGCTACACCGGCGGCAGCAGCATTAAGACCGACCTCGGCAACAACTGCTCCCAGGCTGTCGGTGCCGATGGCACCACTGCCGTCACCGGCTACGCGCTCGGTTACCTCGGCGTCAAGGACGGCTACGGTGTGACCGGCAACAGCGCCGGCGCGCTGATGGTCAGCTATAACGGTCAGTTCTTCTCCACCAACGCCGTCCAGAACGGCAGCTACACGCTCTGGAGCTATGAGCACTTTTACAACAAGTCCGGCATTGCGGCGGCCACCCTCGGCACCCTCAAGACGAACATCTTGAATGCCATCCCGGCCAACCTGGGCGCCGACACCACCATCATCGGCATCCCGACCTCCGCGATGAAGGTCTCCCGTTCCGTGGACGGCGGCCCCATCGCCACCCTCTACTAAGCCACGAGCTTAGGACGCGACTCAAAACCGCGCGGGCATCAGCCCGCGCGGTTTTTTTGTGCCCTGAGCCGGGCGGCGAGCCAACTGCGGTGGCATCTGGGTGGCGGTCCAATGGACGATTGTGCTCCAGATATCAAAAGCATCTGAACCTGGTGGTAGCATTTGCATCAGTTTTCAGTAGCCACTCGACCGTCCCTGCTTGCAATTGACAAAAGAGGACCTTCCAATTTCTGTTTTCTGCATCTTTTAACAACGAAATGCAATTTTTCTGACAAGACTCCTTATTATTGCGACCACACAGCTCACTATTTTGACAAGACAGCCAATTATTTTGACAGGACAGTAAATTATTCTGGCTTGATGCCAGACAATTCTAGCCGAAAGCGAAAAGATCCAGAAAGGGGTTGACACATTAATTAAAAGTAGGACATTGCCGTCGAGCCTTGTCCAATTCCATGTAAACCGATCCACCCTCAACTCCACCTGCTTATGCCCATCTCCGGCGCTTCCTCATTTCTCCCCACCCTCGATGAATTCCTGCCTCACTGGGAGCTGGTCAACACCACCCTCGGGGCTGGTGGGCCGCTCGTGCTGCGCAATCCCAACGGCCCCTCGCCCGCGACGCTCAACCGGGCGGCCCTCCTGACAATGCGCAATGACCTCCAGACCAAGCAGACGGAGATCACGGACCAGATCAACAATGTGGAAATCGCCAGTGCGGCGCAGAAGACGCTGAAGGAAGCCCTGCATTTGCGGGGCGGCCAGTTCAATGACGCCGTGCGGAGTGCGCTGGCCGGTACGACCTTCGAGTCGGCCCTGCCGCTGCTGCCGCAGCCGGGTGAG
Source organism: Pseudomonadota bacterium (assembly GCA_009924135.1). Taxonomy (GTDB): domain Bacteria; phylum Verrucomicrobiota; class Verrucomicrobiia; order Limisphaerales; family SXTU01; genus SXTU01. The sequence continues at coordinate 6,966 of RFSE01000016.1, read as the reverse complement.
GGGCAGAGCGCGTTTGTCGAGCCGATGGTCGATGTCGCGACGTTGTGGTCCAAGATCAACGCGGCTACGGGAATTGCTGGCTTCACGGCTCCCCTGCTGCTGCTGGGTGGCTACGCTCTCGCCGACTTCAACACGGATCTGGGGCTGTTGAAGACGCAGTTCGGGACGGCGCGCAAGGAAGCGTTCCTGGTTTCGTTCAAGATCAAGGAGCGCAACCGGATGCAGGACCTGATCCAGCCCGTGCTCAAGGCGTATCGGATGGCGGTGCCCACGAAGTTTGCGGCAAATGACCCGTTGGTGGTCACCTTGCCCACGTTGTCTCCCGCGCCCGGCTCGACACCGGATGCGGTCAGGGCCAACGGGGTCTGGAACGCTGCGACCAGTCAGGGCAAGCTTACGTGGGATGCCTCGACCGCCGCCGACCTCTACCAATACGAGGTGCGATGGAGTCCGGGTGCCGGGTACGATGCGGCGAGCGAGGTGGTGCTGGCCAATATTGGGAAAGATGACCCCCGAGAATTCTTCACGACGCAGGGGCTGGGCGCGATCGGGGACTTGAGCGTCTTCAAGGTCTTTGTGCTGACCTCGACGGGGAACGAACGCGGAAGCAATATGGTGAAAATCAAGCGGACGACCTAGCCGGCGAAAGCGGGGAAGTTGAAAATCGCCAAACACGCGCGGGCCACGGCCCGCGCGTTTGCTTTTGTGGCGCCCTCAGGTCGGAGAAAGTGCCTTCACGGCGCAACAACTCGGCCGGTTCTCTGGCTTGCTGGGAGGCTGTGAGGCTTGTGACATTTTACCAACGGAAGCGGGTTGTGCGCAACCAGGGTGCCTAAACTTCAGGTCCGTAACGGAGCGCGGGATTCCGTAACTGGGCGTCAGGGAACGTCGCTTGGTTCGGGCGGCCAGAAACTGCTTTGATGGCAACGCGATTAAAACCCAGTCGCCCCGACATCGGCCTGCACCCTGACCTATTGCCAACATGAAGAACCTGTTCCTGAATGCTGCCCTGATCCGCACCACGCGTTGGTGCGGCGCGGTTACTGCCATGCAAACTCACCTCGTCCGTATGGCGCTGGCGGTGTTCTGCCTCGCGCTCACCGGCGCATCGGCGTTGGGCCAGACAGCCACGGATGGTGACTACCGGACCCTCGCCACCGGCAACTGGAGTTCCAGCAGCACCTGGCAAGTCCGCTCCGGCGGGACCTGGGCGACGGCCTCCAGCGCGCCAACTTCCGCCAACAGCATTTACATCCAGACCGGGCACACGGTCACGGTGGACAGTGCGACGGTCGCCTGCAAAGACCTCCAGATGGGCGGCGGCGTGCTCGCCATCGGCACCAACACGGTGCAGGTGAACGGGAAACTGCGGGGTTATACGCTGGCTTCGGCGGTGACCAGCACGGCGGATGGCGGACTTTATACTGCGGCCAATCTCACCAACCCGACCGGCATCACCTCCACGGCGGCTACCGGTTACCTGAGCATTGTTGGCAATACCCGGACGCTGACCTTTACTGGCGAATGGGGCGCGAACCTGAGCACCGTAGATACTTCCATCGACCTAAATGCAGGCCAGACGGTGACGATGCAGACCAGCCATAAGTCCAGAAACTGGAAATTCAATACGGGCACTTACGACGCCGGGACTTTCCGCATTGCGGCTGACGACGGCAGCGGTACGGGTGGCGTAGGGCATGGTGACGTTACCATCGCGAGCGGAGCCACGGTGATTTCGGCCGCTACCGGCACGGGCACGTCGGCGGTCTTTGGGCAGACCGGCAGCCGGTCGGCCGGCACTTTGACCCTGAATTCCGGGGCGACGCTCAAACTGAATGGTGCCGCGCCGGGCATCGCGATGGGTGCCGTTACGTTCAATGGCACTGTCGAATATGGAGCGGCTGGTGCCCAAACGCTGGCCGTGGTGCTCAACAGCGGTGCCGGCCCCACGAATTATACCAATCTTAAGCTGAGCGGTTCTGGCACCAAAACCTTGGGCGCGAACACCACTGTCACCGATACGCTTACGATGGCCGGTGGAACGCTGGCCTTGAGCACGTTCGCCCTGAACTACGGTGGGTCTTCCACACTGGAATACGCCGGTTCGGCCCAGCAGACGACCGCCACCACGGAGTTTCCCGCTTCGGCCGGTCCCAACAGTTTGAAAATCAACAACGCCAGCGGTGTGAAGCTGGGCGCGGCCCGGACCGTAGCCAGCACCCTGACCCTGGCTGCTGGGGCGTTTGATTTGAACGGCAACACCTTTGCGGCGAACACCCTGGCCAGCTCGGGCTCGATCACAAATAGCGGAGCGGCCACGACGCTCACGGTGGGCGGCAGCGGCGGCAGCAGCTCGTTCGGTGGCGTCATCAGCGGTGCGCTGGCTTTGACGAAAAGCGGGGCAGGTACGTTGACGTTGACGGCCGCCAATACTTACAGCGGCAACACCACGGTCAGCGCCGGCACGTTGGCCTTGAGCGGTTCCGGTTCGGTTGCCAGCACACCTAACATCACGGTCGCGGCCGGGGCCACGTTTGATGTTTCGGCGGTGAGTTCGGCGCTGACGCTGGGCAGCTCGCAAACCTTGACGGCCAGCGGCAGCGGCTCGGTCGGCACGCTCGCTACCACGACGGGTGCGGGCCTGACGCTGGGCAGCACCGGGCCGCTGCAGTTCACAGCCTATGACGGCGTCAACGCCCCGCTGACCGTCTCCGGGGCGGGTTCGCTTACCTTGGCGGCCGGGAATGCGGTCACGGTCACCGTGAACGGCACGGCCTTGGTGGCTGGCGACTACAAACTGGTTTCCAAAGGATCGGGCAACACGACGGCGGTGAACGGTACGGCCCCCACGTCTGTCACGGTCAACGGCACCGGCGGTCTGGGCAGCGGTCTCTCCGGTTCGCTGGTCATCACCGCTGGCGAACTGTTCCTGCACGTCGCCTCCGGCACTGCCGCACCCACGGTCACTTCCTCCGCCGCCACCAGCATCAGCACCACGGCAGCGACCCTGAATGGTAACGTCACGTCGGACGGCGGAGCCACCGTCTCGGAACGCGGTTTTGTTTACAAGACCAGCACGGGCGTAACGATCACTGACAACAAAAACACGGTCGCCGGGACCACCGGGGCCTATTCGCTGGGCGTGTCTTCCCTGGCCGTCAACACCCAGTACTTCTTCAAAGCTTACGCTATCAACGCCGCAGGGACGACCCTGTCGTCGGAACTCAACTTCTGGACGCTGGCCAATGCGCCCTCCGCGCCCACGGTCAGCGGCGCGACGGCCACGACGCTTCAAGTCGCGGTGAACGCGAATGGCAACCCCGCCGGGACGCTCTTCGCCATCCACGAAACCACGCAGAACAAGTATGTCCAGGCGGATGGCACGTTGAACACTTCGGCGGTGTACCAGACGGCTGCCACATGGGGAACCAAGACCGTGACGGGGCTGACCACGCTTACGACCTACACGTTCGAGGTCAAAGCCCAGAATGGCGGCGGCACGGACACGGCGTTTAGTGCGACCGCCAACGGGACAACCACGGGCAGCAGCAATGCCGACCTCTCGGCGCTCGTGGTGAACACTGGCCCGCTCTGGCTCTCGCCGACCTTCGCCAGCGGTACGACCAACTACACCGTCTATCCGGATCATTCGACCAACAGCATTACCATCACGCCGACCCTCGCGGACACCAACGCGACGATCAAGGTGAACGGCACCACGGTCGTTTCGGGCGCAACGAGCGGGGCCATCTCGCTGGTGGACGGCACGAATATCATCACTGTCCTGGTGACCGCGCAGGACGCGGTCACGACGAAGACGAACACGATCTACGCCATCCGTTCGGCGGCCCCGCTGCCGACGGGCGCGATTGCCTTCGTCGGCTTCAACGCGGATGGCAACGACGATGTGGCTTTTGTCGCGTTGACGAACCTTCCGGCCAACACGGTGATCCACTTCACGGACAACGGCTGGAACGGTTCGGCCATCGGGTCCGGCGGCACTTTCAACTTCACTGAGAGTGAGTGGGTGTGGATCGCGCCGAATGCCGGTCTGGCTGCGGGAACCATTGTGGCTTTTACCAACATCAACGCTGGCATACTTACGCCGACAGTGGGCACGGCGGAGTTCGCGGACGCTGCGAACCGCGGTCTCAGCACTTCGGCGGAAACCGTGTACGCCTTCCAGGGCGCGTCCCATGCGCCGACGGTTTTCCTCGCCGGCCTGACCACGGAATCGGCAACCAATTTCAACAACACCGGGCTGACCACCAACGTCACGGCGGTGGTTCTGAGCAGCAGCTCCGACGGTGGCAGTTACAAGGGCGCCCGCACCGGACAGGCCACCTTCGACGGCTATCTCGCACTGATCGGTGACGTGGCCAACAACTGGAACGACGTGGGCAACGGCGACGGGACGACCTTGCTGCCGTTCAGTTCGACCGCGTTTACGGCCTCGGCGTATGACGCCAACGTGAGCATCAATGACGTTTCCATCACCGAAGGCGATGCCGGGACCAAGACGCTCACCTTCACCGTCACCCGTTCCACCAGCGCCGGAGCGTTCACCGTTGACTACACCACGACCAACGGCACCGCGACCACGGCGAACAGCGATTATGTCGCCACCAACGGCACGCTTACTTTCACTGCGGGCGGCAGTCTTACCCAGATCATCGGCGTCACGATCAACGGCGACACGACGCCGGAGGCCGACGAGACGTTCTTTGTCAACCTCACCAACGTGGTCAACTCTCTCGGCACCGTGACACTCACCATGTCGCAGGGCACCGGGACCATCCTGAACGACGATCCCATCGCGCCGAGTTTCACCTCGCTGCCGTCCAACCAGACCATCCCAACCGGCTCGGCCACCACGTTGAGCGTCACCGCCTCTGGCACACCTGCGCCGACTTATCAGTGGTATGTCGGCACCAGCGGCACCACCACCTCTCCCATTGCGAACGCGACCAACGCCAGCTACACGACCTCCGTGCTGCTCGCCACCACCAGCTACTGGGTGCGGGTCACGAACAGCGCCGGCACGGCAGACAGCTCCACGGCGGTCCTCACGACCAGCTACCAGACGCCTTACGCGAGCACGAACCTCGAGGTCTATGCGCCCAACACTGCGGCGTGGAATCCGGCGGGCGTGACGAACAACGGCACGGTCTTCATCAACCTCGGCCTGCAAGGCATGGGCCGCGTGCCCGCCAGCACGATTGACCCGGTCACCGGCGAATCGCTCGGCTCGGTCTCGGATCTGCAGATCACCGGCTGGAAGAAGAACACAAACGGCAGCTACAGCGGCACGCTGAACACCCTGCCGGACCGGGGCTACAACAACGGTGCGACCTTCTCGAACTACGGGGCGCGCATCAACAAGTTTGACTTCACGTTCACGCCTTACACGAACTCCACGCCAACATCGGCGCAGAACCAGATCGCCCTGACGTTTGCCGGTTCGACCCGCTTCACCTACGACAACGGCTCCGGCCAGAAATTCACGACCGGGCTTCCCGCTGATGGCACGTTGTCACTCTTCGGCACCACGGTGCCGGTGGCCAGCGGCAACTCGATCCAAAGCGACGGCACGGTGACCAACCGCCTGACGCTTGATTCCGAAGGCCTGGCCCTCGACCGGCGCGCCGGCAAGAGCGGCGCGGGCTGGATTGGTGACGAATATGGTGCGTCGATCTACCACTTCAACAGCTCGAAGCAGATTGACGGCCAGCTCATCCTTCCCGCCGCGCTCATCCCGCACAACCCGGTTGGCACGGTCAATTTCAACGGCACGCCGGTCAACGGTCGCCGTGACAACCAGGGTGTGGAAGGCCTCGCGCAAAGCCCGGATGGCACGCGGCTCTTCGCACTGATGCAGAGCGCCACGATTCAAGACACCGGCTCGGGTAATCAAGGCCGTTACAACACGCGCTTGCTCGTTTATGACATTTCTTCCACCGACACGCCGAACGATCCCATCGCGCAGTATGTGATCCAGCTCCCGCGCATTGACACGACCGGCTCCACGACCAACGGCACCACGGTGGACAAGGTCGGCGCGCAAAGCTCGATCGTTGCCCTAAGCACCAATCAAATCTTGATCCTGTCGCGCGATGGCAACGGACGCGGCTCCAGTGGTTCCCCGGTCTTCAAGTCCATCCTGCTGGCCGACCTCTCGTCCGCCTCGAACATCGACGGCACCTATGACGCGGAAGGCGACCAAGTGGCCCCGGGGGGCACGCTCCGCGGTTCCATCGTGCCGCTCGCCTGGACGGAAGCGCTGAACATGGTCGGCAAACTCGGCGCCACCACGGCCGAAGTGGAGAAGTTCGGCTTGAATCTCAACCCCGCCCCCGGCGACACCAATACCATCAGCGAGAAGTGGGAGGCGCTTTCGATGGTCTCTGCGAACGACCCGACGAACCCGAACGACTACTTCCTCTTCGTCGGCAACGACAACGATTTCCTCAGTCGCACGGGCAAATACCTCGATGCCAGTGGCACGATTCAGACCTATGACGCCGGTCTAGAGAACGACACCCTCTTCCTGGTTTGGCGCGTGCGCATGACCAGCTCGTTCAACCAGGCCCCGTTCGTCGCCAACGCCATTGCGGACCAGACGGCGGTCGCCACGGTGCCGTTCACGCTGACGTTCCCGACGAACACGTTCGTGGACCCCGAAGGCCAGACGCTGACCTACACGGCCACCATGTCGGACGACACGGCGTTGCCTTCCTGGCTCACGTTTAATGCCGGCACGCGCACCTTCTCCGGCACGCCGGCCTCGGGTGACGCGGGCACGCTCACGGTCAAGGTGACGGCCACGGACAACGGCTCGCCGAACCTCTTTGGCAGCCTGACCTTCAACATCACGACCTCCGTGGACAGCACCCCGCCGACGATCAGCATCGGCTCGCCCTCCGTCAGCCTCACCAACACCGGGGCCGTGACTTACACTGTAACCTA
>RFSE01000150.1 GCA_009924135.1 Pseudomonadota bacterium | reverse complement strand
CTCCACGATGACGGCCTGGCTCCACAGGTAGCCGTTGAAGGCCATCACCGTACCGGCCACATAGCCGCACACCACACAGATGGCTTTCTCGGCCTTGGCATCGATGCCTTTTAAGCTTTCAAAGCCTTCAATGAGCATCGAGCTGCCCCGCGACACCATCATGCCGATCAAACCGCAGGCCAGCGCGCCCTGAATGGCCGAGGCCAGCGCCACCCGCCAGGCGATGTTCGAGACGGGCACCAGTTTGCAGACCAACCAGGAGAAGACCGTCCAGACCGGATAGCCCGGCGGATGGGGTACGCCGGCATAGAAGGAGCCGGTGGCCAGCTCGCCGGAATCTTCCAGCGTCAGATCCGGGGCGAGGGTCCAGTAGTACCCGAGGAACACGAACAAGGTCGTGATGACAAAGGTCAGCCAGTCCGCCGGCTGGAACATGGGTTTGACCGGCCCCGTTACCGGCGGCTCGGGGGCTGCGGCCTTGGCGGCGGGCGCCGGGGTGGCTTTGGGCTGCGCCTCGGGTTTCCTGGCGTCGTTGGGCTTTGATTTTACCGCGCTCATGTGGGGTGGTCAGTTCAGTTTCCGGCCCGGAAAAGAAGGGATAGTTGAAGCGATGGGGAGGGGGTTTGTCCATTCCAAAAGCGGGCGGTCACAGTGATTCCATCCGCTATGGACATGCGGCGAGTGGTAGGCGGCCGACTGCTGGTTGCTCAAGGCGGAGAGCAGGATAAACGGCCCCGGGTCCACCCAGTGCCGGGGGGCCGCCTCGCCTTCCCCGGTGTGCAACATGACCAGCAACGCGACCCCGCAGGTCAGGCCGACCGCCAGTTGACGCAGGGTCGCCTCGGCCCAGCGCAGCCGGAGGAGCACGGCGGGTTCGGGTGCCGGTTCAGAGGGCCGCGACCCGAAAAGGCTCCCGACCAGCCGCTCCGAGGGGGGACGCGGGGTCCAGGTGGGCATCCGGTTTTCCCAGTCGTTCGAGGTCTTCATGGTCTTTTCCTTTCAACTGCGTCCGCAATTTGAGCAACCCATATCGATAACGGGCCGCCACCGTGTTCGGGGAGGCCGCCGTCAAGGTGGCGATCTCCTCAAAAGTGTGTTGGTGCCAGAGTTTGAGCACGATGACCTCGCGCTGCTCGGCGGGCAGGCGGGTCAAGGCCAGCATGGCGGCTGACTCCTCCGGTGCAGTATCCGGCGCCGGCTCAAACCAGCTATGGGCTTCGAACTCGCGCGCCAGCCGCCGCCAGAGGCTGCGGCGTTGGTTGTAGGCGCGGTTGCGAAACGACCGGACCAGAAAACGATCCGGTTGATCGGGTGGCTCGGGTCGTCGCAGCAGTTGAAGGAAGACCTCCTGCACGACATCTTCGGCTTCGCTGTGCGAAAGGCCCAGCGCGCGGCCGTACAGGATCAGTTTGGCGGCTTGCGCCTCAAACAGTTCCCGGCACCAATGTTCCATCTGGCTGCTCACTTCGCCACATAGACAACGCCAGCGCCGGATTTGTGTAAAAAACCTCCGTCGGGTGAAAACCGTAGGACCATCTCTTTAGGAGGCTCTGAACAAGGCACTAACCACAGAGGTACAGAGGACACAAAGAACGAATTTCAACGGCTATTCTCCGTGAACTCTGTGTCTCTGTGGTTAAATCAGCCTTTCCTTTACCGAAGGTGAGGGGGATTTCGTCCGGTCGAATCGCCTCCGCCTCAGTCCCGGTACCCCTGCGGGTGCCGCCGGTGCCAGTCCCAGGCGGTGGTCACGATGTCTTCCAGCTTCGGGAACTTAGGCTGCCAGTCCAGTTCCCGGAGCGCCTTGTCCGCTGCTGCCACGAGGCGCGGCGGATCGCCGGGCCGGCGCGGCTGCTCGATGGCCTTGATCGTCCGACCGGAGATGCGTTCGCAAGTCTGGATCACCTCGCGCACCGAATAACCGGAGCCGTTGCCCAGGTTGAAGAAACCGTTCTTGCCCGGGGCCAGGGCGAGGATGTGCGCCTGCGCCAGATCCACGATGTGGATATAGTCGCGGATGCACGTGCCATCGGGCGTGGGATAGTTGGTCCCAAAGATTTCGCACTGTTCCTTTTGGCCCAGGGCAACTTTCAGGACGTTGGGAATCAAGTGCGTTTCAATGCGATGGTGTTCGCCGAACTTTTTGCTCGCTCCGGCGGCGTTGAAGTAACGGAAGGCCACGAACTCCAGCCCGTGCAGTTGCTGGTACCATTGCAGCATCCGCTCGAACATCAGCTTCGACTCGCCGTAGGGGTTCACCGGCCGCTGGGGCAACGTCTCGTCCATCGGCATCTGGTCCGGCACGCCGTAGGTGGCGCAGGTCGAACTGAAGACGAACTTCCGCACGTGCGCCGTGACCGCCGCCTCCAGCAGGTTCAGGCCGTTGGCCACATTGTTGCGGAAATACTTGCCCGGATTCTGCATGGATTCACCCACCAGCGCGTGGGCCGCGAAGTGAATCACGGCATCCGCCCGCGCCTCGGTCAGCGACCGCGCCACCAGCTCGCGGTCCGCCAGATCGCCGAGCAGGAACCGCGCGCGCGGATCCACCGCCGAGCGGTGGCCCTCGGAAAGGTTGTCAAACACCGTGACGGTGTGGCCTGCGTTGATCAATTCCTCCACGCACACGGAACCAATGTAGCCCGCGCCGCCGGTGACAAAGACGTTCATACGGTGCGAGCCTAAAACATCACATTTCCCGGCTCAATCCCAAACCGGCGCAGTCGGTGTGCCAAATCGAAAAATCGCTTGAATGCATTTCCGGCGGGGACCATCTGACCTAGAGCTAATAGTCACATGAATCTCCGCCCTGAACACATTGGCTGCCCTGAATTCCGTCGCCTCCTGCGCGCTGATCGCCGGGGCTTTCTCCGCGCGGGCTTTCTCGGCTTTGCGGGCCTCTCCCTGCCGAACCTCCTCCGCATGGAGGCGCAGGCCAAGGCCGCCGGCGGCAAGACCTCGCGGGACAAGTCCGTCATCATCCTCTGGATGCGCGGCGGCCCCAGCCAGCATGAGACGTGGGACCCCAAGCCCGATGCCCCGCAGGATTATCGCGGCGCCTTCGGGGCCATGAGCACCAGCGTGCCGGGCATCCAGATTTGCGATCTGTTGCCGATGTCGGCGAAGATCCAGCACAAGTACTCGATCATCCGCAGCCTGCATCACACCGACGCGGGCCATTCCGCCGGTGACCAGATCATGTTCACGGGCTATGCGCCGACACCCGCGCAGAACTTGGAACTGAACGCTTATCCCAGTTGCGGCTCCATCGTCGCGAAGGAACTCGGCCACCAGAATCCCAAGCTGCCTGCGTACGTCGTCATTCCGCGCAATGTCCCCGGCACCGGACCGGCTTACCTCGGCGCGAAATACGCCGCCTTCGCCACGGAGGCCGATCCCGCCAAGCCCGGTCCGTTCTCGATCCCGAATTTTACGCCGGTGGAAGGCATCTCCTTCGACCGCCTCGACGAACGCCGCAAGCTGCTCGGCAGCTTTGATCAGATCCGGCGCGATGTGGATGCCTCCGGCATCATGGGTGCCATGGATAGTTTCCAGCAAAAGGCCTGGGACATCGTCGGCGGCCCGGATGCGCGGGCGGCCTTCGATCTCGACGCCGAACCGACCAGTCTCCGCGAGCGCTACGGGTTCATGCCCGAATACCTGGCGCCCACGCCTGACCGCTGCGGTGTGCCGGCGTGGAGCCAGCGCATGCTGCTTGCCCGCCGTCTCGTCGAGGCCGGGGTGCGCCTCGTCACCGTGGACCTCCGTTGGTGGGACACGCACGTCAAGGGCTACGAGACCATGCGCGACGGCTTCCTCCCGCGCTGGGACCGCGCCTACACCGCGCTCATCGACGATCTCGAACAGCGGGGCATGTTGGAGAACACCATGGTCATCGCCTGGGGCGAGTTCGGCCGCACGCCGCGCGTAAACTCTACCGGTGGTCGTGACCACTATCCGAACGTCTTCAGCGCCGCCGTCGCCGGTGGTGGCATCAAGGGCGGCCGGGTCATCGGTTCCTCGGACAAGCAGGGGGCGTATCCCGCCGACAATCCGAAGACCGCGCAAGATGTGCTCGCCACGATGTACCGCCACCTCGGCATTGACCCGACCAAGTCCTACGACGATCACCAAGGCCGTCCCGTTCCCATCCTGCCCAGCGGTAACCCGGTGGACGAGCTCTTCGCCTGACGCGTCGTTTGCAGGGCGATGACTAGGAAACGATAAGGCATTTCATTTTGCCTTACTCGCATTTGATAGTCCCAATTATTCCCATCTCGGCTTTGGAATTTTGGTTAAAGCATCCCCGCTGTAAGTGGTGTCAGAACTACAGTGGCTTTTCCAACTGAGCACGGCGGACGAGAGTCAGCGCATTCATGGCACTCTGAGTATCTGGGTGCTCCGGACCGAGAGTGGCTTGAAATCCTTGCGCTGCGCGCTTAATGAGCGCCTCGGCTCCGGACAAGTCTCTCCTGGCGTACAACAGTCGGGCCAAGTTGCTCAGGCTCGTCAGGGTGCTCGGATGCTCTGGCCCCAACATGCGCTCCATGACGGCCAGCGCGCGCCGATATAGCTGTTCAGCTCCTGCCAAGTCGCCTTTTCTCCTTAGCAGGGTAGCTAAGTTGTTGAGGCTTTCTAGAGTATGAGCGTGTTCCATCCCCGACTTACGCTCCGATGTATCCAGTGCACGCCTGTACAGCATTTCTGCTTCCTCCAGATCGCCCTTAGATTGCAGTACGGCGGCCAAATTATTCAGGTTCACTAACGTGTCATGATGTCCCGGCCCCAGAGTTCGTTCATAGACTTCCAAGGTTTGCCGAAGAAGCGACTCTGCTCCGGCCCAATCCCCTTTCTTCCTTAACAGGCCTGCCAGATTGCTCAGACTAACCAGTGTATCGATGTGTTCCGGCCCCAGTTTGCGTTTTTGGGCGATAATCGCGCGCCGAAACAACGGCTCCGCTCCAGCCAAATCACGTTTGGCATAAAGCAAGAGGGCCTTGTTGTTAACGCTTGCAAGCGTGTCCCGATGATCGGCTCCAAGAGTCCTTTCCCGTATGGCCAAGTTCTTACACACGAGCGGTTCTGCGTCTGCGAACCGGCCCAAGTCGTAGAGGATATTGCTGATACGGTCGCGCACCGCGCAGGCCGCAGTGGTCTCGCCTTGGCCCGTCGCCTCGTAGTTTCGCAGGGTCGTTCGGAAAAGCGCCAGCGCCTCCTCTCGCTCTTGGAAATCACGGTACGGTAGCCCTACGCCCGAGCTCCGAATGGAGCCGGTCGCTTGAGACTCTTTATCACTCAATTCCGCCTCCGCCTCGGTAAACTGAAACGTATGAGCGCGCCAATGCCAGAGATCCGGGGCTTGGCGAACCAGCTCGCGGAACGCACCGTCCGTCACCCAGAGCAGAATGGGGCAGGGGCAGATACGTGGGAAGGCGTCGCGATGGAGGTTGGCGGTGTGGAGGAGGGTGCGCTCCTCCTCACCGCCTGGAAGGCCGGCGATGGCGAGACCAAGCCGGTCTTCCAGGCCGAGGACCGCGATGGCCCGGCGTTGGCCGGCAGGCGTGGGGTGAGCGGCGAGGTGTTGCTCCAGTTCCGCCAGCAATTGGTGCGTTGGCCTTTCGCGCAGATCAAGCGTCGTAAGGAGAATCTTGTCTTCTGCGAGGGCCAGCCGGAGCCGTTCCTGCGTGCGGTCACGCACGGCCCGGGACCGGAAGAGGGCCGCGTTCAGGCGGAAGCCCGGTTCGCGCGAGAGGGCGATCACGGCCGCCCGGAACTCCCGCTCGGGATCAGGCGGCGCGTCAAGCGGGTTGGATTCGCTGCCGGGATTCACGCAGGGCTTGGAGGGCTTCCTTGAAGCGGGGGATTTCGAGGATGACGGGATGCACGTCATACCAAGTGTCCTGGCCGTTGTATTGGAAGACACTGTCGTTGAAGATCAGCTCGGAGAAGCGCTCCCGCGCGGCGGCGATTTCGGTTCCCGCCGGGTCGTTTTTGGTCAGGTGGATTTCGGCGAGAATCGGATAGTAGAGATTGCCGGGAATGAGGCTGCGCTCGCAGTTCAAGCGGAACTGTTTGACGGCCTCGTGAGCACAGGCGGCGTCCATCTTCGGTTTGTTCTCCACCAACGCCGTCAGGCGCGATTCTTGAATGAGGCGAAGGAGATCCCGCAGGCTGCCACCCGAAGCGAAGCAAAGCAGTTTGGCCGTCTCGATGGAATCAAACACCGCTGGGATGTCCATCCGTTTGGCAATGAGTTCGAGCAGCCCGTCCAAGGCCGGTTGGTTAACCTGCCCGTTCTTCAGCCGCGGGGCCGGGATGGGCATGTGAAAAGTATCGAAGATGGAGTCCAGCCGGTAGGGGGCGAGCTTCATGTCCACCGGGGCCGTCCAGATGAAATCGGCCTCCAACGTAAGGAGGATTTCTCCGCTCTCCACAAACAAACGCTTCGCGGAGTCAGGCGGGAGACGATCCAGGTTGTCCTGAACAATAAGCAGGCGGTCGGGTTGACCATGAGTGCGGAGCACGGCGCGGGCATGCGCGAGGAACTTGTTCACCCGGTCCACGAGGTCCACGCTCCACTTGCGCAAGACCTGCCGGAACTTGTGGCGCTGTTCGACGCTGCCGGACAAGGAGGATTTGATGAAGGAGCGGAGCTTGAAACTAAGCCCGAACCAGTCGCCTCCTGCGCCGCCACCCGCCTCGGAATCCAGTTGGATTTGTTTCTTGTTGGTTTCGTCTGCTTCGATGGTCCGTTCGCCAAACCAGCGGGTGATGTCCTCGACGATGGCACGGTCCAGCGGCCACCCGCGCCGGTGAAACTCATTGACCAGGGTGTCAACCAGCCACAGGAGAAGTTCAGGATAATCGGCGTCCTTGCGTAATTGGGGGTCAACCTCGAGATGAATGGGAGTGAACCCTTCGCCGGCCAGCTTGATTTCCAATTGCAGCAATTCGGTTGTCTTGCCGCCACCCCGGTGGCCGACGAAGGCAACGTGAACAAAGGGGATGCCCTTCTGCAGGCTGTCCAAAATGTGGCGTTGCATCCGGAGAAGCTGGCTGCTGCTCCGTGCATTACCCAGATTGGCGTAGCAAGCGTCGTTCGCGTCAAGCGGTTCAAGCTGAACGACGTGGATGACGTCGTCCAAAGTGGTCGCGCGAATCAATTTGCTCATTACGGGGTAATTCATTACACGCCGATGCCCCTCGGGCAAACTTAATTGCCCGGCAACGACCGCATCAAAAGTGCACTTTGTCCGCCGCTTTGGCCGACACTTTCTCAAAGCCTCGCTACCCGTACGAACATGCCGGACATCGCGGAATGTCTCATCGTAAACTGGGGCTTCTTTCTGCTCGGAATGGGGTTCGACGGCGTCTCACCCTTCCCGGTTTACAACATGGCATCGCGCCGGGGCGCGATGCGTTGGCCCAGCCATTCTTGCGCCCCTTCGAGGTCGCCGAACTGACCTTCCAACTGCGCGTCAAAGGCGTCGTGCAGGATGGTTTTGAACTCCTTGCCCGGTTTCATCCCCGCCGCGACCAGGTGGCGGCCCTGCAGGATTGGTTTCGGTGCGCTGTCCTGCACGCGTAGCTCTTCCGCCTTGGCCCGCAGCTTTTTCACGCTCTCCGGGACGCCTGCGGGCTTGGGCGGACGGCCGCTGTGATCGGCGGTCACGATGACGCACAGGCCCGCGATGGTCTCCGGTTCGAGGCGTTTCGCGAGCCGGCGGACCGCGCGGTCAGTGACCGGTTGCAGGTGCGCAAGGTGGTTCGCCACGAGCGGCAGCACGCGGTCGCGGATGGCGTGCGGTGAATGAATGCGTTCGAGGAATTTCAACGCCGGCTCCACGCCGCCCTCTTCGTGGCCGGGAGAAACAATGCGCATCCGTCCGTCGCGCATCGCTTCGTGCGTCACCGCCGGCTTGCCGAAATCATGCGCGAGCACCGCGAGCATCCAGGTGATGCGCGATTCCTCGTCCGCCGCCTGCCACTCCGGCACTTTTACGAGCGCGTCACAGCAGTGCGCGGTGTGCGTAAAGACATCGCCTTCCGGATGCCACTCCGGGTCCTGCGGCGTGCCGCGCAACGCGGCGATTTCCGGGAAGTGCTCCAGCCATTCCGTGTCCGCGAGAAAGCGCAACCCGACCGAGGGCACCACGCTTTTGGCCGCCCACTTGAACCACTCGTCCCGCACCCGCTCCAACGCCAGCTCGGCATAGGTCGCCTTGATGCTCCGGCAGAGAGCAATCGTTTCCGGGGCGGCCTGCAGGTTGAAGCGCGCGGCGAACTGCATCCCGCGCAGCACCCGCAACGGGTCTTCGACGAAGGCCCCGCTCGTGTGCCGCAACACGCGGGCGTGCAGGTCCGCCTGGCCGCCGAAGAAATCCAGCACCTCGCCACGGCGCGGATCGAACATCAGTGCGTTGAGTGTGAAATCGCGTCGGCTCGCGGCCTCCTGCGGCGTGATGTCCGCGTCGAACTCGACGGTAAAGCCCTTGTGTCCCAGCGCCACCTTGCGGTCACGGCGGGGAATGGCGAAGTCATAGGCCAAACCGCTGCCGGTCGTGAGCTTCACCACGCCGAAGGACTGGCCCACCAGATCCACCCGGCCCGCCGAGCTGCGCGCCCTTTCGCCCAACTGCCGCCCAAATCAGCGCGGCGGAGTGAACACCGCACCCAGTTTCGCGATGAAGGGCCGGTGTTTTGCGGGACACGCCGCCGTCCATTCCGCCAGGTGTTGCGCGAGCGATTTGTCTTCGTCGTGCGGACCGAGGTTGAGACAGGTCAGCGACTCCCAGTGTTCCGGCTCGGCTTCAAACAGCGGCAGAAGCTGGGTGGCGATGACGCAGTTCAACTCGCGCTGCGTGGGATGCTTCCGCAGGCCGGGCTGCTGTTGGGCGAACCATTCGGCAAAGGTGGTGCCTGGTGGCAGTTGCCGCTTCGGGTCGGCCAGTCGTTGTTGAGCGTAATTGGCGAGCGATGCGGCGTAGGATTTCCATTTGGCGTAAGGTGGTGCGGTCTGCCAGCGTTCGCCCATCCGCCGCAACGCGAAGAGCGAAGCCGTCTCGCAGAGGCTTTCCTCCAGCCACATGTTCGCGTGCTTGTCGTTGTGCCAGTGCTGGTTTGGATCGTTGCTCTGGGCCGCGAGCACATGGGCAAACTCATGGGCAAACTGAAAGGCCATCTGTGCCCATAAGCGCTCGCCGGAGGCCAGCCCTACAACGATCCTGCCCTGGCGATCACGTTTCCAATCGGCCTGGGGATGGTCCTTGCGATGATGCACCCAGATCGGGTCCAGCCGCGTGTTCGGGCATTGTTCCCAGAAAACTTGGGCCGCCGACTGCAACACTTTCTCCATGTCCACGATGCGGGTTTGTCCCCAGCCGGTTTCATCAATGATGATGGTCGGCGTCCGGTCAGCGTCCGCGGCCATGCTTGTGCGGGAAATCACCACCAGACTGAAAAAGATCAGCATCCAACGGCCAAGCCAGTTGAACCACAGGTTCATGAGGAATTGCGCAGTTGCTCTCATTCGGAGCGGGTCACCAGTTCCAGTTCAGTGCCACCGTTGGAGTTCGATGATGTTGCCTTCGGGATCGGTCATGTAGATCAAGGTCAACCGCCCTGCGCCCGGAATGTCGATGGTCACGAGCTGTCCCACGTCCGTGCCGCCGAGCGAGAGGATTTCGGTCCGCTTGGCTTCCACATCCGGCACTTCAAACGCGAGGTGGGCGAAGCCGGGTCGGTTCAACGCCGTGGGCAGCAGCGGCTGGGTTTCGGAATAGGTGAAAATTTCAATCGTCGGGCCGTGCTCGCCGTGTCCCGGCAGGCGCAGATGCCGGCCCCGGATGCGCGCGCCCGGCATGGCGGTCAGCGCGTCCACATGCGGGCCGTGGTGGTCGCGCTCCGAGCTGACCGGCACGCAGGCGAACACCTGGCAGTAGAAGTCCGCCAGCCGCTGCCAGTCGTGCGCGATGAGGTTCGTGTGGGCGTAGCGGATGCGTTCGGAAGGCGGTGTTGGCATGTTCTGCACGCGATTTTGCTTGGTGCACGGGAACGCGTCAACCGTGGGGGAAGCGGCGCGCGAAAGCTGCGAAGCAGGCGAATGAAACCGGACCGGGACCTTCGCTCCCTGCGCTGTCATCGCGCGACCCCGGGCTTGCCGGAGATGAAGTTTCAGGCACGCTTTGGTCATGAACGTCCCGTTGCATACCCTCCGTGCCGGCGTGATCGGCACCGGCTTTATCGGACCTGTCCACATCGAAGCGCTCAAACGCCTCGGCGTGCAGGTTACCGCGATTTGCGGCTCCACCAAATCCGCCCGCGCCTGTGCCGACAAGTGGGGCATCCCCGAGGTTTATGGCGATTACAATTACCGCGCGATGTTCGCATCGCCCAACGTGGATGTCGTCCACATCACGTCGCCGAACAAGGTGCACGTCGAGCAATCCCTCGCCGCCCTCGCCGCCGGCAAGCATGTCGTCTGCGAAAAGCCGCTGGGCATGACGGCGAAGGAAACCGTCAAGGTGGTGGCGGCGGTGAGGAAGGCGGGTGCGCCGGTCTTTGCGGTGAATTACATGTGCCGCTTCTTTCCTGCCGTGCTCCAGATGCGCGCGATGGTCGAACGCGGCGACCTGGGCCAGATCATCCACGTGCAGGGTCATTTCTTTCAGGACTGGCTGCTGCAGGCGACCGATTACAACTGGCGGTTGCTCGCCAGTGAAGGCGGCAAGCTCCGTGCCGTCGGCGACATCGGCACGCACTGGATCGACGCCGTCTCCTTCATTCTGGGCGCGAAGGCGGAGGCCGTGTTCGCGCATCTGGAGACGTTTCACAAAACCCGTTACCGCCCGCGCGGCGAGGTGCAGACGTTTGCCAAGGTGGACCCGAAAACCATGTTGCCCTACCAGGTGGACACCGAGGATTTCGGCAGCCTGTTGCTCAAGTTTGGCCAGGCGAAGCATGGCTTTGTAAACGGCACGCACGCCAACGCCTCCATCTCGCAGGTGGCCGCCGGATGGAAGTGCAGCCTCGCGCTCGGCATCTACGGAACCAAGGGCAGCGTGCGCTGGGACCTCCAGCAACCGAACGAAATCCTGGTCGGCCGCCGGGATGAGCCGAATCAGATTCTCCAACGCGCCACCGCCGGCTTCAGCGAGGACATCGCGGGTTACACCGACTATCCCGGCGGTCACCCTGAAGGCTTTCCGGACAGTCACAAGATGCATTACCGCGCGGTCTATCAGCACATCGCGAGCGGGCGCAGGACGCCCGTGCTCTTCGCGACCGCCGAAGACGGCCACCACGAGGTGAAGCTGTGCGAAGCCATTTTGAAGAGTAGCCGCGCCCAAAAGTGGTTGCGGACGTAAAGGGGCAATGGCCCACGGCGTGCGGCATTTACGCCGCTTGAACGTGATGAGGTATGAGGCGTGCGAGGGTTTGGAAGCAAACATTCGCCTCAGTCCGTTATACAATAATTGGATCGGGTTAGTACGCCGGTCTTGCCGGTTTCCGCACTCGAAACAATTTGAAGAACTTGCGTCAGTTATCTTGCTCTAATTAGCGGCCCTTGTTATTCAAGGGGCAGGCCTATGCCTGCTGAAGGAATCCTTGTTCTCATCCCGGTGTGTGCCGGAAAGGAAGAGCTTTTGCGCGCGGAGTTGAACGCCTTTGGCAGGAACATCAAAGGCAAGCCCGGGCTGGGACCCGTCACTGACGTTCGCATCGAGTTCACCGCCAGCCAGTCGATCCACTTCGCCCGGCTCGCATTGCTTAATGACCCGGACCGGGGGGCCGGACGGAAGCGCCTGTTGCTGGCGACCGACTATGACGGTTCCTTGGCGGCGCACCTGAAGGAAATCAAGGACCTCTCCCGGCGGCCGGATGCGTTGTGGGGCTGCTGCGAGGGCTATGCTGGCCCGGCGGACTTTGCCGCCTTCCTCAGCCGCCACCTGGTCGCGCCCGGAGCCTATTACGTCGCCTTCCGGGGCGACAATCTGGCGGAACTCACGTCCTACGTGGAGTTGCAGGCCTGGTTTCAGGAGTGCCTCGCCAAGCCCAATGCCTGCGACGTCTTCTGGGCGCTGCCGGACCTGATGCGTCTCGGGACCGCCCTGCGCAAGCTGTGGGACGCACTTTGCCTGCCGTGGGAAGTGCTTCGCGCGGTGTTCCTGATCTTGAAGGAATTCATCCGGCTCGCGCGGCTGCTGGGTGCGGCGGAGGTGTACTTTGCCGGTTTGCAGATCATCAAGACGATGGGCCGCATCGGCGTGATCCGATTCTTCAACCGGCTGCTCAGCAACGTGCCCATGCCGGCCCCCAGCACCTACAGCCAGGCGGAGGTGCCAGCGCCGCCGCGCACCACCGATCCCGATTGTCCGCCGGAGAATGTGATCCAGCAGAACCAGCTCACGCTGGTCACGGACGTTCACCCGGACCGGCGGCAGCGCTTGAAGGCGGTGCTCGCCCTGGTGGATTTCGTGGCCCGGCGGTTGTCGCCTCCCGGCTCGCTGGCCGGCATCAGCACCATTCACACGGTGCGCTGGGCCTTGCTGGATGACGAGCGGCGTTTTCTGATGGTCAGCAATTACGATGGCACGTGGGAGAACTACATCGACGAGTTCGCCGAGATGATTCTCTCCGGTCTGGATGCGCTGTGGCTTTCGGCCCCGGATTACCCGCAGGCGGGGGCGCAGGATGTCGCGGCGCTGAAACAGTTTCTCCGCAAACACCAAGTCTCCTCCAATGTCTTCTACAGCGCCTATGAAGACACCACGGTGTTAAACCTCATCGATGATCGAGTATTCGCCCGGAGTTACGGCTGGGCGGTGCGGCGCATGGCTGAAGGGCACGCGGGCTTTGAGCCGCCTCAGAACGAGGAGCCAGTTGCGCCTGAACCCGGTGTAAAACCACAAGATGAAAACCGCTGCTGCCCAGTTGCCCGCTGACGCCCCCGCCGACCCGATGCTCTCGCCCGAAGCCCGCGCTGACATTCAGGGGTTCATCACCAGCGGTTACTCGCACCTGCCGGACAGCGCGTTCTACTTTCTGCATTTCGAGGACGGGGCGGGGGCGCGGGATTGGCTAAGTCATGCGCTGCCGGAAGTTACGTTCGCAAGGTCTTGGCGCACGACGCCGAACCGTCATAAGGCCAGGCCTCCGAGCGCGGTGAACCTGGCCTTCACGGCGACGGGCCTGCGAGTGCTGGGCCTCCCGGAGAACTGCTTGAACACGTTCCCCGCCGAATTTCTGGCGGGTGCCGCTGGCGGGTCCGAAAGCGCCCGCAATCTCGGCGACACCGGGACCAGCGCTCCTGCGACCTGGCAGATTGGCAGGCCAGGGGACCTGTCCGTCGATGTCGTCCTGATCCTCCATGCGGAATCGCCGGCCGCCTTGGCGAAACGGTGTGAGCAGTGGGAGGCCCGGACCAGCGCGTGTCCGGGAGCGAGCATGGTGGCCCGCGAATCCGGCTCACGGCCGTGGCATGGCAAGGAACCCTTTGGCTTCCGGGACGGCATCAGCCAGCCCGAGATCAAGGGCGTCAAACGGGGTGGGGCCGGCGTGAACACCGGCGAGTTCATCCTCGGATACATCAACGAATACGGCTACCACACCGTCAACCCGTTGCTCGACGCGGCAGCCGATCCCCAAGGGCTGCTTCTGGATTCGGCCAACCCTTTACATGCGGGCCGCCGGGATTTCGGGATGAACGGCACGTTCGTCGTCTATCGCAAGCTGGCCCAGGACGTGGCCGCCTTCTGGCGCTTCATGGAGGCCGAGTCCGTTCGGTGGCGCGGCGTGGCGGACCCCGCTTTCATGGTCCGGCTGGCGGCGAAACTCGTGGGGCGCTGGCCCAGCGGTGCGCCGCTGACGCTGGCCCCGGAATGTGACAATCCCGCCCTGCAGGATGCCAACGACTTCAACTTCGCCCAGACTGACGCGCGCGGTCTGGGCTGTCCCTTCGGGGCGCACATCCGCCGCGCCAATCCGCGGGACATGATCCGGCCCGCCGAGCCGGCGGAGTCGCTCCACATGAGCGCCCGGCATCGCATCCTCCGACGCGGCAAGCCCTATGGGCCGCCAATGTTTGACCTGACCGTGCTGGACCGCGTGGATGACCTGCAAGGGTTGCGGGCGATTCTCGGTCTGCGCGACGATGGCCAGGCGCGGGGCCTGCACTTCTTCTGCATCAACGCGAGCATCAAGAGCCAGTTCGAGTTCATGCAGCAGGTTTGGGCGAACAACCCGCGCTTCAACGGCCTCTCCGGCTGCCGCGACCCCTTGGTCGGTGACAACGGCCGGCCGAACGACCCCACCTCCCTGCTGATCCCTGGCGAAGACCTCGACCAGCGCACCGCTCCGTTGCCGCGCTTCGTGACCGTCCGGGGAGGAGCCTACCTCTTCATGCCCAGCAAACGCGCGATGACGTATCTGGCGAAGGGCGGGTAACAGTGTCGGAACGCCCCGCCTGGCTTCTGCTCCCAGAACCTGTTTGTCAGGGAAAACGCCACGGCCCGCGCTTTCGTGTCGGTAGTCGTAACGGACGGGGGGAGCCGAAGATGGGACCGGCGTATCTTGCAACCGCCCCGGAGCGCGGCTGTGTCCCGCTCGGCGCGGGATCAGCCGCGGCAACGTGAGAATACCGAACAGTGGCGTAACGCCTAACAGCCTGTTAAAAAACGCTTCCTCCTGTAACGCGCGAACGCTGCGGCGCGTCCATGGTAAGCATGGCACTGGGACGACGCAAACCACGGCAGGA
>RFSE01000149.1 GCA_009924135.1 Pseudomonadota bacterium | reverse complement strand
CGTTCACCTGACGATTCACCATGCCTAGCTAACTCTGAGCAATCTAATTGCGGGGCCATCCTGACGGTTTGCCGGGCGAATACAACGTAAATCGCAGAAATCTTTTGAACTCCATGATGCGCCTCTATTTAAAGGCAGGCTTTTATCGGACAGAAGCTGCTTTTGCAGTGGTTCCAACTTGACAGGAGATTTGGCTTTTTGCAGAGTGTACAATTGAAAACCAACACAGCTTCGAATTCTGAAGCAGGCGACCAACGGCCCAACCTGAAGACGTGGTCCCCGCCTGTGCTTCACGTGTTGGACGTCGCCTTGGACACTGAAGGAGACCCTACCATCAGCAATGATGGCTTGGGTGATGGATTTGTCTCCTGATTCGTTAAAGTCGGCAACCATTCCCATCGGAATAAGGAAGTAGCGCCCCATGGCAATCATCGGTGCGTTACCCACTAGAGCCCATAGCAGCATCGAACCCGGGCTTCGCGCCTTACGGCTCCACGCTGGCTCCCCGCTGGAAATTAGGCGGGTTGACGGAGCTGACTTGGGCATCTGTGACGAATCAACCGCCAGCCAGCTTGATGAACTCCACCTGCTGCTGGATGGCCGTCTCGATAACCTCACGAAGCTGGCCGCAGAGCTGGGCCTTCAAGGTGTAGCAGGACCGGACGTCCTGCTGCATGCCTATCGCCGCTGGGGCCTGGATTTTCCAAAGCGGCTGCTTGGAGATTTTGCGCTAGCGCTGTGGGACGCAAGGAATCGGCGTTTGGTTCTGGCCCGGGATGTTGCCGGTTATCGTCCACTGCACTACTGGGCGGAGCGGGGTGAATTTCGTTTCGCGAGCGAGGCCCGCGGACTCTTCGCTTTTGGCGATATTCCATTGGTAATCAATGAAACCAAGGTCGCGCAATGGCTCACCAGGACCGAAATAGGCGGCCCCACGTTCTTTCGCAATATTTTCTCCGTGCCCTCCGGCCACACCTTGGTGTTCGAGCGGGAGCGTGTCGTTCTCCACGATTTCTGGGCGCCGGAAAATATCCCGCTCCTGCGGCTCGCCCACCCACGTGAATATGCCGAGGGACTCCACTCCGTGCTGGACCAGGCAGTGGCCGCCCGGATAGGAAACGAAACCAAGGTTGGCTCGCACCTGAGCGGCGGCCTGGACAGTTCGAGCGTGACCGCCAGCGCCGCCCGATTGCTCGCAAAGCGCGGCGGGACACTGACAGCGTTCACCGCCGTACCGGCCAGCCCGATGGATGACAGCCGCTTTCGCGGCCGCTTCTGCGACGAACGCAGCCACGCTTCGGCCACAGCGGCGATGTATCCCAACCTCCGGCACGTCCTGATACCGAACAACGCCAGCGGCTTGCTCGGGCCGCTGGATCGCATGAGCGGAGCCGCTGAGTATCCACAATTAAACCCAGGCAACCTCATCTGGTTTCACGCGATTCTCATGGAGGCCCGGCAGCGGGGATTGCGGGTGTTGCTCACAGGTGCCAATGGTAATTTTTCCACCAGCTACGACGGACGTCGCGCGCTCTCGACGTTGGTCGGGAGCCGGCAGTGGCTCATGGCTACAAGACTGGCCCGGGCCCTCCACCGGCGGGGCCAGAAATGGAGGCCGCTGATCAGCCAAATTGTGCGCCCGTTGCTGCCCGAATTTTTACGCCGATGGCACCGGCGGTCTCCGCTACGAGTCGAGGATGCCACCGGCCTCCGCCCCGAATTCGCACTCGCCCAAGGCATCACACCGGAACGTTTTCTCGAGCTGGCCCGGGATTTGGAAGGGCGCGCCCTGCGCATCTGGTCCCTGCGCCGTCTCGACTTCGGCATGCATGCCGCCGCCGCGCAACGCCTGGCCGGCATCGAAATGACAGACCCAACAAGTGACCGGCGGGTGATGGAGTTTTGCCTGTCCGTGCCCGAGGAGCATTTCATCCGCGACGGAATGCCCCGCTCATTGATCCGCGATGCCATGGCGGACCGGCTTCCTGAAATGGTGCTCAAGGAAACCCGCCACGGCCGCCAATCTGCGGATGTGCTGCTTCACCTAGCCGGGGAGAAGGCGGCGATCGCTACGGAGATCGAGCAGATCAGCCGGTGCGACCTCGCTTCGCGCTGCCTCGATGTGCCTCGCATGCGGACTCTGTTCGCGCACCTCCCAACCGGTACTTACGGCGCTGATGAGTATGGACGTTATGGGGTGGGCTTGATGCGGGCACTTTCGATGGGACGTTTTCTTCGCCGTGCCGAGGAAGGTCGGTTATTTCAGCAGGAAATGGGCACTGCGTGAGGTGTGGTCTCAGGGCCCATTAGTGCCGCCCGAACAACCCAGCAAGACGCAGGGCCAGCATTTACACCCGGGGGGCAAACAGCTCGGCCACGCGGAGTTCCAAGGTCGGCAGCAACTTTTCCGTGAGCATTTCGCGGCCGGCGTAAATGTGCTGCAACGCCAGCCCATGCGGACTGCCGTGATAGACCTCCACGTTGTCGTAGCGCGGGTCCACCATCCACAGGCGCGGCAGGGCGTACTGCTCGTACAGCTCCTTCTTCGTCACCGTGTCCCACCGATGATCCGTGGAACTGACGATCTCGACCGCCAGCCAGAGCTTCCCCGTCGCCGCCGTGACCAGCGCCAGATCCGGCCGAACGAAGGTGCCCGGCGACAACTGCACAATGGAACGCGGCTCCAGCAGCCGGGCGACCACGTTACCCGTGAGCGCACTCGCGAACGCTGTGTGCAAGGCCGCGCAGATGTCCTCGTGCCGGCCGGCAGATGCGCGGCGCAGGACGGAAACACCTTCGATGATTTCTTCGTAGTCGAGGCTCAAGAAAAGCGATCAGTATTCAGTGTTCAGTGTTCAGTCAGAAGTCAACCCACTTGCCTACTGAATACTGAACACTGCTTACTTCTTTCTCCGACCGACCAGTCCCGCCAGGAACCGCCCCGTGTGCGAATGCTTGCACCGCGTCACTTCCTCCGGCGTTCCCTCCGCCACCAGCTCACCGCCCGATTCACCCGCCTCGGGGCCAAGATCGATCACCCAGTCCGCCTCGGCGATCAAATCCAGGTTGTGCTCGATCACGATGACACTGTGCCCCGCGTCCACGAGCCGCTGGATGACCTCCACGAGCCGCTGCACGTCACTCATGTGCAGGCCGATGGTGGGTTCCTCCAGAATGAAGAGTTTTGCGTTTCGGGTTTGGAATTTCGGGTTGGGCAGCATGTCGGGGCCGTCTTTCAGGCCGCCGAGCAAGTGGGTCACCAGCTTTACGCGCTGGGCTTCGCCACCGCTCAACGTCGGGCTGGTCTGACCGAGCTTGATGTAATCCAGGCCAGTGTCGCGCAGCGCCTCCAGGGGACGGCGGATCCTCTTTTGCGCGGCGAAGAAATCGAGCGCCTCGGCCACGCTAAGGTCAAGCACCTGTGCGATGTTACGGCCGTTGAAGAGGACATCGAGCGTCTCAGGATTGAACCGCAAACCGTTGCAGACTTCGCAGCGCACGTAGGCGGGCGGCAGAAAGTTCATTTCGAGCTTCACCTCCCCTGCCCCGTCACAGCCCGGGCAGCGGCCCGCCGCGCTGTTAAAGCTGAACCGGCCCGGTCCGAAGCCGCGCATCCGCGCCTCGGGCACCTGGGCGAACAAGTTGCGGATGTCATCGAAGAAACCGACGTACGTAGCCGGCGTTGAACGCGGCGTGCGACCAATGGGCGACTGGTCCACTTCGTAAACGGTGGCCAGGGACTCAAAGCCGGTGAGCGAGGGACCGGATGCGGTCTGGCGTTTGCCGGAGGGAGTGGTGCCGCGCTGGGGCTTGGCCAGGGTGGCTTGCACGGCGGGCAGGAGGCACTCGCGAATCAAGGTGCTCTTGCCGCTGCCGCTCACCCCGGTGACGACCACAAAACGGTTCAGCGGGAAACGAACAGTGAGATGCTTGAGATTGTGCGTGGCGGCGTTGTGAAGCGTGAGGACATTCGTGACTGTAGTAGTCGCAGTCTTCTGCCTGCGCATCGTCGAATCCGTTTTGCCGCGCAGGCTGAAGCCTGCGATTACGGGACGCCGGGTACCGCGACTGGGGTACTTCTTCCCTTCCTGCGCACGGAGTTGTTGCCCGGTGATCGACGTTTCGTGAGCAAGGAGTTCTGCCAATGTCCCGCTGGCGATGACTTCGCCACCCTTCACCCCCGCGCCTGGGCCAAGGTCAATCACCCAGTCGGCATGGCGCATCGTGTCCTCGTCATGCTCCACGACGAGCAAGGAGTTGCCGCGTGCTTGAAGCTTCTTGAGTGCACCGAGCAGGAGCGCGTTGTCGCGTGCGTGCAGGCCGATGGTCGGCTCATCGAGCACGTAAAGCACGCCGCTGAGATTTGAACCGAGCTGGGCGGCCAGGCGCATCCGCTGGGCTTCACCACCGGAAAGGGTCGGCGCAGCGCGGCCGAGCTGGAGATAGCCGAGGCCGACCTCGCTGAGGAACTTCAACCGCTCACGCAACTCCGGCAGGATGTCCCGGGCGATTTCCGCATCGCGCCCGACTGGCTTAAGCGTGTTGAAGTAGGCGAGCGCCTGCTCGACGTTGGCGGTGGAGAAGAAGTCGATGGTCGGCCCGCAGGAGACGACGTGAGAAGTCGCTGACTTCTTCTTCCGGAACCCGGCGGATGATTTGGAAGTTGGACGTGTCACGTCGTCTCCTACGACGAGGCGCACCGCACGCACCACGGGATTTAACCGCGCTCCCTGGCACTCCGGGCAAACCTCCCGTTCGTTCGACCAACTCCACCAGCTTTCCTCGATCGAGTCTGCGTTCGCACCGCGTTCCACATCGGGAATGTAGAAAAGTTCACCAAAGCCCCGGCATTTTGGGCACCAGCCCTGCACGGAGTTGTACGAGAAGTTCTTTGGATCCAACGCGGCGAAGCTGGTGTGACACGTGGGACAGGCGCGTTCGGTGCTGTGGACGGTGAGCTGCCGCCGGTTGTCGAGGGCGTAGAGCGTGCCGTGGCCAAGCTTGAGCGCGGTATCTACGAGCTCGTGTGTAGGGCGGGCAGCCTTGCCCGCGCGTTCAGTCCCGTCTGGGTTCGCGCGGGCACGGCTGCCCGCGCTACGAGCACGCTCCAGCACGCCCACCACAATTTCAACATCGTGCTCCTTGAAGCGATCCAGACGAAAGGGTTCATCGGTGCGGTACATCTTCCCATCCGCACGGACTTCGGCGTAGCCATTCTTGGCCGCCCAGGTCGCGACCTCGCTATGAAAGCCCTTGCGATTCTTCACCACGGGCGCGAGCAGCAGCAGGTCGCCGCGCCGCTTGAGTTCGGCCTGCAGGTTCTCCGCGAGCGCATCGCGGGTCTGTCCGGTGACCGGCACCTTGCACATGGGGCAGAACTGCGTGCCCAGCTTGGCAAACAGCAGCCGGAGGAAATGATGAATCTCCGTGACGGTGGCCACGGTGGACTTGCCGCCACCGCGCGAGTTGCGCTGCTCGATGCTGACCGTCGGCGGAATGCCCGTGATGAGATCCACGTCCGGCCGGGCCATCTGCTCCACGAACTGCCGCGCATACGCGTTCATGGCGTCGAGGAACCGCCGCTGCCCCTCGGCGAAGATGAGGTAAAACGCCAGCGTGCTCTTCCCGCTGCCGCTGACGCCGGTGACCACCACAAACTTCCCGCGCGGAATGGCGAGCGAGAAGTTCTTCAGGTTGTGGTGCCGTGCGCCGTGGATGCAGATGGCATCCAGGGCGGCAGGAAAATCAGCGGAAAGGTGGAGCATCTGGTTGAATTGTTTTCCGGCGGCTCAATGGTTCACGGCAGCTCAACCAACCGGTAGTAAAAACATGGAAGCTGTGCGGCGTTCGAGTGTGTCCTCGACACGCTGGCGGACCCAGCCCCGCCATCGGGAGGATTCGGTACTGCAACGGTCCCAATGGCCACCCATGTAAGCAGGATGGTTGAGAACTCCACCTGGTTGGTCCTCCCGCTCTTGACGTTCAACGTCAACTCGGGGTCGTTGTTGGTGAAACCCACAAAACGAACAGTAGGCGTTGGCGTGGCAGGCGGGCTCCATGCGCCGGTAATGCTCACGTAACCGCTCAAGCCAGTTTGAGAAACCAACGTCAAAACATTTTGCCCGGGCTTCTCATCTGCAAACACAACCAGCTTGAGACCCCCTGCCAACGCCGCAATCACCGATAACAGTCGGCAACAACCGCGAAGCGTTCGTGTTACTGGCCCTGCACTCATCGTTCGTGAAGTATCGTCGCCAATGGTCAAAGCGGCAAGCCATTCGGCGTACTGAATTTGCAATCTTCACACCTGGTTCAAGCGGCACTTCTTGTACTGCTTGCCGCTGCCACACGGGCACGGATCGTTGCGCCCAATCTTGGCGGGCGCGACGTAAGGAACCACAGGCAGGTCGCAGGCATAACGCGGCACGGTCGATTCCTTCAGACAGAACGGAGCATCCAGGATGTCTCCTTCCGGGTCCCAATGATAACCAGGCAGGTGGCAACTTCGTCCGGCCTCGCCAGCCTCCAGATCAAGGGCGTTGAGCCAAGCGGCAGCCCTGATGCATTCAAGGTTTTCATACAGGATGTGGGCCTGAGGCCGTAGTCTGCCAGACGCCGGAAGAAAGAAGTGCGTTCCCGCGGGAGGGAACCTATCTCGTCGGTGAAATAAAAAAACCAGTATCACCCGGCTTTAGCAGCATTGCGTCAGCCGTGCCAGAAAGCCGGTAATAAACCATGCCCAGACCAGAAGAATTGGATACCGCGAACCCGATCTGGCTGCTAGTGGCGGGATTGGTCAAGATCGGGGCCCACGTCCGCAAATCCAACGAGACTTCCATTACATAACTCCTCCCCGCGTAACTGGGTGCGGACAAGGTCACAGTGCCATCCAATTCCCGTTGGGTGGCGATCCTGATTGGAATGCCTGGCCCATTTGCGGGAGGAAGCACGCTCGCGCCGGCGGAGGAAGCGAAGTTCGAAATGGTGGCCGAAGAACTGCCGGATGCGGAGGATATCGTAGCCGATGTACTGCCGCCAGATGGGGAATTTGTAGCCGGCCCGTTCGGAGGAGGAGTACCTTTGAGCGGTCGATGAATTCCAACAGGCCGCAACTGGATGGAGCCACTATCTACTGCGGCTCTCAGTGCAGCCATGCTCCGCTCACGGGCAAGCATCGCTGCCTGATGGACATTTGCTGCCACCGACAGACCTGTCATCGTCACAGCAAACAAGGAAACGGCTTTTACCAATAGGGCCACCCAACAACGGAGCTGACGGTTTTGGCTTGGACTCATTTCGTATTTACTAAATCGCCCTGACGAATGGCTGTCCAGCCGTTTGTTGCAGGAATCGCAATCAAGCAAACAAGCTCAATAATGCCTTGCCCGTGTGACTCCGCTCGCACGCAGCAACTTGCGCTGGCGTTCCAGCGATGACCAGTTCGCCACCCGCATCGCCAGCCTCGGGGCCAAGGTCGATGAGCCAGTCGGCGGCGCGGATGACATCGAGGTTGTGCTCGACGACCAGCACAGTATGCCCGGCCTCCACGAGGCGCCGGAACACACCGACCAGCACGCGCACGTCATCGAAGTGCAGGCCGGTTGTCGGCTCGTCGAAAACGAACAACGTTGGCGACGATGAGAGGCGGTTCTGACTTGGCGTTTGGGGGTTGGGGCTGGCGGCCGGCGTCGGAGCGGCGATTCCGGTGCGCTGCTTCGCCCACTGGCGGATCTCTTCCACCGTGGTGCGCTTGGTGACGTTCTTCACTTCGGCTGCGGCTGAGGAAGCACTTGCCTCTGCGAGATGCGCCGCGAGTTTGAGCCGCTGACTCTCGCCGCCGCTCAAGGTGTTGATGGGCTGGCCGAGGCGCAGGTAGCCCAGTCCGACCTCCTGGAGCACGCGCAGGGCGGCAGCAGCGCGCTGGGCCGGTCTGGATTCCGGCAGGGCCGCGAGGAACAGGAGGGATTCATCCACGCTCGCCGTGAGTAGATCGGCGATGCTCCAAGACCAGTATTCAGTGTTCACTGCGTCCGTTTTCAGCGGGGCCGGGAACTTCGAGCGCTTCTCCGACTGAACACTGATTACTGAACACTGATTACTTTCCCCGCCCCGCTTCGCCTCCACCTTAACTTCGAGGATGTGCGCCCGATAACGCCGCCCCTCACACGCGGGACACTTGATGAAAATGTCGCTGAGGAACTGCATCTCGATTTTCTCGAAACCCGCTCCCCGACAACGGTCGCACTGTCCCACGGCGGAATTGAAGCTGAAGGCGCTGTTGTTCAGGCCGCGTTGCCGGGCCAGCTCCGTGGCAGCGAATAGATCGCGCAAGTCGTCGAAGGCTCCGATGTAAACGGCGGGGTTCGAGCGCGGGGTTTTGCCGAGCGACGACTGGTCCACCATGACCGCCCGGCTGAGGTGCTCCGCGCCGGTGAGCGTGGTGGCGGATGCGGTCCGGGGTCTGGGGTCTGGGGATTCGGCAGCCGCCTCATCGACGGTGGCGGCCGGCTCGGCAGTAGCAGCTTGTGCACTCAGCCTGACCGCCAACGCGGGCAGGAGACAATCACGCACGAGGGTGGACTTGCCGGAACCACTTACACCCGTGAGACAGACGAACCGGCCGAGCGGGATGGAGATGGTGAGGTTTTTGAGGTTGTACGCGGAAGCACCGGACAGGGTGAGACAGTACTCAGGATTCAGCACGTCAGTGTTCAGTGGCTTGGCAAGTGCATCCGACTGAACACCGATCACTGAACACTGATCACCGACTGCTTTCCCTGTCACCTGCTTCCGTCCGCTCAAATACAACCCGGTAAGCGAAACCGGATGGATGAGCAGTTCAGCAAGCGAGCCCTGAAAGACAAGCTCGCCGCCGGTTTCACCGTGGCCGGGGCCCAGGTCCACGATCTGGTCGGCCGCTCGCATTACGGCGGCTTCGTGCTCAACTACGACGACGGTGTTACCGAGATCGCGAAGCCGTAGAAGGATGCCCACGAGCCGTGCGGTGTCGCGCGGGTGCAGGCCCACGCTGGGTTCGTCGAGCACGTAGAGCGTGTTGACGAGGCGGGTGCCAAGGCAGGTGGTAAGGTTCACGCGCTCGGTCTCGCCGCCGGAAAGCGTGCGCGTGGCACGGTCCAGGGTGAGATAGCCAAGGCCCACCTCCGCGAGATACGCGAGCCGGGAACGGACTTCTTCCAGGGCGTGGTGGATTGGCGATTGCCGATTGCCGGTTGCCGATTGGGGGAAACGCGTCTCGTCCAGAGCGGTGATGACTTCGAGAGCGCGGGTGACGGAGAGGGCGTAGAAGTCGGCGAGGGACAAATTACGATTTACGAATTCCGATTTACGCGTTGTGGACTGATCGCCCGTAAATCGTAAATCGTCATTCGTAATTCGGTAGAGCAGCGCCTCGGGCTGCAAGCGCTTCCCCTCGCAGGCCGGGCAACGCGTGTAGCTGCGATAGCGCGAGAGCAGCACGCGGACGTGCATTTTGTAGGACTTGGATTCAAGCCAGCGGAAGTAACCTTTCACCCCGTACCATTTCTTCGGCCAGGAGTTGGCCGCATCGCCGTGCTGATAACCAGCATCACCATCGATGACCCAGCGCTGGTGCTCCGCGCTCAACTCGCGGAACGGTACGTCCATCGGCACACGGAGTTTCTTGCAGGACTTGGTCAGGTCGGACTGGCATTCCGCGCCGGTGCCCGTGCGCCACGGTTTGACGGCCCCGTCGTTGAGCGAGAGGGAGCGGTCCGGCACGGCGAGATCGTAGTCGATGCCGATGACGCGCCCGAAACCCTTGCACTCAGGGCAAGCGCCGACCGGATGGTTGAAGCTGAACAACGCGGGAGACGGCTCGCGGTAATCGAGGTCGCAGGCGGCGCAATGGAAGCGGTTCGAAAAAGGGACGGAGGTCTGGGGTCTGGGGAGTGGGTGGACTACCAGTTTGCCTTTGCCGAAGTGGTAGGCTTGCTCGCAGGCTTCGATGAACCGGGCGCGGGACTCCGGGACGAGACGCAGACGGTCCTGGACCACCGTCAATGCGGAATGCGGAATGCGGAATGCGGAATGGGAAGCGGCGTCTTCGAGGCGGAGGATTTCCCCGTTTACGAGCAGGCGCTGGTAGCCTTGCTTCGCGATGAGGTCGAGGGATTCCTTCAACGACAA
Organism: Pseudomonadota bacterium; assembly: GCA_009924135.1. Classification (GTDB taxonomy): domain Bacteria; phylum Verrucomicrobiota; class Verrucomicrobiia; order Limisphaerales; family SXTU01; genus SXTU01. The sequence goes on along the minus strand of RFSE01000149.1, from coordinate 4,606 downwards.
CTTCTCGGAAAGTGCGAGGTCGAACGTGATGAGCACTTCTGGCGGGCTGGGGAGTGCGTTGGGGAGTTTCGAGTTTGGGGTTTCGGGTTTGGGGTCGTTCGTCCCGTTGCCCCCGGACTGAATACTGAACACTGAATACTGATGACTGATGACTTCCCAAACCTTCTGCGGCGGCTCCTTCTCCACCACCTTGCCGCACTTGCGGCAATGCAGCGTGGCCAGGTGCGGCCAGAGGACTTTCAAGTGGTCGCAAATTTCCGTCATCGTGCCCACGGTGCTGCGCGTGGTACGGACGGCGTTGCGCTGCTCGATGGCGATGGCCGGGGGGATGCCTTCGATGCTGTCCACCGCGGGCTTGTCCATCCGATCGAAGAACTGCCGCGCGTAAGGCGAAAACGTCTCGATGTAACGCCGCTGCCCTTCGGCGAAGAGCGTATCGAACGCGAGCGAGCTTTTCCCGGAGCCGCTCAGGCCGGTGATGACGATGAGCTTGCCGAGCGGCAGGTCGAGGTCGAAGCCCTTGAGATTATTGTGCCGCACGCCCCGGAGGCGGATGAGATTGGCAGGTGGCGGCTTCGACATGCGGCGCGGAAGGTAAGAGACACACCGGGGCGAGGCAAGCGGACGTAGGGGCCTTTCATTTCGTTCGCCGTGATTCGCGTGATTCGCGGGCAAAGATTCTCCTTGGAGTGATCGGCGGGGTGATTACGCTCTCCAGCACGCGCATGAAAACTACGTTCCCTGCCCTGCTCTGCCTCGCCGTCGCGACCTTCGCCGCCGAACCGCCCCAGCCCAAGTTCCGCGTCCAGGACATTGATACCGCCGTCAACATCGGCTACGGCATCGCCATTGCTGACGTGGATGGCGACGGCAAGCCCGACATCATCCTCGCCGACAAGAACACCATTCAGTGGTATCACAACCCCGACTGGAAGAAGCACATCATCGCCGAAAACCTCACCCCGCAGGACAACGTCTGCGTCGCGGCGCAGGACATTGACGGCGATGGCAAGTGCGAGATTGCCGTCGGGGCCGGCTGGAATCCCGGCGAGACCAGCGACACCAACAAGAGCGGTGCGGTCTTCTACCTCGTCGCGCCCAAGGACCGCACGCAGAAGTGGGAAGCCATCCGCCTCCATCACGAGCCCACCGTCCACCGCATGCACTGGGTCCTGGCCCCGAGCGGCCAGTGGGAACTCATCGTCAAACCCCTTCACGGACGCGGCAACAAGAACAACGAAGGTGACGGCAGCAAGGTCTATTGCTACACCAAGCCCGCGAACCCGCACGATCCCTGGAAGCTCTCCCTCGTCAGCGACTTCACCCACGCCAGCCACAACTTCCAGCCCATCAACTGGGACAACGACCCCGAGCACGAACTTCTCGTCGCCGCCAAGGAAGGCGTCTGGTTCATGGGCCGCAGCACCGGCGAATGGAAAAAGCGCCAATACTCCGACCAGTGGACCGGTGAAGTCCGCGACGGCAAGCTGCCCAGCGGCACCCGCTTTTTCGCCACCATCGAGCCCATGCATGGCACCACCAGCGCCGTTTACACCCAGCCCGCCGGCAAAGGCCTCTGGCCCCGCCTCGTGCTCGACGACACCCTGAAGGACGGTCACGCCGTCGTGGTAAACGACTTCCTCGGCACCGGCAGCGACCAGATCGCGATCGGCTGGCGCGGCATGAATCCCAAGGGCGTGCCCGGCGTGCGGCTGCTCACCCCGCTGGACAAGGACGGCAAGACCTGGCGCAAGACCGAACTTTCCGGCCCTGAAGTGGCCATCGAAGACATGAAAGCCGCCGACCTCAACGGCGATGGCAAACCCGACCTCGTCCTCGCCGGCCGCGCGACGAAGAACCTGCGCATTTTGTGGAATGAGACGGGGAAGTAGCACCCACCGTAAGGCCAATGAACTCAATGCCAAAGGACGAGATTGTGAAGTGGATGACAGGTTCGGCAGTGCCGGCTATTCATCTCGCAGCAACTACAGGCAAGAGCTGGTCAAAAATAGGCGGAACACCAACACTTCCCCAAAGCCAGGTTTGGCCGTCTTGGAACGGAGTGCCACTTTCTTTCCTGGCGCAGATAGACTTCGCAGAGGTATCTGCTGTTAACAAATTACCGGGATTTCCGGACTCAGGGCGTGCATTCTTTTTCTACGATCAAGAACAATCCACTTGGGGCTTCGACCCAAAGGATCGGGGAAGCTGGGTTGTCATTTACACAGAGGACGAAAATGAAGCCCCACGATTAAGTATTCCCACCGGAATAAATGAACTGGGCTTGTTTGTTGAAAAACCGGTCGCTTTTCGTGCCATCACTAGCGTTCCTGACATCGCAAGAAAGGTTGACGTAGATTTCCAATCATTCAGCGAACAAGATTTTGACGAGCTGCATAAATTAAAGTCGGATTGTTTTGAAGACTTGCAACGGCATCAGCTTGGCGGCTATCCAAGCGCTATCCAAAGCGACACAATGGAGCTGGAGTGTCAGTTGGCCTCCAACGGGCTCAATTGCGGCGACGCATCAGGTTTTGAGGACCCTAAAGCGACCGCACTCAAAGAAGGTTCATCTGATTGGCTGTTGCTGCTTCAACTTGATAGCGATGCAGACACGGGAATGATGTGGGGCGACATGGGAACTGTCTTTTTCTGGATCCGCCGTCAAGATCTCGCCAAACGAGATTTTTCGATGGTTTGGATGATTTTACAGTGTGGGTGAATCCTTGCGGATGAGCTATCCGCTTGATCACGATTCAGGGATTGCCCATTCGCGACGATTCGCCTGATTCGCGGGCCAAACGCCCAGGAGCAAGCGGCAGACCGTTCACTGACGCGCCCGGGCCGCGCGGGCTTTGCCGGAGCGGCGCACGCCGGTCAGGCCACCGTGTTTGCCACGGGGCTTGGGACGCGCCGGCGGGCCGCCCGGACGCGGCTTGAACTTCCGCACGGGCTCCACGGTCTTGGGCCGCGCCTTGGCCACCAGCACGATGGGACAGCCCTCGTAACCAAAGGCCTTGCGCATCTCGCCGGCGAGATACTTGTGGTACTGCGGCGAGAGCAGTTCGTCGCGGTTGACGAAGAGAAGGAAGGTCGGCGGGGCCTGGCGCACCTGCGTCGCGTAGAAAAACTTGAGGAAATGCCCGACGGAGCTGATCGGCTGACGGCGCTGGATGGCGTCGTTGAGCGTGCGGTTCAGGATCGAGGTGGGCACCTGCTGCTGGAGCTGGGCGCCCACATAACGGACGGCTTCCAGCAAACGGTCCAGTTGGAAGCCGGACTTCGCGGACGTGAAGATCACCGGGGCGTAATCAAGGAAGAACAGCTTCTCCTGCACCCAGGAGCCAAACTCGGCGAGCGTGGTGAGCGGCCCCTTGGGCTGACCTTCGCGGTGGTGCTTGCCCTGTTGCTCGCGGCGTTCCAGTTCGGCCTCGCGCGCGGTGCGCACGGACGGCTCCACGAGGTCCCACTTGTTGATCACCACCACGCACGCCCGGCGGGCTGTGATGATGAGGTCAGCGATCTTCTTGTCCTGCTCCACGATGCCGGTCCCCGCGTCGATCACGAAAATCGCGATGTCCGACCGCTGGACGGCTTCCTCCGTCCGTTGCGCGCTGAAATACTCGACCGTGTTGTCCACGCGGCGGGCCTTGCGCAGGCCGGCGGTGTCGATCAGCACGTACTGCGACCGCACGCCCTCGGTCTCGACCTCGAAGGGCACGTCCACAGAATCGCGCGTCGTGCCGGGGATCGGGCTGACGATGACGCGCTCGGAGTTGGTGAGCGCGTTGATGATGGAGGACTTGCCCACGTTGGGCCGCCCCACGATGGCGAGCTTCAGCGGGCCGGTACGCGGCTTGAACCGCTGCTTGGGCGGCGCTTCCTCGCTCGCCGATTCAATCGCCGCCGCCTCTTCTGCGGCGGCCTCTTCCTCGGAAAGCCCGTAGGGCGAATCGCCGTCAGCCTTGTCCGTGGCCACGGATTCGGGCAGGTAACCGGCCGCCGCATTCATCAAGGCTTCGAGCCCGCGACCATGGATGGCGGTGACGGGAAAGACCTTGGCGAATCCCAGCTCCGCAAATTCCAACGCGTCGGCCTCGGCCTTGAAGTTGTCCACCTTGTTCACCGCCACGAGCACGGGCTTGCCGGATTGGTGCAGGCGCTTGGCCACCTCGCGGTCCAGCGGGACAATGCCCTCCTGCACGTTCACCACGAAAATGATGCACTGCGCGGCGCCGATGGCCATCTCCACCTGGTCCAGCGCGGCCTTGATGATGACGTCCTCCACCTTCTCGCCCCGCACGAGGCCGATGCCACCGGTGTCCACGAGTGTGTAAGCCCGGCCGCGCCATTCGGCCTCCGCCGTCACACGGTCGCGCGTGACACCCGGCATGTCATGCACGATGGCAATGCGCTTCCCGACGATGCGGTTAAACAACGCTGACTTCCCGACGTTCGGGCGACCGACAATGGCAATAAGACCGGACATAGCGAGGCGCAGAGTGATGGTTGGGAGCGTTTAATGCGACACTTTTACGAGCGAGGCCGGAGGGATATCGGAATTCGCCGTGGAAAGTGATGCTACCGAACAGCAGCGGGGGCGTCT
>RFSE01000148.1 GCA_009924135.1 Pseudomonadota bacterium | reverse complement strand
TCCTGCCGTGGTTTGCGTCGTCCCAGTGCCATGCTTACCATGGACGCGCCGCAGCGTTCGCGCGTTACAGGAGGAAGCGTTTTTTAACAGGCTGTTAGGGGCTGTCGCCACCGCTCGATTGCAGGGGGTTTAGCAGCTGCATTGATCAGGAAAATGGGGGGAGAAAAATTTAAACTCAGGGACTTCCCCATCTTTCTGACCCAATTTTTTCTGATCCTCTTCGGTCCATGCGGAGGGAGAACGCGTCCCTTGGTTCAAAGCGGGGATTCGACCCGAGTATCCCAGTACTTGGCATCACGTGTTGGATTTGAGCCAGGCACGCACGTCGTCATGGCTTCCACACATGACGAGGCGCAGGGTCCCGGGCTTGATGAGCACAAATACCACGCGCAACTCCCGCGAAACCCGGAACTCGAACAATTGTTCCGTCAACCGTCGTACTCCCAAGCCGGCGTGAACGTGCGGTTTGCCGAAGCCTTCAACGAGCGCGTGCAGGCACTGGTTGATTTCCGCCAGCTCAGCATCCGTGCGATGCTTGGCCCAGCGCTTCCAACTCGCGCCAAGTTCAACCACGAAGGCTCTTTTCGGTTCCATCCCAGCGTGTGGTTTTTTCGGTTTTCAGTTGTTTCACGACCTTTGCTTCCGCCCGGGCCATGGCCGTCCGGTCCACGCCATATTCCAGCAGCGCGTAATCTTCGCTGTAAACTTCGACCGGGCGGAGGGCGACAATTTTCCCGCCGGAAATGATGCCAATATCCTCACCGTTCAAGGCCCGGGTAAGCCAGGACCCGAGGTTCTGGCGCGCTTCCGTGGCGGTTAATGTCTTCATGGCGACACTTTAGCGTCTCCATACTGGCAGGTCAAGGGAGCCGAGTAGGCTGGTGATGGCCGGCGCGCATCCCGGTTTCTAGCAGCGCGGAGGCCGGCCAGCACCCAACGCGTGCGTTGGCCTCGGGTGGCACCCGCGTCTCGCGGGTAGTTTTCGGCGTCCCGCCGAAAACTTCGGACGGACGTGCGTCCCATGGTAGCCGTATTGACCAGGACTCCGCGCGCCAACGGTTCGGGCGGGACGCCCGAACCGACCCGCGAGACGCGGGTGCCACCCCAAAGCCCAGCGTGCCCGTCACGGTTGGGTTATCGGACGTTGGATAACGGGGGCTTCGCCAGGCCGGGGAAAGTCCTCCATCTGGCAGGTGAAAAACGGGATGCGCCCTGATGGAGCGGGACAGTGCCACGAGGCGGGCAGGGTGTTTGGGGTGTTGAGTCTGATGTGGAGAGCTTTCGCGTGGTTCGTAGCCGAGAAGTTGTCACGGCATTCAGGTTTCATTGGCAACTCGAGCGCTATGGTTGGCGTGTCGAGTTCAACTGGGTTCACTTGTTATCAACAATACAGGTGCTTGAGTTGTCAAGACGGGCTCTATTCAGCCTCCTTCAGCCATTGTTCGCAGTCGATTTCTATGCTTGCTAGAAGGTCAGTCAATAATTGTATATTCCCATTCCTTGATAGCAATCGGTCAACATTTTGCATTTCACCAATGCGTTGCTTTCGTGAAAGAAGAGCGAAAGACCTATCCACCGGGTAACCAATTCCAGCTAACACCTTTTGCAGCTTTTCGACAAAGCAAAAATGTTCCCAACCAAGTTTTCTATGCGTGAGGCTTGGCATTGCTATTCTATACGCTAATAGTTTGTAGAAGGTATAACATGCCGTAACGTTTCCGCTGCAACTGTTATAGCTAAACGCCAACGACAAGAGCTGTGCTTGCGCCATGGCATGCGTTTGTTTTCCAACCTCCTTTTCGCGATCAAGATTCCTGGAACATCGTATGAATGACCTTGTTAAGTGAATCTGTGGCACCTTTTCATCGCATAGCGCAAACAGCCATGTCTCCCATCCTTCTTTGAAAATGAGGCGCAATCGGTAACGATGGGAAAGTGATTTTTCATGCACAACTACACCACTATTAAGCTGCCACCATAACTCAGAATCACTCTTTCCTGAAAATGATTTACCTTGATAGTCTGCTAATTCCCAAGAGTCGAACCGGGGCAATAAAAATGCCAAATGCGTCTTGAACTGGGTAAACACGCTCAAAGCCGAAGTGTCACTTAAGTATGATACAAAACATTGATCATCTTTTTGCATATGCTTTAGTTTCCGAACGCTTTAGCGTCTCCATACTGCTCGGTCAAGGAAGCCGCATGGCCAGGTGATGGCCGGAAGCCCGATGGAGTCACAGCCCGCCAAACCGGCGATGGCGGCGGGTGTATTCTTCGAGCGCCTCGTAAAGCTGGGGCTTGCGAAAGTCCGGCCAGAGCGTCTGCGTGACGACAAATTCCGCGTAGGAAATCTGCCAGAGCAGGAAGTTGCTCACGCGCAGCTCGCCGCTGGTGCGGATGAGGAGATCGGGATCAGGGTAGCTGTGGGTGTAAAGATTTTGCGCGATGACCTGTTCGTTGATCTCGGCGGGGTCGAGCTTGCCGGCCTTGACCTGCTGCGCGATGGCACGGGTGGCTTCGACGATTTCCGTGCGGCCGCCGTAACTGAGGGCGAGAATGAGCGTGAGGCCGGTGTTCTTGGCCAGCGCGGCCTTGGTCTTTTCGAGCTGTTCCTGCACGAACTCCGGCAGACGGTAGATCTGGCCCACGGCTTCGAGCCGGACGTTGTTCTTGTTCAGTTCGCCGATCTCGTTTTTGAGGAAGCGCGCCAGGTACTTCATCAGCGTGTCCACCTCATCCTTCGGGCGGTTCCAGTTCTCCACCGAGAAAGCGTAGAGGGTCAGGTACTTCACGCCCAGCTCGCCGCAGGCCCGGACCGTGGCGCGCACGGACTCGACGCCGTTGCGGTGGCCCTCGACGCGGGGGAGACCGCGCTGCTTGGCCCAGCGCCCGTTGCCATCCATGATGATGGCGATGTGCGTGGGGATGTTCGCCTTGGCCGGCGGGCTGAGTTGCGGCGCGTGACTGCTCATGTTGTGCGGAGGAGGATATTTACGCCGCGCGTCCGCGTCCACGCGCAAGTGGCGGTACGCAGGCGGCGTGGGAGTTTGAGCCGGGACAAAATGTTTGTCTGAAACCAGCCGGGCGTTGCCGCGTCTGCCCCTCTGTAGCCATGCCTATCCTACAACTCAGCTTCCGTCCGTTCTGCCTCCTGCCATTGCTCGCCGCCGCCTTGACCGCTTCCGCCGCGAACTGGCCGGCGTGGCGCGGTCCAACCGGTTACGGCATTTCGACCGAAAAAAGCCTCCCGGTAAAGTGGAGCGCGACAGACAACGTCCGCTGGCGGGTTCCGCTGCCGGAAGGTGGCAACTCCACGCCCGTCGTCTGGGGCGACCGCGTTTTTGTGACCCAGGCCGTGGGTGACCGGCGCACGTTGATGTGTCTCAACCGTGCCGACGGCAAGTTGCTCTGGCAATCCGGAGTCACCACCCGCGAGAAGGAGCCGACCCACGGCACCAATCCCTACTGTGCCGCTTCGCCGGTCACCGATGGCGAGCGGGTCATCGTGTCCTTCGCGTCGGATGGGCTGTTCTGCTACGACTTCAGCGGCAAGGAACTCTGGAAACGCACCGACCTGGGCCGGCAGATTCACATCTGGGGCAACGCGTCTTCACCCGTGATTCACGGCAACCTGTGCTTCCTCAACTTTGGTCCCGGCGAAACGACCTATCTCCTTGCCGTCAACAAGACTACCGGCCAAACGATTTGGAAACACGAGGAGCCCGGCGGTGATTCCGGATCGCCTCCGCCAGCACCCAAGGACGCACCCGCTGACAAGAAGGCCGCGCGGCCTGCCAAGTGGGTCGGTTCGTGGACCACGCCCGTCATCATCAACGAGAGCGGGCGTGATTCGCTCCTGATGTCCTGGCCCGGGCGCGTTTGCTCATTGGACCCGATGACGGGCAAGGAGCATTGGACGTGCAGCGGTTTGAATCCGCTGGTTTACACTTCGCCGTTGCATGCCGATGGCAGGGTCGTCGCCATGGGTGGTTTCAACGGCATGGCCCTGGCGGTTCGCACCGGCGGCAGCGGTGATGTGACTCAAACCAAGCGTCTCTGGCACCATCCGCGCTCGCCGCAGCGCATCGGCTCCGGCGTCATTCATGAAGGGCATATCTACATCCACAACGATCCCGGCATCGCCATGTGCCTCAATCTGGAGACCGGCAAGGAAGTCTGGAACGAACGGCTCAAGGGCACCGCCGCAACCGGTGTCAACTGGAGCAGCGTCCTGCTGGCCGACGGCAAGTGCTACACCATCACGCAGGGCGGCGACTGTTTCGTGTTCCGCGCCAGTCCGACATTCGAACTGCTCGCGACCAACCCGCTCGGCGAACGCTCGAACAGTTCCATCGTTCCTTCCAACGGTGACCTGCTCATCCGCACCCACAAGGCGCTTTGGTGCATTGGTGGCAAGTAACCGGAAGCGTCAGTCTTCAGCAACGTGGCGGCGAATTGGTTGTTCGAAACTGGCACGCGAACTGAGTATAGAAGATTGCCCCTCAATTCCCTTGCCCCCAATTCCTCGGCCAACTCAGGTGCCAGAATTGTTGACGGGTACGACAATTCGGTTGCCGTCGTTTCGGAGGCGGGTAAACCAGAGGCTGAAGCTGCGACTTTGTCATGTGAGGAGAACTGCCATTCCGGATCAATCCGATCAAAACTTTCTTGTGCGCAATTGCTCCAACCGCTAACCAAGCCGGACATGAATCAACTCGATTTGAAGGGTAAAACTGGAATCGTCACCGGCGGTGCGCGCGGCATCGGCTTCGCCATCTCCACGCGTCTGCTGCAATCTGGTGCCAACGTCTGTCTCTGGGACCGCGACACCGAAGCCTTGAAGGACGCGCAAGCCAAGCTTTCCGCCCTCGGCAAGGTGGGCATCCAGACCGTTGACCTCACCAATCCCGACGCCGTGTCCGCCGCCGCCCTCGCGACGAAGCAGGAGTTTGGTTCCATCGAACTGCTGGTGAACAACGCGGGCATCGCCGGCGTGAACGGCAAGCTTTGGGAGTTCACGCCCGAGCAGTGGCTCGCCGTGGTGAATACCAACCTCAACGCCGTCTTCTACGTCTGCCGCGCCGTGGTGCCCATCATGCTGGAGAAGCAGTACGGGCGCATCGTCAACATCGCCTCCATCGCCGGCAAGGAAGGCAATCCGACGGCGTCCCACTACAGCGCGTCCAAGGCAGCCGTCATCGGGCTGACCAAGTCGCTGGGCAAGGAACTCGCGCAGAACGGCATTCTCGTGAACTGCATCACACCGGCCGTCATCCAGACGGACATCCTCAAGCAGTGCGCGCAGTACCACATCGACTACATGCTCTCGAAGATTCCGATGGGCCGCTTCGGCAAGGTGGACGAAGCCGCCGCGATGGTCTCCTGGCTGTGCTCGGATGACTGCTCGTTCACGACGGGCGGGGTGTTCGACCTGTCCGGTGGCCGCGCGACCTACTGAGCAAACAACCGGTTCCGGTTGGCTCATTTTCCGTCAACGGGGTTGATTCGCCCGGTACTCCGTCACACCTTGTCCCCATGAGTGATTTGGGACAGATGGATTTCGACGTGGCAGTCATCGGCGGAGGCAGCGCCGGCTACGCGGCCGCGAGTGCGACGGCCCGGGGTGGACGACGTACGGCGGTGATCGAGGGCGGCCCGGAGGTGGGCGGCCTCTGCATCCTGCGCGGCTGCATGCCCACCAAGGCGTTTCTGTACGCCGCCGAAGTGAAGCACCTCGCCGAGCACGCGGCGACCTGGGGCATCCAGGTGCCGGAAGTGCGCTTCGATTTCGCCCAGGTCATGGCCCGCAAGAACGCGATGATCGACGACTTCGCGGGGTACCGTCGTCAGCAACTGGAGAGCGGAAAGTTCCAGTTCATCCGCAGCCGCGCGCGGTTCGTGGACCCGCACACGGTGGAACTGGAGGACGGACGCCGGCTCACCAGCGCACACTTCGTCATCACGACCGGCTCCGTGGTGGCCCCGCCACCGCTGCCGGAACTCACCGCCGTCGGGTTTCTCACCAGCGATGACGTAATGACGCTAAAAAGCCTGCCCGCGTCCCTGATCCTGCTCGGCGGCGGCGCGGTGGCGGTGGAGTTTGCGCAGTTCTTCGCCCGGTTCGGCGTGAAGGTGACGTTGCTCCAACGCAGCGCGCATCTGTTGCGTGACTTCGATCCCGATGCAGCCGAGGTGATCGAAGGGGTGTTTCGCCAGGAAGGCATCGACCTGTTCACCGGCACACGCTTGCTCAGCGCCCGGAGTGAAGGCGGGAAAAAACTCGTGACCTTCGAGCAAGATGGTCAGACCCGGACGGTGGCCGCCGAGGAGATTTTCCATGGGCTGGGCCGGTTGCCCAACACCGCCGGATTGACCCTCGCCCATGCCGGCGTCGCCACGGACAAGCACGGGCGCATTACCACGGTCCCGGAGATGCGGACCTCCGCGCCCCATATTTTTGCGGCTGGAGATTGCACCGGGCCGCACGAGATCGTCCACATCGCCATCCAGCAGGGCGAGATTGCCGCCCGCAACATTCTCGGGGTGACCTCGCCGGGCCGCATGGATTACCGGATGCTGATCAGCGTCGTGTTCACCGATCCACAGGTCGCGTGCGTGGGCCTCACCGAGGCGCAAGCCCGGGCGCAGGGCAGGGCGGTGATCGCGGCGAGCTATCCGTTTGCCGATCACGGCAAGTCGCTGCTGATGGAAGCGAAGCACGGTTTTGTAAAACTGCTGGCCGACCCACAGACCGGTGAAATCCTCGGCGGCGCGTGTGTGGGACCGTCGGGTGGCGAGCTGATCCACGAGATTGTCGCCGCCATGGCCAAGCGCATGACCGTGGGCGAACTCGCCACCATGCCGCACTATCATCCCACGCTGGCGGAGATCTGGACCTACCCGGCCGAGGAACTGGCGGCGCACGTCACCCAGGGCGCATCTTGACCCTGCCCCCGGAGCGCGGCTGTGTCCCGCTCGGTGCGGGATCAGCCGCAGCAACGTCGGAATCGTGAGCGGTGGCGGAACGTCGCAAGACTTCCTGCCAGGCGCAGCTGCTGCGGCTGGTCTCCGCGACACAGCCGCGCTCCGGAAAATTTCGCTCCTCGGGGCCAGTGCCAAGATGCGCCCCGTCACCCACTTCTAACCGGCCCGTGGTTGACATCTGCGGGAAACCGTTTACTTGTCCCCGCGTTCGCGATAACTCGCGGACATGAACGAGCCAATTTACCTTTAATTTATGGAACAAAATACGCAGCGCTTGATTTCGGTGGGCATGGATGTGCCGGATTTCACGATGGAAACCTACGAGCCGGCCGAGGGGCTGTTCGGCAAGTTCTCCCTGGCCGAGGAAAAGGCCCGGGGCAAATGGACCGTGCTCGTCTTTTATCCGGCCGACTTCACGTTCGTGTGCCCCACGGAACTGGCGGACCTCGCGGCCAACCAGGCGGAAATCGAGGCGCTGGGCGTGAAGATCGTTTCCGTTTCCTCCGACACCAAGTTCGCCCATCTGGCCTGGCGCAATTCGGAGAAGCTGCTCGACGGCGTCAAGTACACCATGGGGGCCGACCCCACGGGGCGCGTCTCCCGGATGTTCGGCGTGTACGATGAATTCTCCGGTCTCGCGTTGCGCGGCACCTTCCTGATCAGCCCCGCCGGCAAGCTCGTCACCGCCGAGGTGAACTACTACAACGTCGGCCGCGACATGGGCGAGCTGCTGCGCAAGCTCAAGGCGAACACCTACCTGGAGACGCACCCCGCCGAAGCGTGCCCGGCCCGCTGGCAGCCCGGCCAGCAAACCCTCAAGCCGTCCGAGAAGATGGTCGGCAAAGTGTTCGAGGCCCTGAACCGGTAACCGGTGGGCATCTCGACACGGCCCCGGAGCGCGGCTGTGTCCCGCTCGGCGCGGGATCAGCCGCAGCAACGTCAGAATGTTGAGCGGGTACTTATCGTCCCAACGCCTCCCGTCAGGCGCAGCCGCTGCGGCTGGTCTCCGCGACACAGCCGCGCTCCGGAAGATTTCGTCCTCGGGGCAGTGTCAAACTACGTCCCCGCTACCCAGGCCCACCCAGACCCGCTGGACACCCTCCGGTGGACCCGCTAACAAGGAGCCGTGCATCACGTTGCGGTTCTTGTCCTGCTGCTGTTGGCTTGGCAGCCCGCCTTCGGGCAGCCCAAGGCCATCATCGTCATCCGGCACGGCGAGAAGCCGGACGATCCCGAGGAATTGCATCTGTCCAAGGAAGGCGTCGCGCGCTCAAAGAAGCTCGTGGCGTTCTTCACCAAGGACAAGCACGCCATCAAACATGGCCTGCCCACCGTCCTCATTGCCAGCCATCCGACTCAACGGGGCCACGGTCAGCGTCCCCGCGAGACGCTCGAACCCCTGGCCGCCAAGCTGAAGCTGGAGATCGAAACCCCGTTCGAGTCCAGGGACTATGCCAAGCTGGCGTACGTATTGACGACGGACGCCCGCTATCAGGGAAAAGTGGTCGTCATCTGCTGGGTCCACGAACACCTGCCCGCGCTGGCGGCGGCCCTCGGTGTGATGCCGGAACCGTCCAAGTGGAAGGATTCCGATTACGACACCGCCTACGTCATCACCTACCCGGAGGGCAAGGCCCACTTGAAGGTCATCGCGGAGAACATCCGGTAAGAGACAGGTTGGGAAGCCCAACCGAGCGGGGCCGCGAGGGTGTCAAATCCGGCTCGTCACTTGCATGGCATCACATCAGGATACGCCCAAGGAAGCGCTCCCCGTTGAAGTGGATCATGTGGTCCGGGTCTTCGGCGATCCAGACTTCGGATTCCCAGGCGATGTGCGAGACAAAGGTCTGCATGGTGCGGCGGTTCTCGAAGGCGGTGACGAAGACGAGGCCCGCTTTGCAGCCGGCGAATAAGTCCTTGAGTTCCTTACGGCGTTTGCCGTCCACGGGGCCGGCGCTGGTCACGGCTTCGATGAGCAGGAGCCAGTTTCGCTTGGGGTCGTGGACGATGACATCCGTAATCTTGGCGGCGGAATTCAAGGTGACGCCGAGCGCGGCCAAGCCTGCGGTTTCCAGATGGACGAACTTGTTTTCGGTGTCGCCGATGTAGAGGAGCACGCCGCCGGGAGCGAACCTGGGACAGAATTTTTCAACGACCGCCTTGATGAGCAAGCACCAGCGGTAACGAGGATGGTAGAAGAAAGTTCCGTCAGGCAACCGCCATCGTTGGGCCTCCACTTGGCGACGCGGGATGCGCAGCGAACGGGCAAGCTTATCAACACCCACCGATGAAGGGTGGCAGAGCGTGTCAGTCTTTTGGCGTTGTTTTGTCCGGCGCATGTATCCCGTTTTGGGTTATCCTAAAATCGGATGAAGTCTTGGCAAGTGTCAAAGTCAATCTTCACAACAGAGTATGCGGTTCTCCGAGAACTTCTGCGGGAACTTCGCACCGAGAAGGGGTTCACTCAAGTTCAGTTGTCCGAGACGCTAGGAATGCCTCAGAGCTTTGTGAGCAAGTATGAAACGGGTGAGCGAAGGCTCGACGTGATAGAACTCCGTGAGGTCTGCCAATCCTTGGGCACTACGCTCGCTGCTTTCGCTAAGAAGTTGGAAGCGCGACTTACTGGGTTGAATAAGGGAGGTGCCGCGTGACGAACTTAGATTCGGGAAGCGCAACCGCAGGGAAGGCCGCATTACTGTTGGTTTCAAAGGAACTGGGCTACGTGGTCCCTACGGCGAAGCAGAAGAAGAATCTCGTCGTGGCATTCGCGAAGCGGGACATGATTGTCTATGGGAAGGCCTTTGATGTGGTCCGCCTTTCTGAACCTGTAAACTTGGATTCATTGGAGGAAGTAGAAGCCAATCTGAGCAAGGTGTTGGTGTGCGAAATCAAGTCCACCAAGAAGAACGTGGCTGCGGATTTCCGTGGTTATTTCTTTGGGTTGACGGCCGCCGAGGTGCTCGTGGCGCAGAGCCTCAAGGCCCAGTTCCGCTTTATCTTCGTAAACACGGTTTCTGGCGCGCACTTGGAACTGCAACTGAACGAGATTTTTGCAAAGGCCCGAGGCATTTACCCGACGTGGAGCATTTCATTTTAATGTCGTCCGTGTGTCGCCGCAAGGCGGCGACGCTCTTCCTTGGACGTGAAGCGTTTCGTGAGCAGATATACACCGGAGGGCACGAGTCACGGGCGAGTCTCGTCGTTGTCGAGGATGGCGTTGGGCTTGCGGGCTTCGTGCTTGGGCCAATGGACGGTGCCGCCGTTGAAGTGGCAGGGGTAGAGCAGCGGCACGGAGCCGCGTTCGGGTTCTTTGCGCAGTGCGTTTTTGAGGCGGAAATCCACCACGCGACCGGTAGAGACGGTCACGCCCAGCGAGGCGCGGCTAGAGCGGGCAGAATTTCATCGTCGAGTTCGTAGAGGGACACTTCGATGGCTCGAACGCCGTCGCGTTTTTCACAACACCGGGAGACGAAAGCAGCGGTGAGTGAGCCAGCGCCAGCGCCAGCATCCAGCAAGCGCACCGTTCGCGGAAGCGGCCCGAACATTGAAGCCATGAAGTCAGCCACCGGCGTCGCGGTGAGGAACTGGCCAAGTTCTTCCTGCCGACTTCTGGGGTTTTCTATGGCCGCAAGTTTCATGCCGTCAGGCTACCAAGCAGAGTTTCTTTTCGCTATCGAACAGACGGGCAACGTTCGCAGACCCAGAGGCAGAAGAGAATCTGCGTGCGGTAGAAGTACTGGCCGGGGAGGGCGCGGCGGATGTCATCATCGCCGGGCGGTTGGAAGACAAACTGCCGTTTGCAAGCGTGTGGTCAGCGTTGGTGGCTGCGGTCAGTTGATGGGTGAAAATGCTCACCGGGTTCCTGTCCGCGATATTGTTATGGCGGTCGGGGAGTTCAAGCAATTTGAAGTGAATCTGGTTTCAGCGTGGAGGTTTCAGGTTTCAGGGAGAGGGCAGGTGCAGGGGCGCGCCACCCTAAACCGAGGCAAGAAACCCCGCACCCCGGCCCTCTCCCCTTGCTGCGCAAAGGGAGAGGGAGGTGGGCGTGCCACCTACGCCGATGCACGCAACCCCTCCCCACGAACCGGTGGTCAAGGAGCGCGGCTGCCCACGTCCGCAGCGGGTCGCTGAGGTTGTAGCGCAGGCGTCCTCGCCTGCGAGTTCGCGCGGCGTCTCGCTGCGCGCACGAACTCGGGGCGGGACGCCCCGGTCACTCGCAGGCGGGGACGCCTGCGGTACCTGGCCAACCGGGCGGAGTTTACGCCAGGTCGAAGCGGTCCAGGTTCATGACTTTGACCCAGGCGGCGACGAAGTCGTGGAGGAACTTCGGCTGCGCGTCGGCGGTGGCATAGACTTCCGCCAGCGCACGCAGTTGTGAGTTGGAGCCGAAGACGAGGTCCACGCGGGTGGCGGTCCACTTCGGTGCGCCGGTCTTGCGGTCGAGGCCGGCGAAGGCGTTCCCGCAGGGGGAGACCGCCTTCCACTCCGTGCCCATGTCGAGCAGGTGCACGAAGAAGTCGTTGGTCAAGGTTCCGGGGCGCTCGGTGAAGACGCCGTGCGGCGCGCCGTCGGCGTTGGTGTTCAAGACCCGCAGGCCGCCGAGGAGCACGGTCATCTCCGGGGCGGTGAGGGTGAGCAGTTGCGCCTTGTCGATGAGCAGTTCCTCGGCGGACACGGTGTATTGGCCCTTGAGATAATTGCGGAAGCCATCGGCGATGGGCTCGAGCACGGCGAAGGACGCGGCATCGGTCTGTTTCGCCGAGGCGTCCATGCGTCCGGGCGTGAAGGGGACCGTGATTTTGTGTCCGGCGTTGCGGGCCGCCTGTTCGATGCCGGCGCAACCGCCGAGCACGATCAGGTCCGCCAGCGAGACTTGCCGGCCGCCCTTGGCCGTGGCGTTGTACTCGCGCTGGATGCCCGTAAGGGTTTTTAGCACCTTCGCCAACTGCTTCGGCTGGTTGACTGCCCAATCCTTCTGCGGTGCCAGGCGAAGGCGGGCCCCATTGGCGCCGCCCCTTTTGTCGGAGCCGCGGAAGGTGGATGCCGAGGCCCAGGCGGTGGAAACCAGTTGGGAGACGGAGAGGCCAGAGGCGAGGATTTTACCCTTCAGTGAGGCAATGTCCTTTTCGCCGATCAATTTGTGATTCACCGCCGGAATCGGGTCCTGCCAGAGGAGCACTTCCGCAGGAACTTCAGGTCCGAGATAGCGCGTGCGCGGTCCCATGTCGCGGTGGGTCAGCTTGAACCAAGCCCGCGCAAACGCGTCGGCGAACTGGTCCGGACGCTTCAGGAACTGCCGGGAAATCTTTTCGTAGGCGGGATCAAAGCGCAGCGCGAGGTCCGTGGTGAGCATGGAGGGCGCGATCTTTTTCGCGGCGTCGTGCGCGTGCGGCACGGTGCCGGCTCCTGCGCCGTTCTTGGGCGTCCATTGATGGGCGCCCGCCGGGCTCTGGGTGAGTTCCCATTCGTAGCCGAACAGGTTTTCGAAGAAGCTGTTGCTCCACTGGGTCGGGGTGTTGCTCCAGGTCACTTCCAGGCCGCTGGTGATCGCGTCACCGCCCTTGCCGGAGCCGAAGCTGCTCTTCCAG
This sequence comes from Pseudomonadota bacterium, assembly GCA_009924135.1. Classification (GTDB taxonomy): domain Bacteria; phylum Verrucomicrobiota; class Verrucomicrobiia; order Limisphaerales; family SXTU01; genus SXTU01. The sequence goes on along the minus strand of RFSE01000148.1, from coordinate 2,278 downwards.
CCCAGGCCTTGCTCCTCGAGTCCGGCCGCTTCCGGAGCCGGCCCCACATGGGTTGCCGGGCCGGCACCGTGGGTCTTGCCGAAGCTGTGACCACCGGCGATGAGGGCCACGGTTTCCTCGTCGTTCATCGCCATGCGCTTGAAGGTCTCGCGGATGTCGCGCGCGGCGGCCACGGGGTCGGGGTTGCCGTTCGGGCCTTGTGGGTTTACGTAAATGAGGCCCATTTGCACGGCGGCAAGCGGATTTTCCAACTCGCGGTCGCCGGTGTAGCGCTGGTCATCGAGCCAGGTTTTTTCGGCGCCCCAATAGACATCGTGATCCGGCTCCCAGACATCCGCGCGACCGCCGCCGAAGCCGAAGGTCTTGAAGCCCATCGTTTCCAGGGCGACGTTGCCCGTGAGGATCATCAGGTCGGCCCACGAGATCTTGCGGCCATATTTTTGTTTGATGGGCCAGAGCAGGCGGCGCGCCTTATCCAGGCTGACGTTGTCCGGCCAACTGTTGAGCGGGGCGAACCGTTGCTGACCGCGCCCGCCGCCGCCGCGTCCGTCGCCCGTGCGGTAGGTGCCGGCGCTGTGCCACGCCATGCGGATGAACAACGGCCCGTAGTGGCCAAAGTCCGCCGGCCACCAGTCCTGTGAACTGGTCACCAGCGCCGCGAGATCCTGCTTCAAGGCTGCATAGTCGAGGCTCTGAAACTCTTTGGCGTAGTCGAAATCACCGCCCATCGGGTCGGATTTGGCGGAGTGCTGGTGCAGCAGCTCGACCTTCAACTGGTTCGGCCACCAGTCTTTGTTTGAGGTGCCGCCGCCGGCAGCGTGGTTGAACGGGCATTTGGCTTCGTTGGACATATGGTTTCTCCTGCGGTTGATTGGACTGATTAACGGGTGAAAATATTGGGGCTCGGAACGGGCGCGCGGGTGGTTAAAGGGGGATGGCCTGCGAATAATGGTTGAGGTCGTGGGGCTGGCGGGCGCTGGCAGTGTTCCGCGTCGCGGTCAGAAATTTAAGCGTTCGGGCCATGTGTGTTAGACGGGCTACATTACGCTTATTGGAGCGGGGGTGTTGAAATACTTTTTGCCTCTGCCTACCATAGGCCCAGCCTATCATGGAACTCCAGCAGCTCCGCTACGTGCTTGCGGTGGCGCGGACGGGGAACTTCTCCCGTGCGGCCGAGCAGTGCCACGTCGCGCAACCTTCCCTCAGCCAGCAGATCCACAAGCTTGAAGAGGAGCTGGGCGAAAAAATCTTCGACCGGCTGCGTCAACGCGCACAGCTCACGCCGGTGGGCGAAGCCTTTGTCCGCCGCGCGACACGCATTCTCGACGAGGTGGAGGCGGCGGGGCGCGAAGCCCGCGAGGCGCACGAGTTGGCTTGTGGCACGGTCTGTGTGGGGGCGTTGCCGACCATTGCGCCGTATCTGCTGCCCGCCGTCGTGGGCAAGTTCGCCCTGAAATTTCCCGGCGTGCAAATCATCGTACAGGAGGACACCACGGCGCGCATGTTGGAGTTGCTGGCTGCCGGCGAGGTGGACCTGGCCATTGTCAGCCTGCCCATCACGGATGCGCGGTTCGCGATGGAGACCTTGTTCGAGGAGGAATTGCTGCTGGCCCTGCCGGCACGTCACCGGCTCGCGAGACGCGCGGCCATCAACCTGGCGGACCTCGAAAGCGAACGCTTCATCCTGATGAAAGAAGGCCACTGTCTCGGCGATCAGGTGCTGGACTTCTGCCATCGCCAGGATTTTAAGCCGACGGTCAGTTGCCGCAGTGCGCAGATCGAAACCATCCAGGCCCTCGTGGCGGCGGGGCTGGGCATCTCGCTGGTGCCGCGCATGGCGTGCGCTTCCGGACCCGAGAGGCGCCCGGTCTATCGCCCGCTGGCGGACGCCCACCCCCGCCGCACCGTGGTCGTGCTCTGGCTGCGGCAGCGTCCGCCCGGCCGGGCAGCGCGGGAATTTCTCAAGTCGCTTCGCGCTCCTAAGCAGCCCGTTCAAAAACTGTAGCGGCGCTCTGTGAGCGCCGAACGAAACGAGAGAACCGGCCCAAACCCGGCGGTCGTAGGCCGCCGCTACATCTGGCAGGGCGTTTTTTCACGGACGGCTAGCCGCATGCGCGGAGAACGTCACCGGGAAACTGCGTGACAGGGTGAAAATTGGCCAAACTCAGGCGAAAAAAAGTTGCAGCGGGGCCGCAGTAGCCGATGCTCCCCGAAATGACAGCAACGCAGACACGATTCACCCGGCACCATGGCCGGGTGGCGCGCCGGATGTTTCCTG
>RFSE01000147.1 GCA_009924135.1 Pseudomonadota bacterium | reverse complement strand
ATTTCTTGGTCCGTCCAAAAGCTTGCGTTGAAGTCGGGAGTTATTAACGCAAGCAAGCCGTGCATTGAACGCAACGCCAACTCAATCTCACGCTGCCACTCCAAGCTTGGCTGTATTGCTTCGTGAGCGACAAATGAGGAAATCCCGTAGAGTGCGAGTTCGTCCTTTAGCTTCGACACCTCCACCTTGTGCTTCGCCAGATGACTTAAAAAGAGGCGAAAACGGCCCTCTGGCCAGAGTCGACGCACTTCGATTTCCGCAGGAGCCATGCGTTGCCCCAGAGCAGATGCGCCGGGATCGATTGGGGTCACGGTGACTTCGCCGACTGGGTCATTCGGGTGCAGGCGAGCAAGGTAGCTGAGTTTGGAGAGAACTTCCTCCTCAACTGTCTTTAGCCTGGGTTCTACAGTTGCGAACAGAGGCACCGGCACTTCGAGTCTGAGCGCCCATGTTGTCGTTCCGCCGTTCCAATTGTCGTAGTTTATCTCATCGAAACGTGCGTGTGCGTTTTCGATTAACTCAAGAAACTCACTTTGGCTTTGATGCCTGAAAATCTCTGCAAGGGTCGCAGTGACCTCGCTCATTGGCTTTGGGTAGCCAGTGCTACGCATGTGCTGCCTCCTTAGCTGTTGTCACGCTAAACTCCCCGCTCAGTAGCTTCGGCAGCAGTCGTTCCTCCAACCGCCGTCCGCGCGGCTTGTCCTGAGCGTTGTGGCCCAGGAAGACATCGTAAGCAAACTTGGCATCCCCATTCATGGCCTGATTGTGAGTACAGCATGATGGTGAGTGGGCTTGTTCGCAACCTTGGAGTTGCGATCTGCCGACCGAGGTCGGAGGGGCGAGGGCAGGGCGGCACTCGTAGCGCGGGCAGCCTTGCCCGCGCGTTCCGACGGTGGCGGGATGAAGGTTCGCGCGGACAGGGCAGTCCGCGCTACGGCGGCTATCGGGAGCCGTCGCGGTACAGCCGGGCCAGGTCGAGCAGCATCGGCTCCAGTAGTTGGTAGTACTCTGGTTCGGGCAGTTCGGACTTGCGGTCGCGGAGTTTGCCGATGGCGAGTTCGAGTTCGTCGCGTTTGGCGCGCACGGGGGCCGGCAGTTTCTTTTCCTGTTCGCTGCGGACCAGCACGAACTGGTGCGCGCGCAAGCCGTCTGCGCTCGCGCCGTCCTTGGCCTTCTTCACCGCGCGCACGCCGCGAAACCAATCGGCCGGGGTGCCGAGGCCGTCGCCGTTGTCATCGAGCAGCGCGTGTTCGGTGGCGAGCCGGCCTTCCGCCACGTAGAACTCCGCGACGCGGCTGGAGGCGAGCAGGTAGGCTTCGAGCAGGGAGGTCTGGCCGTCCTTGTCGAAGTCCGCGTCGGCGCTGCCGATGGCCTCGGCGAAGTAGCCGCCGAAACGGCAGAAGTTCAGTTCGTTGCCCGTGCGGGTGGCGGTCACCACGACGCGGCCCGGGGCGGCGAGCGCGGCCAGAAACGGGGCGCTGGCGGAGGCGCAGTTGATCACGGCCACCGGGCGTTGGAACGGCTTCAGCCACCCGGCGAGGTCGCCGGCGGTGAAGTCCGGCCCGCGCAGGTTGAACTTCGCTTCCTTGCCATCGAAGGTACCGTGTCCAAGCAATACGAACCACACCTCGCCCGCGCCTTCCTTCGGCTCGGCGGTGAGCGCGGCTTGAAACTCGGCGAGGTCGTTCGTGCCGGGGCCTTTCAGTCCGATGGAGACCAGCCGGGCCTGGGCCTGGCTCGCAACCTTTTCCCACTTTGAGGCAGCCTCGGAGAACTGCTTGCCATACTCCGCCTCGCCCGGGGCACCGACGATGAGGAAGACAGTGGGGGTGTCGGAGATCGCGGCGACGGCGAGACCCGCGGAGGCGAGTAAAAGGAAGAACCAGTATTTCACGGCAGCCCTCGCGTTCTCCGCAGGCCCCACTCGGCGACGAAGCAGAGAAGGGCGAAGACGAATACCAGCGGTTGATCCCAGAGCGGGTAGGTCCAGGCTTCGGTGATGGGTGACTTCAAGTGGGGCAGGCGGGCGGCGAAGGCTCCGAGTCCGCTCACTTCCACCATTTCGCCGCCGGTCTTTTTGGCGATGGCTTCGAGCAAGGCGCGGTTGGGTTTCAAGGACTTGAACTCCTCAGCCGCCAGATCGGTGGTCCAGCCGGCGACGGCGGACCCGACTTCAGTGCCCGCGTTGTTCGTCACGGAGGCGGTGACGTGGTAGCCGCCGGTCTCGTGCGGTACGAACGTGGCGGTGTACAGGCCCGGCTCGCGCGTGGACGCCTCGGCGGGCAATCGGATGGCGGGAGCGTTGCTCACACCGCCCAGCACCGGTCGCACGTCGAGCACCACGGCGGCGTTGTCCAACGGCATGAATTTCGGATCGCGCACGCGGACCTGCAATTCGACGGCCTGATTGGCATCGCCCGGCTTCAACTGCACCGTCAACGCGACCTGGTGCGGCACGTCGGCCACGAGCCAGCGGGTGAGCTGCCGCCAGGCCTTGTCCATGTCGGTGTGCATCTCGGGATCGCGCAGGCCCCAGCGCCAGACATCGCCGAGGGTCACAACCGCCGTGCGACCGTGACCGAAGCGTTGCACCGCGATGGCCGGGTGGACGCTTCCGTCTGCGTCGGTCACGGTGGCGATGGAACTCGCGCCGGGCTTGAGGTCGCGCACCTCGTTGACGATCGCGAAACCGGGCATGGCCTCGATGCGGGTTTTCTCCGCGCTCTCGGTCGTGCGCAGGCGGGCCCAGGCCTGCAACCAGCCTTCACGGGTCAGGCCGAGCCGTGAGGCTTCCCGGGCCTTCGCCTCCGGCGGGCGGTCCAGATACACTGGGAGCATGTCGCCGATGGGCGTGCGGAGGTACCCACCTTCATGGAAGGTCTCCATGCCGCCCAGCATGAGAAAACCGCCGCCGCGCTCGCTGACGAAGCGTTGCAGCAACGCCTTTTGCTCGGTCGAGAAGAACTCCGCTTCCAAATCGCCCACGATGACGGCGTGGTAGGCGAACAGCTCCTCGGGTGTGCTGGGAAAGCCCTTGACCAGTTCCTCGGCGTCCTTCGTGTTCAACCTTACCAGCACGGGCTGATCGTAGCGTTGCACTTCCTCCTTCGACTGGTTACCGAAGCCGCGAAAGAGGGGATTGGAGGACTCGCCGACGCGACCGCGAAAGTCGAACTTCGGCTCGCGCTTGGCGATGCGGATCAAGCCGACGAGGCCCAGTTGATCGTCCTCCGACAACGCGCGGTTGAGAAATTTGAAATCCCAGTTCGGCCGGCCGCTCACATAAAGGATGCGGAACGGCCCGCGTCCCTGGTCCACCGTGATGACGCGGGTGTTGTTTGCGAGGGTGGCTTCGGCGGAGGTCTTTGCGTTCTTAAACTGCTCTTCGGAACCCTGGGCTCCGACGCGCACCCGGTAGAACGTGACGCCCTTTTGCTCAGGCTTGAGCTGAAAACGGAATGCGATGACCTCACCGTCGCGGCGCACGCGCTGGGTCTGGTGCTCCACCACTTTGCCAGCGGGGTCGAGCAACTCTGCCTTCACGTCCGCGCCAACATAGCCGCTGGCTACGGCCTCGGCCTGGATCGTCACCGGGGCATCCTCGAAGGAAGTCTGGGTGACACCGACATTGATGAGCGCGATGTCGCGGTCGGCGTCCTCGCGGCCAAAGACCACGGGATAAACGGGGGGTAAGCCTTTGAGGTCCGGTAGTTCGCCCGAAATGTCCGTAGCATTGCCGTCCGTCATCAGCACGATGCCTGCGATGGGCCGGCCGGCGAGCCGCTCACGCAACGTGGTCAGGGCGGAACCGATGGCGGAAGAGCGCCCGTCGAAGTTCAGTTCCACGAAGTCCGTGCTGGGCTGGAGCCGCGAATCGAACACATAGCTGCGCAGCTCGAAGTTCTCGCGCAGTTTCGTGAGCCAGTCCGCACCCTTGCCAGCGACCGTGTCGCGCAGCAGCTCGGCCCGGCTCTGCGGATTGCCCCGGTCGTGGATTTGCATGCCCTGGCTGTTGTCCGCGACCACGGCGATCACGTTCGCCCCCGGCTTGGCGCGCTGACCGGTCCACATCGGCTCCAGCAGGCACAGGATCAGGGCCGTGAAGCCGAGCACTTTTAGCAACGCGCAGAGGGCGCGCAGCCCCCGGTCTGCCTTCGCCCGCGTGTAGCCCCAAGCCAGGGTCGCAGCGCCTACCAAGGCGAGCGCCAGTCCCGGCACGAGCCAGTCACGTCCGGAGAAGGTGAGGGAGGCGAGGGTCATCCGAGGACTTTCTTCAAATCACGGCTACTGTGCAGCATGCGCGCAGTTCTTCGAGGTCACGTTGCCGCATCTCCTCGGAGCTGGCGAGCCAATGCAGGAATTCATAAGGGTCCTCGGCTGGGAGCGCTTCCAAAGCGGCTTTGATTTCGGCGAGCGTGCTCATGTTTGGAGTTTATACCAACTGCGGAAACAGGTTGGCAGTAAGGAGCGGTTTGAACTGCGAAGCCGTTCCTCCCTCACCCCGGCCCTCTCCCGCTGGGAGAGGGGGCCACTTAGCCCGTCTTGGTTGGCAGGGGTTAGCGATTGGACGAGGGCGGTCGAAGATTCTCCCTCTCCCAGCGGGAGAGGGCCGGGGTGAGCGAGAGCGCGGTGGTTGGGGCATGGCGGAGTTTCTACCGGAGTTTTCCAGCACTGGTTTTTACTTTTTACCGGCCTTTGGCGCGGCACCCGCCTCCGCCTCGCTCTTGCCGAGGTTCTCATAATACTTCTTCACCAGCTCCGAGAACTTGCCCGGCACGGGGTCGCGGTCGATCGGCACCATCGCCTCACGATTGTCCCGCTTGGCGAGTTCCTCTTCGATGCGCTGCCGGACCTCGACCAGGGGCTTGAGAATCTGCATCCGGACCAAATCCCACTTCGGCTCGGCGGCCTCGCGCTTGAACTCGATGCGCTGCATCCGCACGCGCTCGCGTACGGTCTGCAACTGGTTCCGCAACTCGGTGGAGTCCACCATCTCCTCGGCATCGCGCAGCCGGTCGCTGAACTGGTCGAAACCGGCCCCGGTGATGGGGCCGACAGCTTCCACGCGGTCGGCGGCGTTGAATCCGTTGAGGAAATTGTCCCGCCCGCCGCGTCGGTTGTTGCCGGCCTGATACTCACCGGAATGAGAACCGTCGGCTCCGCCGTTTTGGCTGGAGCTGGCCACGCCGCCGGGGCGATTGCGCTGGGCTGAATTGGCTTCTTGTCCCTGACCGCGTCCGCCGGACTGACCAGCTTGCTTGCCAGCTTCTTCGGAAGGCTGGCCTTCTTTGCCACCGGGCTGGCTGCCTTGACCACCTTTCGAGCCTTCTTTGCCTTCACCTTGCTTGCCCTCGCCTTGCTTGCCGCCCTGGCCAGCCTTGGCTCCTTCCTTTCCTTCTCCGGGTTTGCCGGGCTGGCCGGATTTGCCCTGGCCTTCTTTTTCACCAGGCTCCTTGCCTTCACCTGGTTCCTTACCGGCCTGCGCTTCGCCAGATTTGCCTGCTTTACCCGGTTGCCCTTCCTTACCTTCGCCCGGCTTGGGTTCACCCGCTTTGCCTTCGCCGGCTTTGCCCGCTTGTTTGCCGGGTGCTTTGCCATCGTCTGCGCCGGGTTGTCCGGCTTTGCCCTTTGGCTCGCCCGGTTGGGTTCCGGACTTGGGATCGCCCTTGGTCTGGGCCGTCTTGGCTTCACCGCGAGCGAGTTCACTTTCCAACTGCCGGGCGAGGTTGTCCAAGGTCTTGGCCGCCTGCTTCAACGCCTCGGCTTCATCACCCAGCACGCTCTCAGCGGCGCGTTCCACGCCCCGCTTGAGTTCATCGATGCTCTTGCGGGCGCGCTGCTCGACGCTGGCGGCCGGGAGGTTCATGCCATTCTTGGCCAACTCGGACGCAATCTCCAAAGACTTCGTGCCGCCGGCTTCCGAGGCCTTCTCGAGGAGATCGTTAAGCCCGCGCGACATCATGCCGCGCCGGACCAGTTCATCCTTGGTGGCCTTCAAGTTCTGCGCCTCGCTCTGCGCCTGCTTGCGGACGGCATCGTAAAGCTGGCGGTGCAGCACCGGCTCGGCATCCTCGGACTGTTCGGCAATCTTTGTCGCCCGCTCGACGAGATTGGCCAGCCGCTGGTTCTGCTCGGCCAGTTCCTTGGGCACCTCGGACTTGGCGTCCGGCCCGGTGAGCGACTTGCGCTTGCTCGGCGGAGGCTCGGCATCCAACTGTTTGCCCAGTTCCTCCTGCTTCTGGGCGATGTCCCGGGCCTCCTGCCGGAGCTGCTTCATGTCCTCGGAGAACTGGCCGGCGTTTTTCTTCCGCAGATCGTCGCGCATTTCCTGCAAGTCACGCTGCGCCCGCGTGCCGCTGGCCAGCGCTTGTGAGACGTTGCCCTTTACCATCTGCTCGGCGGCCTTCTGGGTGGCTTGGCGCGTCTGCTCCAGCTTGTTCTTCAAGTCCGCCATGCGCTGCTGGTTTTCGGGCTTCTCGGCGCGCTGCTTAAGTTCATCCAGCTCCGCGAGCATCTGCTGCTCTTCCTCGCGCAAGCGTTTCAAGCGACGGCGAATCTCCTCCTTCTCCGGCTCGGTCTTGGCCTCCTGCAACGCGGTTTGCAATTCCTTCAACCGCTCGTTCAAGTCATTCTGCCGCTGTGCCAGCTCGCGCAACCGGCTCATCATTTGCAAATTCTCCCGCTGCTCGGGCGATTGCTCCGGCTCCGCCTTGGCCTGCTTCTGCTCCTCGTAGCGGTTCTTGGACATCTTGAGTTCCAGCTCGTTGACCTGGCGCTGCCGGGACTCCTCGCTGGCACTCTTGCCCTTGCCTTTGCTGCTCTGACTCTGGGTGACCTTGAACTCGCGCTCGGCCAGCTTGAGCAAGGCCTGATATGAAGCCTGCTGCGCGGCGACCGCCGACTCCAACTGCTTCGGATCAGTCTTGGCCGTTTCCAGGAGATTGAGCGCCCGTTCCATCTGCTTCACGACTTCGCTCAACGCTGCTTGGACACGGGGATTGTCGGACTTCTCGCCCAGGTCCTTCGCCATTTCCAAGGCGCGTTCCTGCGACTCGATCAACACGGCGGCGTCCGTCTGGAAATTGTCAGATGCCTTCGCAGGGGTCTTTGCTGCTGTCGGCGGACGCTGCTGGGCGAGCAGGGCCGGACCGGCCAGCAGTCCACCCACCAGCAGGATGCAAACCAGGCCCGGAAAGGAAGCCGCGCCGTCGCGGACCGGTTCGTTCGGTTGGAGGCTGGGGCGTTGAGTTTTCATGGCGTGGTTTGGGTTCGGCTACTGGAAATCCGATGGGGTCTTGGCCGGCTTGAAGGACGAAGGGAGAGGGGCGGTCCGGTTCTTGACCGTGAGCTGTGCGAGCTGCTGCCGGCGCAGCTTCCAGGTCGCGTTGATGATCTGCTTCTGCAACTCGGCGAGCTTGCCCATCTTTTCCTGGCGGGTGCCTTTTCCTTCCTTCTCTTCGGCTTCGCCTTCGCCGCCTTGGGCTTGCCGGAAAATCTCCTCGAAGGGCCGGACCTCGGCGAAATACATGTCGGTCGCGGTGCGGCGAACTTCGCCGTCCGGGCCGATGTCATCCGCCCACGCGAACCACGCGATCAATTGATCAGGCGCGGCTTGGAGTTCCTCCAGCCTCAGCAGGTGGCTGAACTGCCGCTTTTCCTTCGCCGTCGCGCCCTCGCCGAGTTGAAGCAGGGTTGGCTCCGCGCCGCCGAGTGAGTAGGCGATGCCATAGGCGCGCAGCCCGAAATCATCCCACGCCTCCGCCGAGAACTGGATCTCCTGCAACGCCGAGACCCGCTGGTCCCCGCGCGGCGTCAGCAACTTCAAATCCGGTGGACGGTTCGGCAGGGCATCGAACACAAACTGCGCCGACAGCTTGTTCGACCGCCCATCGGCATCCACGAGTTCGAGCAGGTAGCTCTGGCTGTTGGTCAGCACGAACGCGGGCAGGGTGGCAAACGCCTTGGTTGCATCGGTGCCCAACGGGACCGGTTCGCCCTCCAGCTTCGGTACGAGGCGCGCGGACTTCACCGGCTTGTTGAGCTGGAGGGTGTAGTTGAGGGTGGAACCTTCCACGGCGCTGACCCGCCGGGTGTCCTCGATGGATTTCTCCGGCAATTGGGTGTAGGCCGGGTACTTTATTTTCACGTCGGCGCGTTCCAGTTTCGGATGTTCGAATACCTTGACCTTGTACTCCCGCGTGCGTTCGTTCGCATACTCGATGCGGTAGGCGAAATCCTCGTTCACCTCCGGGACCGTGCCGCCAAAGACCGGATCGTCGAGCGCCTTGGTGAGCGCGATGGAGCGTAGGACGTTGGTGCCGGACGCGAGGACCAGCATCGCGCCCGGTGGCAGCTTGCCCTCAAACCGGGCCAGCACCACGAGGCTGTTGCCGCGTTCTACCTGCGTGTCGCCGGGGGTGACAGAAACTGCGTCGATCGCGGCCTTGGCAGCGGCCCGCTGCGCGGCGACGACAATGGAGTTCGTGCGCAAGCCCAGCATCGCGGCAACGAAGAAGGCAAAGCCTGCCAGATGACTAACATGGGCCAGAACCAGTTGGCGGGTGGGAACGGCGTCTTTCCAGCCCCGGTTTTGGCCGTGCACGACAGCTTCGGCGATGACGCGTTGCTGGAGGAAACTGAACTGGCCGTCCGCGTCGGGTTTTTGTTCCAAGGCGGCGAGCAGGGCGGTCTTCAGCTCCGGATGCTGCTGCTCAATTTGCCGGGCGACCCAGTGCGGGTCCGTTTTCGTGGACAGGCAGGCAATGCTCATCCACAGCGCAGCAGCAAAGCCAACGAAGCCGACGATCGGAACCCCAATGCGGTATTCCACGCCGAAGGCCCCCAGTGCCACCGCCAACAAGCCCGCAAGCGCCCAGCAGATGGCCAAGCCGCGCCAAAGCTGCACCCGGCGGTAACGACGCGCGACCGGTTCCAGGTGTTCTTGGAGGAGTGGGGCGATCATCGCATCAGGTCAGACGCCGCGCAGGTGATAATGTTTCGGGTGATTGCAATTGGATTTCGTTAGAGGATTCGCGCGTCATGTGCCGAGACGGGACGGAGGTTGTGCCTGACGCATCCAAATTGAATAGGCATGCGTCGCGATTGCTTGCCCAGCGCCAACGGCGATAAACCAAGAACCGGGAATCAGGCGAAGTGCGAACATGAGGGCTGTGAAGGTTGTGGCAACGCACCAGACGTAAAATACAGTCCGGAGCCAGCCTGAAGCCGGGTAGAAAATGAAACATCCGGTAGCGCGTCTCCCCCAGTGCAATGCGTTTGCGCCGGTCGCTATCAGGATCACGATTGCCATCAGATTGTTCATGTGGCTGTAGCCCCTCCCAGCGGCCGTTTTGCCAGCCACCCGGCCAGCAGGGTTTCCATTGTCACGAAGACCAGCGCGAAGGCGATGACCCAGCGCCACAATTTCTGGCGGCCTTCCAGTTCGGCATTGGCTAGCTGGCGCTTGGCCTCGGCGGCTTGGGCGGCGGTCTTGGCTTCGGCGCGTTTGACGGGCAGACCGAGGTGCTCCAGTTCTTCAATCGGCAGCGGCGCGGTTTTGCTCTCCAGCGGGTCGAGGTTCACGGCGAAGCGTTGGGTGACCACGCCGCTGACAGCGGTGTAGATGCCGGGCTGGTCCGTCTGAATGACGGCGGCGGTGCCGGCTCCGAGCGTGAGGCTCGTGCCATCGGGCCGGGTCACCTGCACGGCGGCGTTGGTTGCGGCGAGCGGGACGCTGTCGCCGACGGTGTGCTGGGTGACTTGCGGACGAATGCCGCCCGCCTGATCCAGCAGCGAGAAGAGCAGGGGCAGGAATTTCGACGAAAGCGCGAGTTGACTGTCCGAGGGCTGCCAGCCGGATGCCAGGACGTAGAGCGTGCCCTGGCCCACCGGCACCTGTAGCAATGCGGGATCGCCGGTGTCGAACTTCGCGACCACCCGCGCCCCGGGAAACTGTGCCGGATCCAGTTGCCGGTACTTCCAGAAATGGATCTTCGTGAAGTCGCTGAATCGCGGATCGGCGAACGGCGCGAAGAGCGGGTGTTGGAAATCGATCTCCGCAAGCATCGCGTAGGACGGCACCTTCATCTCATCGGCAGTGAGCGAGTCCCTGCCCAGCAGCCCGGCCAGCGTGCGCCCGACGCCCTTGTTCTTGAGTGAGACGAGAACCGTTTTGCCCCCGGTCAGCAACTGTCGGATGCTGGCGATGCGCTCTTCCGGCAACGCGTCTGTAACAATAATGAGCGGGGCCGCGACATCGGCGGGTTGTAACGATGCGGCGGGCGTGAGGGCGAGGATCTGTACGATCTGCCGGCGCGTGGAAGGAAAGGCCCGTTGCAGAAAGTAGAGCGGCTCGGCGGTGTTCGAGGGGACCTCGCCGCCGAGGTAAAGCACACTCACGCGCGCCGCCTCAGGCGGGATCAGTGCGAGCGTGTTGTCAAACGGATCATCGTCGCCGCGCAGGAGCACGCGCTCCGGGTTGCTGCCCAGCGGCGGCGAACTCAGCGCCACGACGCGCGTCTGGCCGGGCGGCACGTAAACGTCCTGCGGTTTGCCGACGAACTCCTTGCCATCGGACCAGCCCACCTGGAACTGCTCGCGTTTGGCGTCCGTGGAATTGCTCACGCGGACGCGGGCCAGGGCTTCGCCGGGTTGGCGCTCGTTGTCGTCGGTGTCCGCGAGCAGTTGGAGACCCGCGTTGGTGGGGAGCTTCGCCTTGACGGGATCCACGACGAGTTCCGTGTCCTTGGGCCACTCGAACGCCTGCAAGGCATCCAGCCGGCTGCCTTCCTGCAGGTCGCTGATGAGCACAATCTGACGCGGGCCGCGCGTGATGGTTTGTCCGGACTGGGTCCGTACGTCGTCTAGCGCGGAGGCGGCGTTGATCAACGCCTGGCCAAGTTGCGTGCCTTGCCAACCGGGCGGCGATTTGGTCAGGGCTGCGATCGCCAGCGTGGCCCGTTGACCGGCCGGAGCGGACGCCCATTGCTCGAAGGTGATCAGCCGCCGCACCTCGCGGTCGAAGGCGAAGACGGCCACCGTGTCTTCCGGAGTGGCGGAGCGCAGGATGGTCTCGGCCTTGGCGCGGGCGGCGGCCCACAAACCCTCGCGCCTCATGCTGGCGCTCGTGTCCACGAGCACGACGATGCGTTTGCCTGGACCGGTGGCGAGGTCCGCCGAGTCCGCCTTGGGCAGGAACGGTCGCGCAAAGGCGAAGGCGAGCAGGCACACCACGAGACTGCGCAACACCAGCAACAGAATGTGTTCGATCCGGCTGCGCCGCGTGACGCGCGGTGGCACCGGCAGCAGGAACATCAACGAGCTGAACTCGGTCTGTTCCTTCGAGGTCTGCCGGATCAAGTGGAACAGAATCGGAGCCGCCACCGCGAGCGCGCCGAGCAGGAAGAATGGGGTGAGGAAGCTCATGCGGTCACCTCGGGCGGGGAAGGTTTTACCAGTTGCGAGAACCCGCCAGCGGTAGCAGTGTTACCACTGTTGCTATGAGTACCGTTCAAGTTGAGCTGCCGATAGAACTGCTGGAATTGAGCGCCACCGGCGAAGGACCGGATCAAGCGGCCCGGCACATCATGGCCTTGGAGTTGTTCCGTGAAGGGCGGGCTACCCTGGGCAAGGCTGCGGAGCTTGCGGGCCTCTCCGTTGAGCAGTTCATGGACTTTTCCTCCCGCCGGGAGGTGCCGCTTAACTACGGTCTGGAGGACTTGGAAGCCGACCGGGTGGTGGCCAAAACCTTGGGGCTGTGATTGTCGTATCCAACGCCTCGCCGTTAATAACTCTAAGCCGCGTCGGCCACATCGAGTTGCTGCCGCAGCTATTCCAGAGCGTGTCGGTTGCGGAGGAAGTGTATCAAGAAGTCGCGGTGGCTGGAGCCGGCCGGCCGGCTGCCGAACTCGTTGCGCAGGCAAAATGGCTGCGGCGAAAACCAGTGACGCCACAACCGTGGTTTGCACTTCGTCGTCCCAAATTCGGCCTGGGTGAACTGCATACAATTGCACTTGCCGAGGCGTTACGAGCGGATTTGACGGTGATTGATGAGCGCGGCGCGCGGCGGTTGGCGGAAAGCCGGGGTTTGAAAGTGATCGGCTGCGTTGGCTTGTTGGAAGTTGGTTTTCGCCGTGGGTTCGTGCCCGATCTCCGGGAAGCGTATGAGCGGCTGGAACACGAGGGAGCATTCGTCGCCCGTGAGATTTTGGACCGCAGCTTGAGCGCGTTCGGTCTGCTGCCGTTGTCGTGAGGAAGCTCATGCGGCGTGGCGTTTCACGAGCTTGCCGCGGTTCATGCGTTCGCGCAGGAAGTCGAACAGCGCGAGTTCCAGCGGCTGGTCGGTGGTGAGGCGGCGCAGCACGATGCCGAGCTTGGCGCAGGTGACTTCGACGGCCTGGCAATGGGCGTCGAACTGGCGGCGGTATTCCGCGCGCACGGCGTCGGGGTCGATGTAAAGCTGTTTGCCGGTTTCGAGGTCGCGGAAGAGCGCGGCCTTGGCGAAGTCAAAGGTGAGTTCCGCCGGATCGAGGATCTGGAAGACGACGACTTCGTGGCCGCTGGCGGTGAGGGTGGCGAGGTTGCTCTCCAACGTGGCGATGGGTGCTAGCAGGTCCGTGAGCAGCACCATGAGGCCGCGCTTGCGGACGATTTCGACGATGCGTTTCAGCGGCTTGGCCAGATCGGTGGCGTTGCCTTCCGCCGGCTTCTCCAGCGCCAGCATGAGATGGCGCAAGTGGCCGGGGCGGTGGCGGGCGGGCAGGTATTCGCGGATTTGATCGTCGAAGGTGAGCAGGCCAATGGCGTCGCCCTGTTGATGGAGGAAGAAGGCCAGCGTGGCCGCGAGCGTGTTCGCGTAGGCGGCCTTCGAGTAACCGCGCGAACCGAAGTTCATCGAGCGGCTGTTGTCGGCCAGGACATGGCAACGCAGGTTGGTCTCGTCCTCGAATTTCTTGATGAAGTAGCGGTCACTGCGGGCGAAGAGCTTCCAGTCGAGGTAACGGGGATCGTCTCCGGGCGTGTATTGGCGGTACTCGGTGAACTCCACGGAGAAGCCGTGGTACGGGCTGCGATGGATGCCGCTCCAGAACCCCTCGACCACGACCCGCGCCCGCATCTCGAGGCTGCGGATGGCCATGAGCGCCTGCGGGTCAATGAGCGAGTCGTTGGAACGTGAGCTCGGTGTGGCAGTCACAAGAATTCAAATCAGCTTCCACTCACGCAGGATGCCCAGTACTGGCGGCAGCGGGGATTGCCAGAACCATTCCACGCGAATCCATAGGCCGGGGATTTCGCGGGCGTGATACCGGCCATCGGTATCTGCCGGGGTCAGGTGATAGAGGTTGTCGTCGCCGAGCCGGTAGAACTCCGCCTGCTTGCGGTCGGGGTCGATGAGCCAGTATTCGCGCACCCCACCGGCTTCATACTCGAAAAACTTGTCACCCCGGTCCGTACCCCGGCTGCCGGGGCTGATGATTTCGACCACGAGGTCGGCAGGGCCGTCGGTATAGAGGCGCTTTACACGCGATAGATTCTGCTTCGAGATAAACTGGATGTCGGGCGCCCGGCCAGGGAGGTCCGGGCCAGTTTTCATCTGGAAGGGGTCGTGGAAGACCACTCCGAGGTCTTTGCTCTCGACATAATCCGACATCAACCGAAATAAGAACCCTCCGGCGCTGGCGCTCTCCTTGGATAAAGGACTCATAAAAATCATCTCCCCATCCACCCACTCGACGTGCTGGTTCTCACCGTCCCACTGCAGAAACTCTTCGTAGCTCATGGGACGCCGGCCCGCGGTGGGCAGGGCCGGGAGTTCGAGCAGGTCAGCGGGAGGAGTCATGGTGTTGGTGCTTTTAATTTGGCGGAGTGCCGTCGCAATGTGAATCGTGGTCACGGCGTCGTTGCCCGCACATGCTCCAGCAGCTTCATGATGACTTTGTCCACGGTGACGCCGTCGGCCTCGGCACGGTAGTTGATGAGGACGCGGTGGCGGAGCACGGGCGCGGCGAGGGCTTCGATGTCTTCGCGCGTGACGTGCGCACGACCCGCGAGCAGGGCACGGGTCTTGCCGCCGAGCACGAGGAACTGTGCCGCGCGCGTGCCGGCACCCCAGCTCACCCAGTCATTCACAAAGGCGGGCGTGGCCTTCTGTTTCGGGCGGGAGGCGGAGGCGAGACGTACGGCGTACCGGACGACTTCCTCGGCGATGGGTACCTTGCGCACGACTTCATGGAAGCGCAGGACATCCACACCGTAGAAGAGCTGTTCGATCACCGGACGGATGTTTGCCGTGGTCTGCTGGATGACGGCAACCTCGTCGTCCTCGGGCAGGTAGTCGATGACCACGTTGAACATGAAACGGTCGAGCTGCGCTTCGGGCAAGGGGTAGGTGCCTTCCATCTCGATGGGGTTCTGCGTGGCGAGCACAAAGAACGGCTCGGGCAGCGCGTGCCGGTAACCGGCGGCGGTGACCTGATGTTCCTGCATGGCTTCCAGCAGTGCGGCCTGGGTCTTGGGCGGCGTGCGGTTGATTTCGTCGGCGAGCACCATGTTGGCAAACACGGGGCCTTTTACGAAACGCATCTGCCGCCCATCGGCGTCGGATTGAAGAATTTCCGTGCCGGTGATGTCCGCCGGCATGAGATCGGGCGTGAACTGGATGCGCGAAAACTTCAAGTGGAAGATCTGCGCGATGGATTTGACGAGGAGCGTCTTGGCCAGACCGGGTGCACCGGTGATCAGGCAATGCCCGCCGGAGAGAAGTGAGATGAGCAGCTGCTCGATGACGTCGCGCTGGCCGACAATGGCCTTGCCGAGCTCGCTGTAGATTTTGCCCCGCGCGGCGAGGAGTTGTTCGACGACTTGTTGCTCGGTCGGTTCCGG
>RFSE01000146.1 GCA_009924135.1 Pseudomonadota bacterium | reverse complement strand
CAAGGGGAGAAGGTGGCCGGAGGCCGGATGAGGGGTTGGGCCACCCTCGCCCACGCACGCCACCCCTCACCCCAACCCTCTCCCCTTGCTCCGCAAAGGCAGAGGGAGTCGAAGGCCCACGACCTCGTCGCCGTGCTCACTTTCCGCTGCCTGCTTGCCCAGCGGTTGAAACCGCTGGGCACCAACAGGGCCAATGGACTCCGAGCTCAAGCCTGGCACTCCTGTAGTGCCAAGAAACCGAGATGCGCCCAACGCCCAATGAGGCGTTTGATCAACGTTAAACCTCTCAGCCGGACGTGGGGCGTTTCCCTATTTCTTCTTCTTGCCGCCGCCCATGATCTTCTTGGCCACCTTCACCAAGCCGAGTTTGTGCGGGAGCTTGAAGGCCGGGTGCTCGGCGATGCGCCAGTACTCGCGGGCGGTGGTGCGGAAGACGTCATTGCGCTTCAGGCAATAGAGGTAGCCCAGGTAGTTCTGGTCGCGCCATGAACGCATCGGCTCGGCCTGGCTCAGGCGGCACTCGCCGAGTTCGATCACGAAGACGGAGCTGGGCAGGTTGTAGGCCCGGAACTTGCGGCCCGACGCAGCCAGCTCTGCGAGGAACATGTCCAGTCCGAGATAAATGATGTCGCCGTCATGGAAGGCCATCGCGCAGTCCGGTCCCATCGCGTTGAGGCAGAACCGCGCGTCACGCACCACGGTGGTGTCCGTGTGTTCGCCGTCGATGAAGCAGAAGTCCGGCTTGAACGGCAGCTCGGAGGGTTTCATCTGGTCCGTGCCCTTTTCGATTGGAATGACCTTCTTCACGTCCGCGCCGGGGACTTTCGCGAGCAGGTCGAGCATGTCCTGCGTGGTGACATGCGAGTAGTCGCTGGTCTTTTCGCGCGCGTCCTGGGTGAACTTCGGGCGCGGGTCCATCGAGATGATCTTGGTGCAGCCGGGGTCGGCCACATAGGACTGGAGCGAGCCGCCCTTGTAGGAGCCGATCTCAAGAAAGGTGAACTTGCCGCCCTTCCACTGGCGGAAGGCGCTGTTCAACGCCATGAACGAACGGCGGTCGTCTTCGCTGCTCTGGCTCTCGATGGTCTTGAAAAGCGACAAGTCCTGCTGATCGATCTGCTCCTGAATGGTGGGCATAGGCGTAATGTTCGTGCGCGGCAAAGTGCCAAGCGCACGCGGTTGGGTAAAGACGGAAATGCCGCGAGGCCGGATTACGTCCAACGCCCCATGCTGAAAATCTCCTCCCCTGTGGCGGCAGGCGTCCCGCCGGCCGTAGAGCCGGGCATCCTGCCCGGCGGCTCTAACGCTGCGAATACTCGGTTGCGCTTGACCCGAACTCTGAAGCAGTGCGGTAACCCGTGGGGCGTAGCGCAGGCTTGCAGCCTGCTGTTTCGCGGGTTTTCAACCCGCAGCCACCCAGCATTTTTCCGAGCCGCTGGGAGAGAGGAAACCTCTGCCGGCTGCAAGCCGGCGAAACAGCAGACTGCAAGTCAGCGCTACGGAAACGGGCCGTCGCGGCTACGAAGGTTGCGCCTAAACTTCCTGGCCCAGCCTCCTGCTCCCGCGCACTTTCCAGTTGGCGGGACGCCACCCTCTACGGCAGGCAGGATGCCTGCCGCCACCCGGGTTGGGCTCGCGTTCGCCATGCTGGTGGGGCTGGCCCTCCCACTCTGCGGCGCATCCATCGCTGATCAGCTTGCCGCCGCGAAGTGGACGCATTACGCCAAGGCCCCCGGCTACTCCGAAGGCCCAACGTGGCTGGCGGGCGAGGTTTACTTTTGCTCCGGCGCGCTGTTGAAAGTGAACCCGGCCGGCAAGGTCTTCCCGTGGTTGGACATCAACCCCGCCGGTACGTATCTGCGCCGCGATGGTCAAATCCTCATCGTGGACAACAAACACAAGGCGGTGCTCGCCCTTGCCACGAACGGCGTGGTGTCGGTGCTCGCCGACCAGTTCGAGGGCAAGCCGCTCCGGGGCCTCAACGACGTTACGGTGGACGCGCGCGGTAACATCTTTTGGACCGATCCCGAAGGCTCCTCGCTCGCCAAGCCCGTCGGTGACATCTACCGGCTGAACCCCGCGGGCAAGGTGTCGCGCGTGGCTTCGGGCTTCGCCTTCCCCAACGGCCTCGAGGTGGACCCCGCGAGCCGCTTCCTTTACCTCATCGAGTCACAGTCCAAGAAGCTTCTCCGCTTCCCGCTCCCGGCGAACGACGATGCGCCGCTGGGCGCGCCGGAACTGTTCTATGATCTCGGCGGGAGCGGCGGTGATGGCTGCGTCTTTGATGCGGAAGGCAATTTCTGGGTGGCGGACTTCCACCGGCCCGAGACGAAGCAGGGCCGGATCACCGTCCTGAGTCCCGAGGGCAAAGTCCTCGGCCAGCTCGACGTGCCCGCGCAGGTCGTGAGCAACATCACCTTCGGCGGCACGAACCACGACGAAATTTTCTGCACCACCGGCACGCCGGACGGCGTCTTCCACACGAAGGTGGGCGTAAAAGGTTTTGCCGGGCATCCTGGTGCGGAATTGAAACCGTTGCGTACGCTCTCCACCCAGCCGTACGAGGGCGCGCACCCGTTGCACGCGCGGCGATTTGGCGTGCCCGGCAACATCGGCATTTCACGCGGGTGGTATGTGTGGCGGAAATTCGACCGTGCGACCTGGACCGGTGAGTTCGAGCACGAGGGCAACGGCGAGATCTTCACCGCAAAGATACTGCCTTGGACCACTACGTACCGCCACCTCATGTACGGCGCGCACGTGGACGAACCGCTTCCCGGCGAGCGCGTGAACTGCTTCTTCAACCCCGACGGCGACAAGAAGCGTGGCTGGCTGGTGCATTATCAGGATGAGATCTGCCAGATGAAGGGCCACGGGCACGCGTGGATCATCCAGACGGTGAAGCCCGGCGGCCGAGAGTTTAGTGCGCAGGTCTTCGCGGGCGACAAGGTGTTCGAGGACAAACCGCGCGATTTCCAACTCGCCGCCGACGTGAAGAGCTTCCGTAACGGCCAGCGCACCGACGCCCCCGCGCTCAAGGCCGGTGACCGGCTTTATTTCACCTGGACCAAGGAAGGCGACCGGCGCGTCGTGCGGCTCGTCACCGATGATGCGAGCCTCGACGCCGTGAAGAAGATCGAGTCCGACGCCGTGACGGCGCGCGTCGCGCAGGAAGGCATGACCGGCCAGATCGAGGCCGTGGACGGTGAGACCGTGCACTTCATCGTCCACTCGTCCTACTGGTTTCAGGGCAATCAACTAAAGCCCGGACAGACCGTGGCATTGCGGGCCACCGACGCGCAGTTCGCGGCCGTCGGCGATGCCGTTGAAGCGGAGTTGGTCACGCGCAAGAATCTCGGCACCTACGGCTCCGGGGTGAACGAGACAACCCTCAAGCTGAAGAACCCGGCGGACGCGAAGAAGCTGGCCGGCTGGAAGAAATCGCCGCTCGTGCGGGTCATCGCCCGGTAATCAATCCGCGTTCAAGGGCGGCAAATTGCTGCGGTACGCTTTCGTGCTCAAGGCAATTATAAATACCAGTGAGAATCGGCAGGATGCGGTGATAGGGCGCTCCCTTTCCCCTCACTCCGGCCCTTTCCCGCTGGGAGAGGGAGGATCTTCGGCAACCTTTAACCATTCGCTGCCTTTTGCTAACCAGGCCGGGCGGGGGGCTCCCTCTCCCAGCGGGAGAGGGCCGGGGTGAGGGAGAACGGCTGCGCCAGCCCCAACTCGCCGCTTCTTACCAAACTTTTTCCGTAGTTGGTATTACTGGGCTGCCGCGCGTACCAGCAGCACCGGGATCATCGCAAGGTGCCGCACTTTTTCGATGGTGCTGCCGTAGATCAGATCGCCGAGCAGGCGATGGCCGTGCGTCGTCATGGCGATGAGGTCGCAGCGCTCGCGGTCGGCCGTCTTGAGGATCTCGGTCGGGGGATCACCCAGGGCCAGGTGCGTTGCCACGTTGAGCCCGGCGGCGCGCATTTGCGCGGCGGTGGCATCCAGATAGGCCTGATCGGCTTTCATCTCCTCGGATTCCGTGAGCTTGAGCTGGTTGTAGTTCCGGGCGACCCAGCCATCGGCCACATGGACGAGCAGCAGGGCGGAGCCGTGCAACTGCGCCAGCTTCGTGATATGGGGGATGAGGCTTTGATCCGCCCGGCTGTTTTCGAGGGCGACGAGGATTTTACGATACATGGGATGCTCCTTTGCCACAGATAGTGCGCAGATCAGGCACAGGTGATGAGGAATCAGGAAGGCAGGAAAACAGGAAGGAACGGAACGAGTGAAAGGCGCTGACTTTTCCTGCCTTCCTGCTTTCCTGATTCAAGTCCGGGTTCATTTCAGGCGGTCACTTGCCCAGCATTTCCGCCGCAGTGTCCCAGAGCAGCTTGGCGTTCAGTACGATGATGATTCCCGCCGTGAGCCACGCGAGCACTTTTACCCACAGGGGGCTGGTGAATTCGCCCATTTTCCTGCGGTCACTGGTGAAGAGGACGAGCGGCACGACCGCGAAGGGCAGTTGCAGGCTCAGAATGACCTGGCTGAGGACGAGCAGCTTGCCCGTGCCGCTCTCGCCGTAGATCGCGATGCAGATGACCGCCGGTACGATGGCAATGAGCCGGGTGATGAGCCGGCGCAGCCACGGGCGGATGCGCAGGTTGATGAAGCCCTCCATCACGATCTGGCCGGCGAGCGTGCCGGTGAGGGTGGAGTTCTGGCCGCTGGCCAGCAACGCGATGGCGAAGATCACGCTCGCCGCCGTCACGCCCAGCACGGGCGACAGGAGTTTGTGGGCGTCCTCGATTTCCGCGACCTTGTGCTCGGAGCCGTGGAAGGTGGCGGCGGAGACGATGAGGATGGCGGCATTGATGAAGAGCGCGAACATCAGCGCGATGGTCGAATCAAGGGTGGCAAACTTGATGGCTTCGGCCTTGCCGGAGGCGTTCTGCTCGTACTTGCGGGTCTGCACGATGCTGGAGTGCAGGTAGAGGTTGTGCGGCATCACGGTCGCCCCCATGATGCCGATGGCGATGTAGAGCATCTCCGGGTTGCGGATGATTTCAAACCGGGGCACGAACCCGCCGAGCACGGCGGCAATGTCCGGCCGGCTGAAGATGATTTCGGCGAGGAAGCAACCGCCGATGGTGAGGATGAGCGTGACCACGAGGGCTTCGATGTAGCGGAAGCCACGGTTTTGCAGGTAGAGGACGGCGAGAACGTCCAGCGCCGTGATGCACACGCCCCAGATCAGCGGCAGACCGAACAGGAGGTTCAGGGCGATGGCCGAGCCGATGACTTCCGCCAGATCGCACGCGCAGATGGCGACTTCGCACAGCAACCAGAGCGTGATGGTGACCGGCCGCGAGTAATGATCCCGGCAGGCTTGCGCGAGGTCGCGTCCGGTCACGATGCCCAGCCGGGCGCAGAGCGACTGGAGCAGAATGGCCATGAGGTTCGAGATGAGGATGACGGAGAGCAGCGTGTAGCCGAACTTTGAGCCGCCTGCGAGGTCCGTCGCCCAGTTGCCCGGGTCCATGTAACCGACCGCGACGAGGTAGCCGGGGCCGGAAAAGGCGAGCAGCTTGCGCCAGAAGCCCAAGCCCGCTGGTATCGGGATCGTGTTGTGCACCTCCGGCAGGCTGGGCGTGTGGTTTTCGCGCTGCCAGGCACCCGGCTCGGGCCGGGGATTGAGAGTGGAAGGTTCGTCGATCATCGGATCAAAATTTTAATAGCGCCACGAGAGGCCGATGAAGGGATTTAAATCATCGGCGGCCCGCGTCAGGCCGATGCGTACTCCGCAATCAAGGTGCCAGTCCTTGGTCACGTTCCAAACCAGCGCGGTGTTCAACACGCCCTCCCACGGGGCTGACCGCTGGGTGCTGGCCAGGCCAATGAATTCCACCAGCGCGTCCACGGCCGGGGTGATGGCGTGGCCGATCATCAAGGCCCCGCCGCCCTGACCGTGATTGCCCTGGTCGTTGTCGTTGCGCAGCACGGCGAACATGGGCATGACGCCCATTTCGAAGCCGTGCGGCAGATCGAGCTCGAACGGCACGTTCAGCCCGCCTTCCCACGCCCGGTTGCCCAGGCCGGTGCTGGCGGTGGGCAGTTTGACGTAGGGGATCAACGCGAGTGCTGTTTCACCCCCGTCGTTGCCCCAAAGGTTGATCTTGGCACGGACCGTGAGGTCGCCGAAACCCTGCGTCCGGGTACGGGTGCCGGTCGCGCCGTCAACGGTCAACGAAGTCGCGTAAGGCTTGAGGCCGAGTTCGAGGTCAGTGGAGTTGAGCACTCCGATTTTGAGCAGCATCGGGGCTGCCTCCCAGGTCGTCACGCGGCGGGACACGCCATCGGGGTTATGCCGGTCGTAGGTAAACGCTGCCAGGTCCATCTCCACCTGGAAGTGGCCCGCATCCACGGTGTGGGGCGAGTCGTTCACATCCGGCCGGTCCGTGGCCATCTCACGCATGAGTTCGCGCGGGGTGGGATTCAGGAGGGTGAACCGGGATTTATCCGGTAAGGGCTCGGCGGCATGGGTGACGGCCGCCAGCAGGAACAACCCCAGACCGGGGCGGGCAAGTCGGATCAAGCAGTTCGTCATGTTGGTCAGCGGCCCTTCAAGGAAGAGCCCTTAGGCTGGGGTAAAGTTAAGCCTTTAGAAGTTTTGGTCAAAAAATAAAGTTAGATTAACCTAACTATTCTGTGCAGCTCAACCGGGACGATGCAGTTCAGCCACGGATGGAACACGGATTAAACACGGAGTCCGTAGTTGAAAGGGCGGAACCATGGATAAACACCGATGAACCTGGGAACCGCAGCTAAATTGGACCTGGGCGCATCTCAGTTTCTTGCACACCGTGATGCCACTTGGGGAGCCTTCTCCCTTCGCGGAGCGAGGGGAGAAGGTGGCCGGAGGCCGGATGAGGGGTGAGGTAAGGAAAAAGGAAAAAGGAAAAAGGCAAAAGTGCCGGTCCACATCTGCCCCCTTTTTGCCTTTTACCTTTTGCCTTCTTCCAACCCCTCACCCCAGCCGTCTCCTCTTGCTCCGCAAAGGGAGAGGGAGCCAAAGGCCTACGCCTTCGTAACCGTGCTCCCTTTCCGCTGCCTCCTTGCCCCGCGGTTTAACCCGCACCGTTTGGTCCAGACAGGCAACTTCTGAAAAACGCGGGCTCCGCTCGTCCCCGTCCGTGTTCCGTCCGTGTTTCTTCCGTGGCTAATGAATCGGTCCGGCTTGGTTTGGATTGGGCCTCGCCGGCCTTGAACTCATGCTGTAGGCTCGCGCCATGCGACCGGTGGACATGCAGCCGATTGGCGCGGAACTCGCCATCAAGTGGGAAGACGGCACGGAAAACTTCGTGCGGTTGGAAGTATTGCGGCGCGCGTGCCCGTGCGCGGGCTGCAAGGGCGAGGTAGACATCATGGGGAACCTCTACAAGAACCCGGACAAGCCCTACGCGCCCAACGCGTTCCAGCTCACGCGGCTCGGACTGGTGGGTGGCTATGGCGTGCAACCGCTCTGGGCAGACGGCCACGGGACGGGGATTTACGCCTTCGACTACCTCAAACGGGTGGCGGAAGCTGCCGTCAACTGAGCCGGTCCGCTCAGCCCTTGTAAATGATCATGATGCCGTAGTCCGGCACCATCTGGCCGCTCAGGTCGATCACGCCGTAGGAGATGGGGCTCAGGTTGATGATGTTGGCCTGGCCCACCCGGTTGAGAAAATCCGTGACGATCTCATCGAAACGGTCGTGGTCAACATCGACGCAAGCACTGCGCTTGATGCAACGCACGCGAATCTTCGGTGGTCCGTCTTCATGCATGACGGTCCCCGCCTTCTTCAGCAACGACTCGGGTGGACCTTGGTGTTGCGGCACGACGAGCCCCTTGTGGCCCATGGCCTGCGAGGCCGATTTGGTTCCGGACCGCATGGCTCCGCTGACGTTCCGGGTGGACGCCGCCGGCGATTTTCCGCCGGAACCGCCGGGGCGGTTCTTCTTCGGGGGCGGGACGCGGATTTTGTGGCCGCAATCGGGACAATCAACCTCCTCGCCTACCACGCTCTCGTCCGCCGTGATGTGGAGGCTGCATTTGGGGCAACTGAAGGATGTGTCCATGCCGGTTTGGGGTTGCGGTGACCCGAGGAAGGTACGGCTTGCGATGACTGCGGTGCCAGCCAAAAAGCGTCGCCAAATTTGCCGGGCTGCGCTAGGCATTGCGTAGCGCCATGAATTTGTCCGGCTGCGGGAGCAGGACGCGCGAATCACAATTTCACATGAGAACACGAGGTGCGGGGTTTTGGCTGGGCTGGCTGGGTTCCGGATTGTTGCTGGTGGCTGTCGCGTCAACGACGTTGGCCGAGGACTACCTGCTCGGTCCGGCCATCAGCGTGGTGCACGAGAATGACATGATCGTGCGGACCGACCGGCATTACACGGCCGGTTCCAAGTTGAACTACCTGGGCGGCGAAGTGGACCTGACCGACGTCAATGGGCGCACCGGCTTTGCGGGTTGGCTCGCGAAACATGCGCCCAGCTTCGGACCGGACCCGGCCGTCGCGCGGCTCGGGCTCGGCGTGGGCCAAAACATCTACACGCCCACGGATACCGCCACCAGGGCGTACCAGCCCAATGACCGGCCTTATGCCGGCGTGCTCTACGCCTCGCTCGTGTTGCAGACGCGGGGCACCACTTCTGGAGGCACGGAACGGCTCGACATCTGGCGGTTGGACCTTGGCGTGATCGGTCCGGCCTCGCTCGCCGAGGACGCGCAGAACACGGTGCATCGGGTGCGCGACCTGCCGACGGCGAACGGCTGGGCCAACCAGTTGCAGAACGAGCCCGCGCTGGCGTTGCGGTACCAGCGCACCTGGCGTTTCGGCCCTGGTGGCTCACAGTTGTGGAGCTGGGATTTTCTCCCGACGGCGGGCGCGAGTCTGGGCAACATCGGCACCTATGCTGCCCTCGGCGGCCAGGTGCGCTGGGGGCGGAATCTGACGCGGGATTTTGGCCCGGTGACGATTGATTCCATCAACACGCCGACGACGGGCCGGGTGCTGGGGGGCGACAATCCCACCGGGTTTTATGTCTTTGCCGGCGTGGAAGGCCGGGCGGTGGGTTACAACTCAGTCCTGGACGGAAACCTGTTCCGCACGGGCCATCATGTGGACAAGTTTCCGCTCGTGGGCGACACCAAGTTCGGCGCGGTCTTCACGCACAAGTGGTTCGATGTCACGCTCGCCGAAGTCATCCGCACCAAGGAATTCATCGGTCAGAAGGAGATCGACGCGTTCGGGTCGCTGTCCGTTTCGTTCAAGTGGGACCGGCCAACGACTCGTTGACGCATTTCTTGATCCATAGTCAAAACGTGACAAATCCAATCCAGAATTTGATGGCAATCATTGAGCCATGGACAAAGGAACTGGGACCAGAACGGGCATTTGTTGACTATGAGATTTATTCGTACGAGTGGATCGACCGGATGACCTACTTTGAAGATGCCGAGGAGGCTTTGAATGAATGGTCGCTAAAGGATGCTTTTCTCAACCACTTCCGTCATAGGTTCGCGGAAAGCGGTTGGGATGGGCATGGTACATTACAGATTTTGTGGGTGCCCCCTTTTGCCGGAGTGAACGCTCCGACCCACGGTTTTTTCCTCCTCCACGTTAAGCAGAAAGCAGATGGAGTCTCTTGGATTGCCTCGCGATATCCGGTTATCGGCCTTCGAGAGGAGTGAAACGCGAAGTGCTCGCTGATCGTTGAGCCGACTCGCAGCCTTTACCGCAGGCATTTCACTTTCACGCTACTTGCTCCTGCCGGGGAGGACCCGATCGAGAGCGAATCTCTCCGATTTTTAATTACTTCGCCCTCCGCTCCACCACTTCCACCGCCGCCTTGTTCTTCACAATGCGGTTCGGTCCGGCGACACCGCGCCAGTTGGTGAGCGGGTACATCACGGTGCCGCGCCCGATGACGGTGCCGGGGTTGAGCACGGAGTTGCAGCCGATGTCCGCCTTGTCGCCCAGCATCGCGCCGAACTTGCGCAGGCCGGTGTCGTGCGGCTGGCCGTTGACTTCCACGGTGACGTTGCCGGGCAGGGACTTGAGGTTCGAGCAGATGACGCCCGCGCCGAGGTGGGCCTTGTGGCCGAGGATGGAGTCGCCCACGTAGTTGAAGTGCGGCACCTGGCAGCCGTTGAAGAGGAACGAGTGTTTCAGCTCCGAGGAGTTCCCAATCACGCAGCCGTCGCCGACGATCACGTGGTCGCGGATGTAGGCGCCGTGGCGGATATCGCAGTCCCGGCCGATGATGGCGGGGCCTTTGATCATCGCGCCCGGCTCGATCACCGTGCCTTCGCCGATGATCACGTTGGGTCCGATGAAGACGTCCGGGCCGTAGGTGTGGGGCGGGGCGTTCTTGGCGTGGGTGTCGATGTAGCCCTTGAGCTTTTTGAGCGCGTCCCACGCGAACTCGCAGTCGTCGAAGAGTGCGGCGTGCGTTGTCTGCGTGAAGTCGAAGAGGTCGGTCGGCTTGAACATGGGCGGAGGCTAGGGAAAAAGTCCGGCGGCGGAAAATGAAAATCCGCCGGGGCCGGGGGAAGATTTGCTTGTTGGCAGGCCAGCGGTCGCGGATAACGCGGTCATGCCTTTTCACATTGACCGCCGTTCGTTTCTTTCCGTCACCTGGCTTGCCCTTGGATTGCTGGCCACCGCGCCCCACGTCCAAGCGGCCACCAACTATGTCCTCAAGGTCACGCCCGACCACGCCAACGCGCTGTACCAGCAGGGCGAAACGGTGTCCTTCAAGGTGGAACTCACCCTGGACAAGCAGCCGGTCACGGACGCCGAGGTGCAGTGGACGCTCACGAAGGACGGCATGCCGCCGAGCACGAGCGGCAAGGCGAAGCTCGTCAACGGCACCGCCACGGTAACGGGCAAGCTCGATGAACCGGGCTTCCTCTCATGCCGCGCGACGTTCGCCGGGCCGGAGAAGCTGACGTTCACCGCTCTCGGTGGCGCGGGCGTTGACCCGCTCAAGATCAAGCCGAGCCAGCCGGTGCCGGCGGATTTCGATGCGTTCTGGGCCGCACAGAAAAAGTTGCTGGCCGCCGTGCCGGTGAACGCACGCCTTGCTCCTGTAAAGTCGCCGACGATGGGCGTCGAGATGTATGATTTGCAGGCGGATTCGGTTGGGGCGCCGGTATCGGGGTATTTTGCGCGGCCGGAGAAGGCGCAGCCCAAAAGCCTGCCCATCATCTTGACCGTGCACGGGGCGGGCGTACGCAGTTCGAGCCTTGGAAGTGCGGCGAACTGGGCGAAGCAAAACTTCCTCGCCCTGGACATCAACGCGCACGGCCTGCCCAACGGCAAACCGGACGAATTTTACAAGGCGCTCAGCGACGGCGACCTCAAAGATTATCGGGCACGCGGGCGCGAGTCGCGGGAGACGGTTTACTTTCGCGGGATGTTTCTGCGGCTGGTACGGGCGCTGGATTACCTGACGGCGCAGCCCGAATGGGACGGGAAGACGGTCGTGGTGTCTGGTTCCAGCCAGGGCGGTTATCAGGCCATCGTGGCGGCGGGCTTGGATGCGCGGGTGACCTTCTTCGCCGCCGGGGTGCCGGCGGGTTGCGACCACACCGGTTTGCTCGTGAAACGCATCAACGGCTGGCCCAAGTTCATCCCCAGTCCAGCAGCGGACCAGCTGGACCCGAAGGTCGTGGAAGCCGTGCGGTATTACGACGCGATGAACTTCGCCACGCGCACGAAGGCTGGCGCCGTCTTCACCGTGGGGTTCATCGACACCACCTGCCCGCCGACCAGCGTGTACGCCGCCTACAATAACGTTAGCGGAGCGAAATCCATCCACAATGACCCCGAATCAGGCCACACGGTCACCAGCAAGGCAGGGGAGGCAATGCGGAAAGCAATACTTGAACACGTAAAGGTTCGAGCGGGGAAGTGACTGGAAAATTGACCCTAAAAAAACGATTCGGGCAGCAGACGCCAAGGAGGTGGGGATGGGGAATCCCTCTGAAGAAACGTGCTGCCGCCCGAATCAAAAGCTTCAAACAACTGACGACAAGTTAAGACGGCGCATGGCAATGTCAATCGTGAAAAATAATTTTTTAAACAATTTTATTTTCGGCAATTTCCGGCCCGATTTCCTGCGTTGACGCCGCGCTATTCGAAGCTACGGTTCACGCCAACAGCCCCACCCATGAGCAAGTTGCCATGATACGCGTCGACGGACACGGTCAAGCCGCCTGCGACGGAATTCGTCGCCGCGAGCTGCTGCGTCTCGGCGGCCTCTCCCTGCTGGGCATGACCTTGCCGGAATTGCTTCACGCGGAGGCCACGCTCCCGCTGCGGCCTGGCAAGGGCAAGGCCAAGTCCGTCATCCTCCTCTATCTCTTCGGCGGGCCGGCAGTGCAGGAGACCTTCGATCCCAAGTCCAGTGCGCCGCGTGAAATCCGGGGTGCGTTCGGCTCCATTCCTACCTCGGTGCCCGGGGTCCATTTCTGCGAGTATCTTCCGCAGATGGCGAAGTGGATGGATCGCTCGACGCTGATCCGTTCGGCCACGCATGATCAAAACGATCACAGCGCCGGGATGCTCTACACCATGACCGGCGCGCCCGCCGACAAACTGCAATCCCTCGTGCCCGTGCTGAACACCCAGGCTCCCAGCATGAACGCCGTGGTGGAGTATCTCGCCCGTCCGCACGGCAGCACGGCCCCCTCGAGCGTGTGGATGCCGTGCAATCCCGGCTGGGGTCAGAAGATCACCCGGCCCGGCCCGTTCGCCGGCTGGCTCGGGCGCAAGTGGGACCCGCTGGTGACGGATGTGGAACTGCGTGACGCCTACGAGCCGAAGACCTTTTACGACGTACAACGTCAGGCCGCCGGCAACATCCTTGTGCCCGGTACTAAACTGCCATCGAGCATCACCCTGGACCGGTTCAACACGCGCCGTTCGCTGGCCGAGCAGCTTCAAGTGCAGGCGGACCGCGTGGGCAACTCCGAGGCGTATGAGAGGTTCGATGCCTATCAGAAGCGTGCGCTCGACATCCTCGCGGACAACAGTTCCCGCGAGAGCGCGTGGCGGGCGTTCGATCTCGAATCCGAGAAGCCCGCTCTGCGCGACCGCTACGGGCGGCATCTCTTCGGCGAATGCGCGCTCACGGCGCGGCGGCTCGTCGAGCGCGGCTCACGCTTCGTGACCGTCTATTGGGAATCCTACGACAAGACCGGCGGTGATCCGACCGCCTGGGACACGCACGAAGACCATTTCAACATCTGCAAAAACCACCGCCTCCCGCCGCTGGATCAAACCTACTCGGCGTTGTGTGAAGACCTGCAGGCGCGCGGCCTGCTGGATGAAACGCTCGTCATCGTCATGGGCGAAATGGGCCGCTCGCCCAAGGTCAACGGCCGCGCTGGGCGCGACCACTGGTCCTACGTCCACAACATCCTCATGACCGGTGCGGGGGTGAAACGGGGCTACGTCCACGGTGCTTCCGACAAGACCGGCGCGCGCGTGACGGACAAACCCGTTGGCCCGGCCGACTTCATCGCCACGGTGTATGCCGCCATGGGCATCGACCCCGAAGCGTTCATCGAGGATGCCGGTGGACGCCTGCGGCCCATCACGCCGGGTGGAAGCGTCGTGCGCGAAGTGCTGGCGTAGGGTGAGCGGAGATTCTTCCAACGTGGAAACACGTAGGAAAATGGGTGGGCTGTTTAGCTCCGCAGCCTTTCTCACTCCTCCTGAACCGGCGGTCAAGGAGCGCGGACGCCCACGTCCGCAGCAGGTTGCCGAGGTTGTACCGCAGGCGTCCTCGCCTGCGAGTTCGAGCGGCGTCTCGCCGCGCGCACGCACTCGGGGCGGGACGCCCCGGTAACTCGCAGGCGGGGACGCCTGCGCTACCTGGCCCGGCGGCTGCGGACGTGGGCGTCCGAGCTCCTGACACAAGGCAGGTGGGTTTACTTCCGGAAATGCCGGTCGGCGAACTTCAGGTATTGCTCCCAGTCGTACGCTGTCACGTCGTGCTTGCCGGTGCGCATGTGGTAGCCGATGAAATCACCCACGGGCTGGTTCACCGCCGGCCATTCCGCGACGTCCGTGCCCTTTTTCCCGAACAACGCATACACCGGTTCGGCGAACTTCCCCGCGAGGAATTCACCCTTGGGATCGGCCCACTTGTCCTCCTCCGCGCTCGCGATGTAGATGGGCCGGGGCGCGGCGAGGGCCACGAGTTCGTGCATGTCCACGGGCAGGTTCTCGGCGTGGTCGGTGTATTGCTTGTAGTTGCCGCAGAACCAGTGCGGGAAATTCTTGTTCAACACCGCGATCGTTTCGCCGAAATCGCGTCGTGAAATCGCCGCGCCGCCTTCGCCGGAATCATTCGAGATGACGATGGCGAACCGCTCGTCGCTCGCGCCCGCCCAGAGGGAAGTCTTGCCCAGCCGCGAGTGGCCGATGACCGCGACCTTCTTCGCATCGACGGCCTTGTCCGTCTCCAGGTAGTCCAGCCCGCGGCTCAGGCCCCACGCCCACGCCCCGATCGCACCCCACGCATCCGGCGCGAACTGCGTGTTCGCCCCGTCCTTGGACAACGCCGCGCGGAGGCCCTCTTTCCAGCCTTCGGCATGGTCCGGCTCCACGTCTCCGTAATAGTAGGTCGCCAGCGCGTAGCCCTTGGCGATCACCATCTCGACCTGCCAGCGGCTGGCTTCCGAACCGCGTGAGGCCTCGGTCGCGTGATTGTTCACGACGCTCTTCTTGTCCGGGCTGTTGCGCATCCAATGCGTGTTCAACGTGATGCCGGGGTCCGTGTGGACTGCGTGATTGCCGTTGAAATTGCATCCGAGGAACGCGGGCACGGGCTGCTTCACGCCGTTGGGCACGAAGAGCAGCAGGTCCAGGCGCGGACCGTCCTTCTTGCCGGTGAGATAGATCGCGATTTCCTTGCGGGTCGCCTTGCCATCCAGCGCTTTGGGATCGGTCTTGGTGACCTCGAAGATCAGGTTCGCTGGCTTGGCAGGACTGCGGCCATAGACGTGCGTTTCAAACAGGTGCAAGACCTCGGCGCGACGTTTCGTCTGCCAGGTCTTCGCGTCCGTGACCTTCGAGCCATCGGCGGAGGTCAATGGATCAGGCAACGGGAGATTGCCCACTTTGCTTTCGTCGTAGTTGGCCGGTTT
>RFSE01000145.1 GCA_009924135.1 Pseudomonadota bacterium | reverse complement strand
CTCTCCCTCACCCCGGCCCTCTCCCCCGATGAGGGTGAGGGAGAGGAAGCGTTGACATTGTTTTCGAGCAGGCCAAGCCGCAAAAGTGCGTTCAGGAAATTGGCCTGTGCGTCGTCACACCGGCCGGCGGCCCAGGCATCGATGGCCGTTCGGGTGGCATTGGCGAACGCCGTGGCGGCGGATGCGGGCGTCCGCGCCCCCTCAAGCCCGCTGGGCCACGCAGGTGGTTCGGGTGGTCTCTCCCCATCGTGGATGATGACCTTCGCGATGCCTGCGGCGGAGCGGCCATCGCTCGGTAATTTGGCTGCATCCTTCACGATGCCGAGGTAGGGGAAGTCATCGCGCGGAACCAGTTCGAGGTAGGCCCGCCGACCTCGCCACGTGTCACGGATGGTGAGGGTGACCCAGCGCATGGTGGAACGGTCATTGAGCTTCGGGGTGACTTGGGAAAAGAGCAGGGAGTCACCTTGAAAATTCTCGATGACGAGCCGGATGCGGGCGTTGTTGTCACCGGTGACGAGCGCCGCGATGAACTTGTTGGTGATGGTGAAATTGGGGGAGCGCAGGGTGCCGGCGTGTTTGTCGGAGAGGAGATGGGAATAGCGGCCGGCAGGGTAAATGGCGGTGAGGAGGTTCGAGCCGGTGGTGGCCACTGAGAAGCCGCCGGCGGGTGAGTGGCGTGTGAAATCACCGGTGGCGAACCAGCCGTTGTCCGAGCCGGTGCTGAAGTTCGCCAAGGGAAGCGGGCCAGCCGTCCCGCCCGCAGCGGCTGCCGGGACGGGTGCCCCAGTACGGAGGGACTGCAGCAGCGGTGCCAGCGGGGACTTGTTCGTCGTCTCGACAGCAGTGAAGGCATTGCGCCAGCGGGTGAGCTCAATTGCGTTGGCGGCATTTGCCCCCTCACCCCGGCCCTCTCCCCCGTTGGGGGCGAGGGAGGAGAGCACTGCGGGCCACTGTGTGATTTGTTGTTTCCAGGTTGCTGCCAGTGAGGTGCGGATTTCGGATTTCAACTTCGCCAGTTCCGCATCTTGCGAAGTGAGCTTCTCCGGTGCGTCCAGAACGCGCATGGAAGTGCGGGTGCTGGCCAGGATGCTGTAGAGACCGTGGAAATCCTGCTGGCTGATGGGGTCAAACTTGTGATCGTGGCAGCGGGCGCACGAGACCGTCAGGCCGAGGAACGCCTTGCTCAACGCGTCGATCTGGCTGTCCACGACGATCACTTCCTCGCCCTTTACATCCACGGGCGTCTGGCTGAATTCCACGAGCCGCCACCACGCGGAGGCGAGCAGCGACTGGTTCAGTCCGTTTTCCCAGCGCGGCTTCTCCAGCAAGTCGCCCGCGATGTGCCCGCGCACAAACTGGTCATAGGGCAGGTCGTCATTGTACGCGCGGATGAGCCAGTCGCGGTAGCGCCACGCGTGCGGAAGGAAGGCGTCATGCTCGGTGCCGTGCGTGTCGGCGTAGCGCACTACGTCCTGCCAGTGCCGGGCGAAGCGTTCGCCGAAGTGCGGCGAGGCGAGGAGCGTGTCCACGCGATGCTGGATGCAGGCTTCCGGATTTCGCGCGAACTCATGGGTGAACGAACTGACCTCCTCGGTCGTTGGCGGGAGACCGGTGAGAATGATATGCAGGCGACGAACCATCGCGTGCGGGTCAGCGGACGAGGCAGGGAACAGCCCGCGCTCCTCCAGCTTCGCGAGCAGAAAGCGATCAATGGCATTGGTGCTCCACGCAGCGTTTTTTGGCGTCGGGACTGCAGGCTGCGTGACGGGATGGAAGGCCCAGTTGGGCGCGGGTTGTCGAGTGGCAGCCCCTGAGTTGTAAACTGGCTTCAACCCGACCAATGCCAGGACTACGAGCAAGCAGCCGAGCATATGGCTTGCTGTCAGTGGACTGGCTTTCGGTGTCACATGCGAAGTGAACAGGATCGCCGGGACGACTTCAAGTTGCTGGAGACGCGACAACAAAAGCAACGCGGCCTGAGCGTCGTTCTGAAACGGCCAAATCCTATAGGAGCTTCCGGACCCGGTAGAAGCGTTGCCGGTGCCGGGGCGCATCGGGATCGGCAAACTGGATCAGAGCGTCGGTGACTCCATTGGTGGAAATGGCACCCCACTGTTTCAGGTCGGATGAAGCCTCCACCACGTAAAGACCCGTTCCAGCGTCTTCAATTTTAAGAGAGAATGGAGCAGCGGACGGGGTTTCCTTGGCTGCCACGGCCAGATGGGGTCCGGACGGCCCGTAGGAGATGACCACCGACAGGTTGTACTCGCCAGGCTTCTCCGTGGACCAGTTCACTTCAAAGGGTGCTTTCGTGGCTGTCCCGATGGGAACGCCATTGGCAAAAAATCGTACCATGACCGCGTCCGGCTCCACTTCCGCCACGACCCGGAAAGGAACGCCAACGGGCACGTATTTGCCGCCGGGAAGAACCAGCTTTGCCTTTCTCCGAGCAAAAACCTGGTTGGTGGAGATGGTAGGCGGGGGCGGAACTGCGTTGGTGGTCTGGCCGGAGCTGTCGGGCTCGGCGAAAAGTGCCGCCAGCAATGCGTATATGAGCAGACGAATCCGGCGGAGGGAGAAACTGGGCATGCGGAGGGAGTAACCCACCTCCGGCCTGCTTGCCAAGGAGTTTGGCAGCCTTACTTCCGCTCCGGCCGGCCTTGGATGATGTCGCCCAGCCGTTGGTTGAGCTTCTCCTGGTCGTTCGCGGCCTCGCCGATGGCGCCGATGCTGTCGCCGACGCGGTTGAGCAGATCAGCGCGCTTCTCGGCGTCGCTGACCACCTTGGCGGTGAAGTGTTCGCTGGTGCCGATGCCGGGGCCGGTGACGTTGTTGTTGTCGCGGGCTTCGATCCAGTATTCGAGCATCGAACCTTCGGGCGGCTTGGGATTCAGCGCGCCGACTTTCCAGTCGTAGCGGCGGCGCAGTGACCGCTGCGGAGCTTCGAGGGTCAGTTCGATGCCCTTTTCCTCGCCGCCGTCCACCGTGTAGCGGAGGAAGAGTTGCTTCACCGCGAAGTCATCGACGGCCTCGAAGCCGATCAGCACGGTGGCGCGCTGGGTGATCAGCTCCTCTTTGCGCTCCGGGTAGGTGATGCGGACGACGGGCGCCTTGTCCGGCAGCACTTCCAGGCGATAGACCGCGTCTTCCTTCGAGCGGAAGCCGAATTTATCTTCGAGATGGATGGAGAAACCGCTCAGGTTCTCACTGGTGATGGGAATCGTTACCTGCACTTCGCGGGAGTTCTTCGGATTGACCTGCAAGGGCAGGCTGATCGGTGCGGCGTTTGTGGCGCTGGTTACGAGCACGGCCCCTTTGGCGACTTCCTTCGTCGGGGTGAGCGTGAGGTTGAGTTTGCTGCCGACGAGCAGGGTGAGATCGCCCAGCGAACGGCGCACGGTGCCCAAGCCGGTGTATTCGGGATAGACCTGCACCGCATCGAGTTTCGCGATGCCCGGCCGCTCCACTGCATCGACCCGCGCCGTCTGGGATTTTCCGTCGCCGATGTAGAACGTGTAGTCGAACGAGTCCTGTACGTTTTCCAGCGTCTGGGCGAAGTACGAATGGTTGGTCTTGCTGGCGTCGAGAAGGAATTCCTGGGTGCGGCCCGAGGCAAACTTCAACACGAGCTTGGCCCGGTCCGGCACAACGCCCTTGGCGTTGGCGAACAGTTCCACGTTTTCACCGCGCGCGATGCGGATATCGCCGCTGGTCTTGCCGATCCGGGTCTTGCGGGGGACTTCCACTTCGCGTGAAAGGAACGCACGGCGCAGCAAATCACGGCTGATTTCCTCGCCCTTCCAGAACAAAACCCCGCCGAGGACGACAATCACCACGGCCCAACCGGTCAGCCGGCGGAACTCACGGGTGGAAATGACGGCGGTGAAATCCAGCGGACGGGCGATGGCTTCGGTCTGAGCGACCAGCCCACGTACCAGCGCAGGGGCTTCTCCCGCCTGGAGTGCGCCCGGGCGGGTGAGCTGAAGCGAGGCCACGAGGCGGGTGGAGAACTGCGGATTCCCACGCTCGACGAGGAGCGCGACCGCGTCATCGTCCGGCTGATGGAGGTACGGGGTGAGAATGCGATGCCAAATCACGTGCCCGGCACCGGCGAGGTAGCCCAGGAAAAGGAGGAAGCGGACGGCCCAGGGAAAATCGAGCCACCAGTCGAGGAGCATCCCTGCGCCGAGCGCCAGGGAGAGACCACCGAGCAACAGGGCAATGCCGGAGCCGGCCTCGACGCCGGTCTTCTTCGTGCGCACGGCAGCGAGCTTGTCCGTGAGCAGGGCGCTCGGCGGGACAGGGGCGTTGCGTTGGTCCGGGGCGGCGGTCATTTCAAGTGCGAGAGTTTGCGGAGCACCCACTCCGTGGAGACCACGCCGAGCAGCAGCATGAAGTAGAGCGGGCTGGCCCACAGTTCCACTTCCATGGGCGAACGCACCCGCTCGGTCTTGGCACGGATCTTGTCGGGCAGTTGGAAGAGCGATTCCTCGCGGAAGAACTCGCCGCCGCTGATGCTGGCCAGTTCGCGCAGGAGCGGTTCGTTCATCGCCGTGTCGCCGAGTTCAAAGCGCGGTGTGGTCACGTTGAAATCAACGCGCGTGTCGGTGTCGCTCTCAATGCCGAACTTGTAGTTGCCCGCGGCCGGAGCAATGAACTCGCCCCGGTACACGCCCGGCTGGTCGGTCACGGGCCGCAGGGAGATTTCCGTCGTGCCGCCGCCGTCCCCGGTGCGGAGGGTGTAAGAACCCTTCACCACGGGGTCCTGGACGGCTTCAAAACCAGCCCGGTAGAGCCGCGCGTAAATGGCAACGCGCTCGCCACTGACAAAGTTCTGCCGGTCGAGGGTAAGCTGCGTACGGCGGGAACCACCGGTGAGATGCGGCAGGGCCAGGCGTTGCGCAATCTGGCCCCAGAATGTGGTGTAAATCTCGTCGCCCGTATTCTTACGCCAGCGCCAGGTGTTGTCGGTACCTACGAACAGGGATTGGCCCAAGCCGTATTGCTGCACGGCGACCACCGGCATCGGGCCGAAGCGCGAGGCCTTCAGCGGGTCGGGATCGATCACGAGCACTTCGGCACCGGGCTTGGCGCGCGACACTTTCGCGACCCAATAAACCGGGGGCAGAACCTTCCAGAGGGCCAGACTGTCTTCCTCCTTATCACCGAAGCGCAGCATCGTGGAGCTGCGGCCCTGGGCGGTGAGGGTGAGGCGGACGGGCTTCTCGGCGTTGCCGTCACCGGCAGCGGCCGCCGTGTTCACGGCTTCGAATTCGACCGGGAGAATCTGTTCGATCGGCGTGTTGCGCCAGGCGTTCGGGCTGAAGCGTTTGCCGGCGACCATCAGGAACGAGCCGCCAAAGCGGGACACGAATTCGTTCATGTTCCGTTGCTGCTCAGTGGTGAGCTGGCGTGGGTCCACATCGCCGAAGACGATCAGGTCGTAGTTGAACAACTCCTCCTTGTTGACGGGGAAGCGTTCGAGGAAGGGCGAATTGCCATCGCGTGAAATGGACGGAGCCCCTTCGAAAAGCACGCACTTCAGATCCACGCGGCGGTCGCGCATGAACATCGCCTGGAGGTAGCGGAAGTCCCAGCGCGGCGATTGTTCGACCAGCAGCACACGGATGCGCGCGTCAATGACCCGCAGGTGCTGCACGCGTGAGTTGTTGTCCTTCACGGTTTCATCCGCCCGGGCCTCGATGCTGGCTTCGAGTTCGAAGTCGCCGATCTTGTCCGGAGTGAAACGCATGGCGACGACCTGTTCGCCGTCCGGGCCGAAGGTGATTTCCCGTTCGTCCACCTTGTTGTCACCGAGCTTCAGCACAACCTTGGCCTTCTCGCCTTCGAGGCCCTGGGAGCGAACCCGCACGTTGGCCAGGACCTCGTCCTTCACGAAGCTGACTTCGGGCGCGAAGAGGTTGGCGACAATGATGTCACGGGGGCTCGTGATGCCGACGCCCCAGACGTAGAGCGGAATGCCTTCTTGTTTGAGCTGCGCGGCCACTTCGCGCGGGGAACTGCCGGAGTTCTGGCCGCCGTCGGTGATCAGGACCACGCCGGCGAGGGGTTGGCCGCGCTTGAGTTCTACGGCCTTGCGCACGGCGTCGCCGATGGGCGTGGTGGCGGAGTTGGCATCCAGCTTGTCCACCCACTCGAACTGCGCGACCTTCGCCTTGCGGCGGGCCTTCTTGACTTCGGCTTCGCCTTCGACGGGCTCGCTTTTGCCGCGCGGCAGGGCGTTCAAGTCAGTGCCGAAGCTGAAGGGAACCAAGTCAAACTCGTAATCCAGGCGCGGCAGCAGGTCGAGCTTCTCGTTTTTCAACCCCGCCTTGAGCAGGTCTAGGCGGGCAATGCCTTCCACTTCGCGGAGCCGACCTGCCTGGGGTTGCTGACTCAAGCCCTTGGTCGGGTCCGTGAGGCCCTTGACGAGCGCGGCGCGTTTGATGTCATCCACCGCCACGCGGGGGTCCTTGATCTGCATGGAGGCCGAGCCGTCCACGAGCAGGAGCAGGGTGCGGCGGACGCTGCCTTCGACCGTGAAAGCGAGGACCGGACGCAACAGCAGGAACGACAGGAGCAGCAGGAAGGTGACACGCAGACCGGTGAGCAACCAGCGGCGGGCGGGCGTGGTGGAGGGCGGCCATTGGCGATAGGTCCAGATACCCAGCCCGGCGAGCACCAGTGCAAGCAGCACGACCCAGCTGGCCCCGACCCCGCCCTGAAAGGCGAGCCGGACCGACGCGAGGTCGCCAGCGGCTTCCACGCGCGCCCCGAGCAGCTTGAGGATAAAGTCGGTCATGACTTTTTGAGCCACAGATGGAACACAGATGAAACACAGACAAGGCACCGCCCCTGCACCTCTCTGCTTTCGGTATCTGTGTTCAATCTGTGTTTCATCTGTGGCTAAACATTACTTCGCCCGGCTGAAATACTGGGCCAGGAAGGTTTCCAGCGCGGCCAAGGCCAGAACGAGGATCAAAATCGGCAGCCAGTACTCGGCACCGACGCGGGCTTTCTCCACCCATTCGCGCAGGTTCAGCGTGGGGTTCCAACGTTGGACGGCAGCGACCTGCCCGAGGGCCGTAACTTCGTCCACCGGGAGTTCACTGAGGTTTGACTCGGAAGGATCGGGTTGCACGGCGAACTTGATGACCGTGGGAGGGTCGGCGATGGAGACCTCGTAGATGCCGGCCTTGTCGGTGGCATCGTAACTCAACACCGGCGTGCCGTTGACGAGTTCGACGCGGTGCAGGTCGCGCGTGTTGGCGGCGGCTCCCGGGGCCATGACGATGGCGTCCTTGTGCAGGAAGTCTGCCGTCAACCGGCGGGCGAACTGCGCTCCGACGCGGACGTTTGCCCCTTCGTCGTGACGCTGAATGAGCGTGCCCAGCGTGCGGTGGAGCAGGGGAACGAAGGCCGGCCGGACCGCCAAGTCATTCCACGCCGTGTCCGCCGTGCTGGCGAACATGACCACGCGGCCCAATCCCAGCGCCCGTTCAGCCATGGCGATGGAACCATCGCTATAGCGCAGGATGGCTTTCGGAGCGGCGAAGGAGACGGCCTTGTTCGTCTGGGTTACTCCGGTGGTTGGGTTGGAAGACTTGCCGCCGAGGTCATCGGGCGCGGCGGGCAGCAGGTTGAGTTCAAACGAGCGGAAGGTGCGGGTCGAGGCCAGCGTGCCAGCGGAGGCATCGTTCCACAGTGCGACGATGGGGTGGTCATAGCCCTTGGTCTGGAAGGTGAGGAACTTCTCCTCCTGGCCGGCGTCGCCGCGCGGTTCGCCGAAGGTGGCAGGCAGCATTTTGCGGGCACTGCCCAACTGGGAGTTGTATGAGGCGGCATTGAGTTTGGCACCGGGGAAGATGAGCAGGCCGCCACCGCGCTTGACGAAGCTTTCCAGACCGTTGGCGGTGTCATTGGAAAGGTCGGCAACGTTGGCCAGCACGACGGTGTCAAAGTCATCGAAGCGCGTGCCGCCCAAGTCGGCGGGGGTGATGGTGGACGTCTTGACGTAGTATTTCTCGGCTTCCTCGGCCGGTACGGGCACGAGTGCGTGACCGAGGAAGAAGGTCTCGGCTTCGCGCGGTTCGTTGCCCGGTTCGCCGTCCACCATCAGCACTCGGATCTCGCGGATGGCCCGGACGGCCAGGGTGCGGGAATCGTCACTCGGAAAACGATCAGCCGGAATGCGGGCCGTGACATTGTGCCAGCCTTCGGTGCGCAACTTGGTGTTTAGCGGAACACTGCGCGTGCCGCCGGGTGGAATGCTCGGGATGACCACTTCGTCGGCGGACGTGCCATCCACGAGGAGCGAAACCTTGATGTCCTTGACCTCCTGCTTGCCGTAGTTGGCGACCTGCGCCTCAAAGCGCAACGGACGGTTTAGCGGGGCCAGCCCGCTGCTGAGCACCAGACCGCTGACGCCAAGGTTGCGCTCTTCCGCGTCACTGATGAGTACGAGATGCGTGGCTACCTGCTGTTCACCGGTCTGATCCTTGGCCTTCTTGAGAGTCTTCTGGATGTCGCCAAGCTGCCGCCAGCCCGCGAGCTGGCCGTCGGTGATCAGGTAGATTTCCTTGCGGATGGCCGAGCGGTTTTTGAGCGTCTCAAGGGCCTTTTCGATCGAGGGGAACAGGTCCGTGGCACGGTCGGAGAGCGGGGCTTCGCGGACCGTCTTACGCGCGAGGTTCAGGTCGTGGGTCGGTTCCTTGATGACTTCCTTGGCAATGTCGGAGGCCAGGATGACCGCTGCGGCGGAGCCGGAGGGCAGGGCATCCACGGCTTGTTCGGCGACCTTGCGGGCCTTGTCAAAGCGGGTCTGGACACCATCGGAGACACCCATGCTTGCCGAGTTGTCCAGGATGATAACGGCTGAGACCTTGGATTGTCCGAAAACATCATGCGAGCTGGAACGCATCGCCGGCCGGGCAACGGCGAGGGCCAGCAGGGCCAGCATGAGGCAGCGGATGGCGAGGAGAATCATGTCCTCGACCAGCATCCGGCGCTGGTTCTTCTCGGTGGAGACCTTGACGAAGCGCATCGCCGCCCACACGACGCGCTGGAAGCGGCGGCGGTTGAGCAGGTGAATGACGATGGGGACGGCGATGGCGCCGGCACCAAAGAGCATGAAGGGATTTAAAAAGCTCATGCGCGCTGGGGATGAGCCGATTTACGATTTGGGAAGGACGATTTACGAGCCGCTGGGAGGGAGCGGCGCGGCACGTAATTCGTAATTCGTAGTTCGTAATTCATTTCACGGAGGTCTTCAACCGGAACGCGAGGTACCCCGACAGCACCTCATGCAGCGGCTGCGCCGTGTTCACGGGGACGAAATGGACGTGGTTCTTTTCGCAGCCGGAGCGGATCGTCGAACGGAAGCGCTCCAGCTCGGCGAGGTAGCTGGCGCGGATTTCCTGTGGGCGGGTCAGGATGTTCGGGATGGCCTCCAGACCGACGAACTCGATGAGGCCGTTGAACTTGAACTCCAGTTCCGCCGGGTCGAGCAGGTGGAAGACCACCACTTCGCTGCCGCCGAAGCGCAGATGCTGGATGCCTTCCATGATCTTCTCCTCGTCGTCGAAGAGGTCGCTGATGATGATCGCGATGCCCCGGCGGCGGATCTGCCGGGCCATGTCGTGGAGGATGGCACCGATATTGGTCTGTCGGGTGGGCTCGAAGGCGGCGAGCTTGGAGAGCACCTTGTGAATCATTGCGTGGCTGTTGCTGCGCGGCAGATACTCACGGGTCTCGTTGTCGAAGATGTCCAGCGCCACGGCGTCGCGCTGGTGCAGGATGAGGTAGCTCAGGCAGGCGGCGAGCATCTTGCCGTAGGCGAGCTTGGTGTAGCCGGCGGAGCCGTACTTCATGGACTCCGAGCCATCCAGCAGGATGTGGGCGACGAAGTTCGTCTCCTGCTCGAACTGCTTGATGTAATAGCGATCCGTGCGGCCGAGCACCTTCCAGTCGAGGTAACGGAGGTCATCGCCCGGCGCGTACTCGCGGTGCTGGGCGAACTCGATGGCGAAGCCGTGGTAGGGCGACTTGTGCTCGCCCGCCATATAACCCTCAACGAGGTAGCGCGCATGCATCCCCAGCGACTCGGCGCGGGAAATCGCGACCGGGTCGAGCAGCGTGGCGAGAGTGGCGGCGTCCATCAGAGGGAATTGCGAACTGCGAACTGCGAATTGCGAAGGAAACGCGCGCGGCTCGTTTTAATTGAGGCGGGCGTGAAACGATTCGTCATTCGACCTTCGGCACTCGACATTTCAACCGACTTTCTGGTCCTTCGGAATGGCTTCTAGAATCTTCTTCACCACGTCATCGGCGGTGATGCCTTCGCTCTGGGCGGCGAAGTTCGGGATGATGCGGTGGCGGAGAATGGGGGCAGCCACGGCGGCGATGTCATCGCAGCTCACATGATACTGGCCATGGAGCATGGCGCGGGCCTTCGCGGCGAGTATGAGGTTCAGACTCGCGCGCGGACCGGCACCCCAGGAGAGGAACTTCTTGCAGTACTCGTTCGCTTCCGGAG
Source organism: Pseudomonadota bacterium (assembly GCA_009924135.1). GTDB lineage: Bacteria > Verrucomicrobiota > Verrucomicrobiia > Limisphaerales > SXTU01 > SXTU01. Next base: position 4,794 of record RFSE01000145.1, on the reverse strand, counting down.
TCTTGATGCGCGTCACGCGGACGATGCGTTCGGCGTAATGATACACGTGATCAGCCACCGGCATGCGGCGGACGGTCGCCTGGAGTTCGAGGATGTCCGCTTCGGTGAGGACGGCTTCGGGCTTCGCCATGGGCGCGCCGGTGGCCATCTTCATAATCTGGAGTTCTTCGGCCGTGGTCGGGTAGTCCACGGTAATCATGAACATGAAGCGGTCGAGCTGTGCTTCGGGCAGCGGGTAGGTGCCTTCCTGCTCGATGGGGTTCTGCGTGGCGAGCACGAAGAACGGGTTGGGCAGCGCGTAGTCGTTGCCGCCAACGGTGACCTTGCGCTCCTGCATGGCCTCGAGCATCGCCGCCTGCGTTTTGGGCGGGGTGCGGTTGATTTCGTCGGCGAGGACGATGTTGGAGAAAATTGGCCCCTTGAGGAAGCGGAACACGCGTTCGCCCGTGGTCTGGTCCTGCTGGATGACCTCGGTGCCGGTGATGTCGCTGGGCATCAGGTCGGGGGTGAACTGGATGCGCTTGAAGCCGAGGTGCAGCGTCTGCGCGAGGGAGGAGACGAGCAGTGTCTTGGCCAGACCGGGCACGCCCACCAGCAGCGCGTGGCTGCGGGTGAAGATGGCGATCAGCGCCTCCTCGACCACCTGCTCCTGGCCGACAATGACCTTGCCGAGTTCACGCTTGATGGCAGCGCTGGCGGTCTTGAGCTTTTCGAGCGCCTGAATGTCCTTTTGGTCCGCAGTGGCGGGCGGAGGGGGTGCGGGGTTCGTCATGCTGTTCGTACTTTTTGTGTTCGGGCAATAGCGGGAACGCCCGTATTGCACCCGACACCTGACGGTTTGACCAGAGAGAAAGTCATCACATGTGGATAAAAATTTTCGTTCCGTGCTGAATAAATTTCCAACCGGACTCTGAAATTGGAATTACGAGCGGAGAAATTTTTCCGCCGCGTGATCGGCAAAACGCAGTCCGCGATGGGTCAGCCGGAAGCGATTCTCGGAGCGAATCGCGAAATTTTCGCGGACCAGCAAATCCATGTCAGCACTCCACTCGGAACGGAGGTCATAACCCGTGATGCCGTTAAACTCTTCAAATCCCCAGCCCACGTTCATGCGCAGGCCAAAAGCGGCAATCTCACCTGCGCGCGCCAGCGGTGATAGCTCCTCCCGCGATTCAATGGCGCGGACGCCCTTCTCCAACTGCTCACAGTAGAGCTGGGTGTTGGCCCAGTTCTTCGTCCGCACTCCGCCCACGTAACCAGCCGCGCTCGGACCCAGCGCGTGAAACTGTCCACCGCGCCAATAGTTCACGTTGTGCTGGCAAGCTTGGGAAGGAACGGGGAATGGGGAATGGGGAATGGGGAATTCTGACTTCGCAAAGTTTGCGACCTCATATTGTTCAAAGCCATTCCCTGCAACCGTCGTCACCAGTTCTTCATACATCGCCTCGGTGAGTTCCTCGTCCACGTCGAATTCGCCGGCCTGAAGCTGGTGGAACAGCGGGGTGTCGTCCTCGTAGATGACCTCGTAGCATGATAGGTGTTCGCTGCCGAGCGCGAGGGCATCGCGCAGGGTGGACCGCCAGTGGTCCATGGTCTGTGTGGGAATGGCGAACATGAGGTCCACGTTGATGTTCGCGAATCCGGCGGCCCGTAACGTGTCGAAGGACTTGAACACCTGCTCGCGACTGTGGATGCGCCCCAGACGGTCCAGCAGCCGTTCGTCGAGCGATTGCACGCCCATGGAGATGCGGTTCACGCCGTAGTCACGCATGAGCTTGGCCTTGTCGGCGGAGACCGTTGCGGGGTTGCACTCGACCGTCCATTCTGCGGCTCCGAGGAGGCCAAGGCGCTCGAAGGCCTTCAGGATTTGCTCCCACTGTTTGAGATTCAGCAGCGAGGGAGTGCCGCCGCCGAAGAAGACCGTGCGCGGTTTCAGTTCATGGGCGACCAGCTCCAGTTCCCGGACCAAGGCGTTGACATAACGGCCCACCAAATCCTCCTTCGGCACGGCCGAGTAGAACGCGCAGTATTCGCACTTGTGCGCGCAGAAGGGGACGTGGAGATAGAGGCTGGTGACCAAGGCCGGTTGGGGGTTCATCAATGTGTTGCGTCACGCCGGAGCGGCCGGGCGGAATCACCAGCGGATGGCTGGCTGGCTTCCAGCACGCATACTATTCGATGGGCGGGAGTTTGATTCCCGTCGGATTCACCGGAAGTTGACTGTTGCCACCGGGGGCGGGCTGGTGGAAGGCGTCCTTCACGACACTCAGGAGCGCTTGGCTGGTGAAAGGCTTCTGGAGGTAGGTGACGCCGAGCTGGCGGTTGCTCGGGCGGAAATTGCCGCTGGTGCAGATGATGCGCAGACCGGGGGCAACGTTTTGCAGGTGTTGGATCAACTGGTGTCCATCCATGTGCGGCATCACGAGGTCGGTGACGACGAGGTCCACATGCGAGTCAGTTCGCTCCAGTACGTCCAAGGCGGCGCGGCCATTGGCGGCAGTCAGCACGCGGTAGCCGAACGAACTGAGCACCATTTCGGACATGGTGAGAAGCAGTTCCTCGTCGTCCACGATGAGCACCGTTTGCTCACCGCGCAGGTCTTCGTCGGCGAGCGCGCCTTCTTCGAGGGACTTGCGGTCGGCCGGGAGATAGATGCGCACCGTCGTGCCCTGGCCCGGCGGGCTGGTGATGGCGAGATTGCCACCGTGATTGGTGACGATGCCATACGCCCAGGCGAGGCCCAATCCCCGATGGCCGCGTTTCGTGGTGAAGAAAGGGTCCACGACGTGCGGGAGTGCATCGGCCGGAATGCCGGGGCCGGAGTCATTGATCTCGATGCACACGTACGCCCCCGGTTGGAGAGTGACCCGGCCGTCGTCGAAAGGGTTTTGGAGATCGCGGTTCTGCGTCGAGACCAGGATGGTGCCTTGCAGGCCGATTGCCTCGATGGCGTTGTCGATGATCTTCTCCAGCGCCTGGGCGAATTTGCTCTCGCTGAACGGCGCGGAAAACAACCGGGCCTCAAGGTTCACACGCCAGTTCACATCAGGGCTGGTCCGGTTTTTGGCTTGTTCCACGAGCCGGCGCATCAGCTTGTTGAGATTGCCCGAGAGGTCCGGCTGGGCTTCCTTTTCCTCGCGGCTGAACGCGGAGAGGTCAAAGGCCACCTGGGTGGCGCGATCGGCGGCCTTTTCGATTTGCAGCACTGAACCGCGCCATTGGTGATCCGGCGGCATCTGCGAAAGCACGTGCGTGGTGTGACCCAGAATGCTCGTGAGGGCGTTGTTGAAGTCCATCGCCACCGTCCGCGTGAGCTGCAAGGCGCACAACAGCTTTTGCTGGAGCGTCGCCACGACGGCGTCGGTGGCCGGCTTCGGTTCGGGCGCGGCAGGGGCACCGGGCGTGACTGATGCCGGAGCGGGCTGGTTTTCAGCTGATGGAACGGCTACTGGCTTGGTCGGCGGCGGACTCGGACGGGGATGGACCTGAAAGATGAACTGCTTTTTCCCTTCCCGATGCCACGGAGCGACATGCACCACGAAGCCGGCCAGCCCCTGTTTCGTTGTTTGCAGCTTGAGCGGAAACGTGAAGGTGGAAGCGCTTTCCAATTGCCGTACGAATTGTTCAGCCGAGCAGCCGTTCTCGAAGGTCCAGATGCCCACGAGCCGTTTGGGCGGGTTGCCGTCCGAGCCGCCAAACACCGCGCGGGCGAAGGCGTTGGCCTGCTCGATTTCACCCGCCGTGCCCACGACCAGCACCGGCCACGCAGCCGACTCCAAGGGGAAATCAGCCGCGTGCGCATCCGCCGGTGCCTGGGGCCGGCGGAAAAACATCTGCGTGAAGCCGGAGCCTTTCATTCAGTGCGCACGTTTGTCGCTGCGGAAGCGAAACGCTTCCGGGAGCAGTTGGTCAACCGTGAATTCTGGGAATCGCTCCAGACGAAGCTGGTCTGCAGCGAAAAATCGCGTCCGCAGGTGTGTTCCACAAAAGGCCGATGCTCGCACAGGCCGGACCGAACAGGGATGAGTGAGTTGGTAACTGCAATTGGAAGCTCTTCATCAGTGCGGTCAGTGGTGCCATTTCAACTCACAGTTTCACGCGCGTAAAGCCGGGAGAATTCTTCCAACAGCGCACCGGAATGGCGGCTGGCTGCCTGGGCCGTCGCCAGCACTTCCTCGTGCGATACCGGATTCGGACTGAGTCCAGCAGCCGCGTTGCTGATGCAGGACACGGCTGCGACGCGCAACCCCAGTTGCCGGGCGACAATCGCCTCAGGGACCGTACTCATGCCGACCGCATCGGCCCCCAGCCGGGCGAACGCCTGAATCTCCGCCGGGGTTTCGTAAGACGGCCCCGAGACGGCGAGATACACCCCGCGCCGCCACGGCGCACGTATCCGCTTCGCCGCGCGATCCAGCAAGTCGCCCAGCGCCGGGTCATACACCTGCGAGAGATCGACAAACCGCGCGAGCCCGGCGGGGCAGGGGCCGCGCAACGGATTTACCCCCATGAAATTGATGTGGTCCGTCAGCCGCATGAAGTCACCCGGTCGGAAGCGCCGGTTGATGCCGCCCGCCGCGTTGGTCAGCAGCAGGTCGCGAACGCCCAGCTCCGCCAACACACGCACAGGGAACGTTGCTTCCGTCATCGAATACCCTTCGTAGTAGTGCGCGCGGCCGCACAAAACCGCGACGGGCGTCCCGCCCAGCGTGCCCAATACCAGCTTGCCCGCATGGCCCGGCACTGTGGTCTGGGAAAAGCCAGGCAGCTTCGCGTAAGGGATTTCCTTCGTCA
>RFSE01000144.1 GCA_009924135.1 Pseudomonadota bacterium | reverse complement strand
CTGGCCGTGGTGCTGATGCTGCTGATGCTTGGGGCTTGGATCACGGACGCGGCGGGCATTCATTCGGTGTTCGGCGGTTTCCTGCTCGGGGTGGCGATGCCGCGCGGACTGCTCGCCCGCGAATTGCAGCGGCAACTGGAGCCGTTCACGGTGGTGTTTCTCGTGCCGATGTTCTTCGCTTATTCCGGGATCAACACCCGGTTGGACATGGTCAACAGCTTCGAGATGCTCGGGCTGGCGCTGGTGCTGCTGGCCGCCTCCTGTCTGGGCAAGTTCGGGGCGTGCTGGGCGGCGGCGCGGGCCATGGGCGAGACGAACCGCATGGCGCTGGCCGTCGGCGCACTGATGAATGCGCGTGGCATGATGGAGCTCATCCTGCTCAACATCGGATTGCAACGGGGCATCATTCAACCGGCGCTGTTCTCGGTTTTGGTGGTGATGGCCGTGGTGACCACGCTGATGGCGACGCCGGTCTTTGAACTGGTTTATGGCCGCCAGGCGCGGGCAAAGGGAGAGCTGGGCGAAATTCACGAAGGGGAGTGAGGGGAGTTGAACCACGGATGGACACCGATGGACGCGGATTGGGAGGGAGCTGCTGGCGTTGATCGTTGCGCGGGTTTGGTGAAGGGGTGTGTGAATCCGAGCTGGCGTTGTTCCAACGGTTGAGGCGGGTTCGACATTCGACATTCGACATTCGACATTCGACATTCGACATTCGACATTCGACATTCGACATTCGACATTCGACATTTCATTCCCTCATCCTCTGCGCGGTATGTTTGTATGAAAGTCGCTCTCGCGCAGCTCAACACCACCATCGGGGACCTTGTGGGAAACGAGGCCAAAATCCTCACTGCGTACCGTCGTGGCGTGGCCGAAGGAGCGGACTTGGTGGTGTGTCCGGAACTCACTACGACCGGTTATCCGCCGCGCGATTTGCTGCTCAAACCGCACTTCGTCACGCAGAACCTGGCCATGCTGGAGCGACTCGCCAAGGCCACGGGGAAGGTCGGCCTGCTCGTAGGCTTCGTGGGTCGAACCGTCGGCCGGCCGGGGCGGGGGCTCACGAATTCGGTGGCCATGTTACAGCACGGGCAGATCGCGGAAGTGCGGACCAAGATGCTGCTGCCCACGTACGATGTGTTCGATGAGGACCGCTATTTTGATCCGGCGGAGGGTAATGAACCGTTCAATTTCAATGGGCAACGCGTGGGGGTCACGGTCTGTGAGGACGTGTGGAACGATGAAGATTTCTGGCGGGACCGCCGCTATCGGCGCAATCCGGCAGCGGACTTGGCAGCCGGCGGGGCGGAATTACTTCTGAACGTCTCGGCTTCCCCGTGGCATCTGGGCAAGAACACGACCCGGCGCGAAATGCTCGCCAGCCTCGCCGCCAAGACCCGATGCCCGGTGGTTTACTGCAACCTGGTCGGCGGCAACGATGAGCTGATCTTCGACGGAGCCAGTCTGGTGTTCGACGCCCAGGGCCGGCTGGCGGCGCAGGGAGCGTTGTTTACGGAGGACTTTTTCGTCGTGGACACCGGGAAGTTGAAACCGGGTGCGCCGCCGGTCATGCGGGATGAGGAACTGGTGTATCGCGCCCTGACGCTGGGCCTGCGGGATTACCTGCACAAGTGCGGCTTCAAGTCCGCGTTGCTGGGCCTGAGCGGCGGCATCGACTCGGCGCTGACGGCCGTGCTGGCCGTAGATGCCCTTGGCGCGGACAACGTGCGCGGAGTTTCGCTGCCTTCGGAGTTTTCTTCGCAAGGCAGCCTCGATGACGCCCGGATTTTGGCGGAGAATCTGGGCATTCGCTACGACGTGGTCCCGATCCAGCCAGCCTTCGCAGCGGTGAAGGGACAGATGATGGAGGTCTTCGCCGGTCTGGCGGAAGATACGACCGAGGAAAACATCCAGGCCCGGCTGCGCGGGGTGGTGCTGATGGGGCTGTCCAACAAGTTTGGCTCGCTGCTGTTGACCACGGGTAACAAGAGCGAGCTGGCGGTGGGCTACTGCACGCTTTACGGGGACATGTGCGGGGGGCTGGCCGTCATCAGCGACGTGCCCAAGACGATGGTTTACCGGTTGTCGAACTGGGTGAACCGCAGCCGGGAGATCATTCCGACGGCCTCGATCACCAAGGCGCCCAGCGCCGAGCTGCGTCCGAACCAGACCGACCAGGACTCCCTCCCGCCCTACGACGTGCTGGATGCGATCTTGGAGGAATACGTGGTGAAGTGCCGGCCCGCCAGTGAGATCATTGCGGCGGGCTTCGACGCGGCGGCGGTGCAGCGAGTGGTGAAGCTCATCGACGGGACGGAATACAAACGTCGGCAGGCGGCCCCGGGGCTGAAAGTGACCACAAAGGCCTTTGGCGTGGGGCGGCGGGTGCCGATCGCCCAGCGGTGGCGGGAGGTGGGGTGATCTCCGGCCCGGGTGCGCCCGAGCCCCGGCATTGGACATCTCCAACCAGTAGCGACCGGGTTGAAAAAAAGAAAACGGCCAGTCTTGCGACTGGCCGTTCGTGATTCTAGAGCAGGGAAGAATTACTTCTTCTCAGGATTGCACTTCGCGCAAACCTTGCCGTCTTTGGCGGCTTCGACGCAGCACTTGTGGGCGCATTCCTTGCCGGCCTTCTTGGCCTTGTCGCAGCAGCTGCCATCTTTGATGGTCCCTTCGAGCTTCTTGTCAGCCGCGAGGGCGAGGGAGGCGGAGAGAGCCACGGCAAACGCCACGGCAGCGAGCACTTTGACGAACTTCATAGGTTGTCCTTTCTTACCGACATTACTAACTTTGTTTAGTCTGACCACACCGACAACCGCTACAGGCACCATGCACGCAGCGCGTCGGCGTTGGTTTAGACGCGCGAATCCTTGTCATATTCGGTGGGGGGTGTCCATAGGGAAATGAACAGCCCTTATCCGTTCATCGGGGACGCCCCTGCCGCGCTAACAACTCATCGATCCGTTTCTGCACCGTTTCGGGCGCGGGGGAGACTTGTTTCAGGCGGGCGAAATGGGCAAGCGCCCGGTCCAGATTGCCGGCCCGTTCCTCGAGGTCTGCGAGCTGGGCGAGGATCTGTCCATAACCCAGTTTGTCCGGATCGGCCTTCGGGGCTTCTTGTTTGAGCCAGCGTTCGACGGCCAGTTCCAGCACGGCGCGGGCGCGGGGGACATCCCGGTTGTTCTCGGCGTAGAGCCGGCCGAGCTCGTAGAGGATTTCGTAGCTCTGCGGGTTGGCGCGCAGGCCTTCGCGGAGGAATTGCTCGGCGTCGTTGACCTTGTTGAGCCGGTCCCGGAGCCAGAACGCGGCGACGGTGTAGGTCTCAATGCGGTGCGGGTCGAGTTCGGCGGCGAGGCGGAGCCAGGGCAGGATTTCGCGTTCGTCGCCGAACTTTTCGAGGTGCCGGTGCTGCGAGGGGAAGAAATGGCTTCCGAATGCTTCCAGCCAGTCGCGCGCCTTGGCCGGTTTGGCATCGTGATCGTGATCGTGATGTTCGGCCCCCGCCGATTTGATGGACTCTTGGAGGTGTGTCTTGCTGTTGTCGGCCTGTTGCGCGAGATCGAAGACCGAGGGGTAAAAACCGGAGTGGTAGTAGGCATCCGCCTTGAGAAAGGCATGGACCGCGAAGGCCCGGCGGCTCTCGCCCAGCAACAGGTCGAAGACCGAGCCGGCGTCCTGCGCACGTTCCGTCTGCCACGCCAGCAACCGCCCACCCGTCGCGAGCGCGGTAGCAAGCGCGAGGGCCGCCAGCAGTGCAGGGGCGGGGTTCATGTCAGTTCAGGGGGCGTCGCCGGAAGATCAGCCAGGCGGCGGTCAGGAAAAACGCTGTGTAGGCGGCGGCATAGAGAGTGGCCAAGACCATCATGCCCCAGGGAATCAAATCCCAGTTGTGCGTGATCAGGTCGCGCACATCGAACAATTCGAGGTGCGGGATGGCGAAGTAAACCCCGTACAGCAACGATTGCAGCGGCTCGGTCAGGCCGAGGGCGACCTTGTTCAAGTGCCGGCCCAGCAGCAAAATTCCCGCCGTGCAGACAAAACAGATGGTGCCATTGGAAGAAGGCGCGGCAAACACGATGGAGCCCAGCAGGGTGAGGGCGATGACGATGGCCAGCATCAGCCAGTGCAGCAAACCGGCCTGCAAGTAGTTTAGCACCGGCCAGTGCTGCTCGCGCGAGGCGCTGACGATGCCGAAGAATACGTAAAAGACCAGCAACGCCATTCCGGTGGCCACCCAGCAGCCCAGGAATTTGCCCAGGAGAAACTGGGCACGGGTCACGGGTTTGGCCAGCAGTGGGAAAATGGTCCTTTGCTCCCGTTCCGCCGGGATCTGTCGGGCGGTGCAAGTGATCGCGATGACGAGGCTCGCGGCCCAGATGAGCAGCAGGCAGATTTCCTTCAGGTAGCGGACGATGCTGTTATCGTTGAAGAGGTTCACACTGCCCGCCGTGCCGGTGAGCAGGACCGTGAGGATGAACAGGACGTAGAAGTCCTTACGCCGGACCATTTCCAGCACGACGATTTTGGCTAGGGCCCAGATCGTGTTCATGGCGGGGGTGGGTGGCCGATGATCTTGAGGAAGATCTGTTCGAGATTCGTGCCGTGTTCGCGGAGCAGATCGCTGACCCGGCCTTCCGTCTTGAGTTCACCCTGGTGCAGAATGGCGATGCGGTCGCAAACCGTTTCGACCTCGCCCAGCTCATGCGAGGAGAAGAAGACCGTTTTGCCCTCGCTCTTGAGCCGCTGGATGATTTCGCGGACTTTCATGCGGCCGATGGGGTCCAAGCCACTGGTCGGTTCGTCGAGAATGAGCAGGTCCGGGTTGTTGATGAGGGACTGGGCCAGGCCGGCCCGTTGCTGCATCCCCTTGGAGTAGGTTTTGATCTGCCGGGTGCGGGCGTGATCCAGCTCCACGAGCTTCAACACGGCGTCGATGCGCTGGCTGCGTTCGGCCTTCGGGATCTGGAAAATCTCGGCGTAGAATCGGAGCAGTTCCTCAGCGGTGAGAAATTTGTAGTAGTACGTCTGTTCCGGCAGATAGCCGATGCGCTGGCGGGCGATGGGTTCCCGGACGTCCACGCCGAAGAGGCGGGCGGTTCCGCTGGTGGGGGGCACGAAGCCCAGCAGGACGTTCATCGTGGAGGTCTTGCCGGCACCGTTGGGGCCGAGGAAGCCGAAAACCTCGCCCTGGGCCACGCGGAGGTTCAGTCCTTTGACAGCCGTCTTGACCGGTTCCCCGACGGCCCGGCTGCGGTACTCGACGCGCAAATTGTCAATCGTCAGCGTTTCCATCTCAACGGTGGACGTAAGGGTACGGCTCAAAACAAAAAGCCGCCCCGCCGGAGCGGTGCGGCCTTGATAAACGACGGCTTCCAACCGCCCAGCGGTCAGAGAGTGTGTCCGTTGCCCGACAAGCTGCAAGTCGGAACTGCGGCCACGTTGGCGCCCGCCGAGTAGCTGCCACCGCCAGGACAATAGGGCGAGTTGGACCCCTTGAAGTAGGACAGCAGGGTGGTGTCCGTCAACGCGTAGGTGTCCGTGGACTGTTTTTTGTTTTCCAGCGCCCAAGTCTGCACCGTGCTGTCGATGTTCCGCAGGTTGGCGATGCAGGAGTTTTTCTGGGCGGTGGTTCGCGCTTTGATGAAGTTCGGGATGGCAATGGAGGCCAGGAGGCCGATGATCGCCACCACGATCATGATTTCAACGAGCGTGAAGCCTCGCTTAAGTGTTCCTCGGCTCATAATGTGCCTTGGTTTAAGCGTTTTTGGGATGGCGGCAATAAAAAAGGCTTGGAGCATTGCTGCCCCAAGCCTAAATCAGAGCCAGCCAGCCAATTACAGCGTATGGCCGCTGCCGGACAAGCTGCAGGTCGGCGTACCAGAAACGGTCGCACCGGCGCTGTAGGAGCCGCCGCCAGGGCAGGTGCCGCCACCAGGGAGCACGGGCCGTGGCGCGCGCCTTCACGAAGTTCGGGATGGCGATGGCTGCGAGGAGACCGATGATGGCCACCACGATCATGATTTCCACGAGCGTGAAGCCGCCTTTGCGGGAGGTTTGAACTTTCATTTGGTTGCCTTTCTACTGATATGCGGCGTGGACGAGCAGAAGGCGGGTTATAATAATGACTGTCTTGCCCACATGTTGCCTTCTGCAACCGCAACGCTTTCCAACTTAGCAATCTCAATGCCACTGTCAGCCGCGAAAAAAACTCTGTGGTTCTCCCGGGCGCATCTTGAGACTGCCCCGGGATTACGCCGGAGCGCGGGTCTGCGACCCGCAGCAACGCCCGATCATCCATCCCGCTGGGCTTACACGAGCGGCCCCGAAGGAAGGCGGCTGCTGCGGGTCGCAGACCCGCGCTCCGGGGGCAGTGTCTCAAGATGCGCCCGTACTCGCCCAGGCAGGGTGGCCAAACAAGCTGGCTTGGACAGGTGGCGGTGGGCGATGTAGCCCGTCCGGACGACCTCGGCTTGAGCCTTCTAGCCTTTTCGTGGCAAAGGCTGGTCCAGTTTCTTCGGGGGACCATGCGAAATGATTGCGTCGCGGCGGACGAATTCTCAAGCTTGAGGCCATGAGTGTTTCGTCGTCCGCCGAAATCCTGCCAACGCACACGCCGGCCTTGTTTGCCGCCGCCGTGAAACGGGCGGCGGACCGGTTGCGTGCCGGGGAGGTGGTGGCCTTGCCGACCGAGACGGTCTATGGCCTGGCGGCCAACGCGTTGGAACCAGGGGCCGTTGCCAAAATCTACCAGTTGAAGGGGCGGCCGGCTCACAATCCCATCATCGTCCACGTGGATGGGCTCGCCATGGCCCGCGAGTGCGTGCGCGAATGGCCGGCCGGGGCCGGCCGGCTCGCCGGGGCTTTCTGGCCGGGGCCGCTGACCATTGTGCTGCCGCGTTCAGCCAACATTCCTGACCTGGTCACGGCGGGCGGTGACACGGTGGGGGTGCGGTGGCCGCAGCATCCGTTCATGCGCGCCGTCATCCGCGAGTGCGGCTTTCCTCTGGCCGCGCCGAGTGCCAACTTGTCCAACCACCTGTCGCCCACCAACGCCGACCATGTCTTCAAACAGCTTGGTGACCAGTTGCGCCTCATCGTGGACGGCGGGCAGGCCAATGTGGGGATTGAATCCACCGTGGTGGACTTGACGGTGAATCCCCCGCAGGTGCTGCGCCCGGGCATGATTCACGCGGAATCGCTGGCGGCGGCCTTGGAAGGTGCGGAATGCGGAATGCGGAATGCGGAATCGCCCCAGGTGCTCCGCAGTCCGGGGCAGTTACCGAAGCACTATTCGCCCAAGGCGCGCTTGTTGGTGCTGGCCTGGCAGCATGAAGTGGATTTGTTGCGCCAGATCGAGACCCTGGGGCTGGCTCCGGATCGTGTCTGGGTGCTGGCGTATGCGCAGATACCGCTGGGGGGCGGACTGGGGGCGGTGTCGGTGATCCCGCATGACGCAGAGGCCTACGCGCGGGCGCTTTATGCGGAACTGCATCGCTGCGATGACGAGGGGGCGGCCTGCATCGTGGTCGAGGCCCCGCCGGACTCGCCGGAGTGGCGGGGCATTGCCGACCGGCTGCGTCGCGCGTCGGCTTGAAGAGAACGGGCGGCGAACGTGTCTGAAACCCCATGATTCAGCGAACCAAGTTTGACGCGACGCTTCCGTTTCGCCAAACTCCCCACCTCATGCGAACCCGAGTTCTATCCGGTCTGGCCGCGCTGGCGTTGACGGCGGCGGCCACGGCGCAAACCAGCCCCCCGGTTGCGCGCACCGTCACCCTGGCCGAATGCATCGGGATGGCCCTCCAGAAGAATCTGGACATCCAGATCAGCCGGCTCCAGCCCACGATTGATCTCTACAACATTGATTCGGCGCGCGGTTACTACGACCTGACGGTGAATCTCAACGCCCGGGAGAACTACAATTCATCCCCCGGCTCACCTGATCCCAACAGCGCGCTTTTCGGCAAGAGCAGCCAGACCTACACCGAGAGCTACGGCCCGGGCCTCACGCAGCAGTTGAGCACCGGTGGCAAGGTGTCAGTGAACGGAGATTTGTATCGCCGCAGCGGTTCTTCCTTCAACAGCTTCAACTATCAGACCGATGCGGGAGTCACCCTGACGCAGCCGTTGTTGAAGAATTTCTGGATTGATGGAACCCGGCAGACCATCGAGGTGAACCGTCGTACGTTGAAGATTGATGAACTGGCCTTGCGCACGCAGGTCACGACCACCATCGCCAATGTGCAGCAGGCCTATTACGAACTGGTCTTCGCGCGGGACAACGTGCTGGTGCAGGAGGCTTCGCTGGCCCTCGCCGAGCGGTTGCTGTCCGAGAACAAGCGGCGCGTCGAGGTGGGCGCGCTCGCCCCACTGGATGAGAAACAATCGGAATCCCAGGTGGCGGCGCGGCGCTCGGATCTGATCGCAGCCCGGCGCGACTTGGAGGTGCAGATGAACACCATCAAGGCCCTCCTGAGCGATGATTTCAGCGCCTGGGCCAGGACCCCGCTCGAACCGGCCGACAAACTTGTGGCCCTGGCCCAGCCCTTCAACTCGCAGGAAAGCTGGCGCAATGCGATGGCGCAGCGGCCGGAACTCCAGTCCGCCAAGGAGTCGATCGAGAGGCAGAACATCGTGCTGCGTTACAACCACAACCAGCTCTTCCCGCAGCTCGACCTCTCGTTGAGCTATGGCCACAACGGTCTGGGCAACACGCTGGACGGCGGCTTCAACGGCATCCAGCGCGGGGCTAACCAGTTTTATTCCTACGGGCTCGTGCTCAGCTTCCCGTTGAGCAACACGACGGCGAAGAACAACTACAAGGCCAGCAAAGTCACCAAGGAGCAGTTGCTCCTCCAGTACAAGCAGCTCGAACAGAACATCATTGTGGAAGTCGACAACGCCGTGAAGCAGGCGCAGACGGCCTACGACCGGATCGATGCCACCCGTCAGTCCCGCCTCTATGCCGAGGCTGCGCTCGATGCGGAACAGAAGAAGCTCGAGAACGGCAAGAGCACCAGTTTCGTTGTCCTGCAGCTTCAGCGCGATGTCACCGCCGCCCGCTCCGCCGAAATCCGGGCCCTGGCCGATTACAACAAGGCCGTGGCCGCACTCTCCAAGAGCGAAGGCACCACCTTGGACAAGGCCAACATCGGTTTGCAGTTCAAGTAACCACGTTTCTTCCGTTCCTCCGACCGTTCCCCGCATGAAAGCAGTCATCCTCGCCGCCGGCAAAGGCACGCGCATGCGTGACCTCACCAACGAAATCCCCAAGCCCATGCTGAAGGTGAATGGCAAGCCCATCCTCCAGCACATCGTCGAAGGCCTCCTGAGCGTGGGCATCCGCGAGTTCTGCATCGTCACCGGCTGGCATGCCGAGGTCGTCGAGGGCTTTTTCGGCGACGGCTCCCAGTTCGGCGCGCGCATCAGCTACGTGCGGCAGGTCGTGCAGGACGGCACCGGCAAGGCACCCGAGCTGGCCAAAACCTTCTGCGGCAGCGAACCCTTCCTGCTCACCTACGGCGACATCCTCGTGAAGCCCGAGACCTACGCGGACATGCTGAAACGCTGGAACAGCGGGAAGTTCGCCGGCCTTGTCACCGTCACCGGCAGCGAGGACGTGACCAAGGGCGGCCTGTTCTTCTTCGATGCCGCCTTTTGTCTGAAGCATCTCGTCGAGAAGCCGAGCGCCGCGCAGCTCGCGGAGTTGCAGCAGCAGGGCTGGCTCAAGCCGGGCGAAATCGCGTGGTACAACGCCGGCATCTACCTCTTCGACCCCGTGCTCTTCGAGTTCACCGCGAAGCTCCAGAAATCCCCGCGCGGCGAATACGAACTCACCGACGCCCTCACCGCCCTGCTCGCGACCGGCAACCAACTGGCCGGCCTGCAAATCGCCGGCCGCTGGGTGGACGTGCGCGACCCCGAAGTGCTGGCGTCGTTGCAGGAGTAGTCACAGGTAGCAGCCGACGTGAGGAGGCTCCATCTTCCTGCGCGAGCTTACTCGCGTCGGCTGCTCCCAAAACGAAAGCGGCGGTCACGAGGACCGCCGCCTGGCGTTTTAGAATTGGATGGCCGCGCCTCAGGCCGCCGGGGCGGGCGTGCTGGCGGGGACTTCCTTGATGTTGGCCTGGAGCTGGAGGAAATCCAGCACCTTGCCGACGAGGATCTGTTCGTGGATTTCACCGAAGCCGTTGCGTTCCTCGATCTGCTTGATGAGCTTCTGGATGGGCATCTGGTACTGCTGGGCCATGGCCTGCACGCGTTCGAGGATTTCCTGCTGCTCGACCTTCACGCCTTCCTTCTCGGCGATGCGGTTGAGGAGGAACATGGCCTTCACACGGTCCTTCGCGCTGGCGTTGGCGTTGGCGAAGATGGCGTCCTTTTGCTGCTCGATGGCTTCCTTGGGGATGCCGCGCTGCTGGTTTTCCTGGACGATGCTGTAAACCACGTTGCGCGTGGTCTGCAGCACGATGGATTCCGGCAGGTCGAAGGTCACCTTGCTCGCCAGGGTCTGGATGAGCGAGTCACGGACGGCGCGGGAGGCCTTATCGTTGCGGTCGTTGGCGAGGTCCTGATGGATGCCGGCGCGGAGTTTCTCCAGGCTTTCGGCCCCAAAGGATTTGGCAAACTCGTCGTTCACCTCGGGCATGACGCGTTCCTTCACCTGCGCGAGTTCGACTTCGTACACGCCCTTCTTGCCGACGAGTTCGGCGGACACGAAGTCGGCGGGGAAGTCCACGGTCACGGTGCGCTTCTCGCCGGCGTTCATGCCGTGGAGCTGCTCGGTGAAGCCGGGGATGAACTGGCCCGCTTCGCAGCGGATCCAGAAGGCCTTCTGCTCGGTGAGGCCGCGCGCGGTGGGCGCGGTGTCGGTGATGGGCTTGCCATCGACGGTGCCGGTGTAGTTCACCACGGCGATGTCACCGGCTACGAGGGGACGGGCCACGTCCTTGTAGTCCGTGCGCTGCTCGCGTAGGACGCCGATGGCCTTGTCCACGTCGGCATCGGTGATGACGACGGTCTCGCGCTTCACATGGAGGCCCTTGTACTCAGGCAGCTCGAATTCGGGCTGGGTCTCGACGGTGGCGGCGAACTGGAGCGGCTGGCCGCGGCCGAACTGGATTTCCTCGATGTCGGGATAGACGGCGGCGCGGATTTTCTCCTGATCCAGGGCTTTTTGGTAGGAGTCAGGGATGAGCTTCTTTTTAACTTCCTCTTCGATGCGGGGGCCGAAGCTCTTGACGATGAGATCGCGCGGGGCCTTGCCGGGGCGGAAGCCGGGGAGCTGCGCATGGCGCTGGTATTCCTTGGTGACGGAATCAAAGGCGGCGTCCACGGCGGCGGCGTCCAGCTCCACGCGGAGCAGCTTCTTGCAAGGACCGAGAGTTTCGACGGTTACGTTCACGAGAATCTTTCTGGTTTCATTCTTTGCCCGGCTGCGGACACGAGCGCCCGTTCGCGGGGCAAAGAGCGGAGCAGACTAAGGAGGGGATAATCACCCGTCAAGCACCGGTAGTGGGATGATGGGTGCCTTGATGTCGCGTGGAGGCAATTAGGCCTGCGGGCTTTGACGTATCCGATCGCGGTCAACGTTGAGCACGAACGCGGGCGAAAACTAAAAACGAGGTGCTATGGCCCAAAGAACCCAAGCCAAAACGAGTACGAGACCGGAAACCGCGCAGCGGCGGTCGGCTTTCCATACCGAGAGCGAACAAACAACCACTACGAAAGCAGCTATTCCACCCGGCACGAGCCAGAGGCGATAAGCGAGCGCTTTCGGAAAGTAACCCTCGAGTGTCCAGCAACCCACCGTGAACACGGCAAAGCAGGTAATTAACGCCCTGGCGATCCGTTGTGCTGTTGTGGCCAAGCAAGAGTAATCGTATGTGATGTTAAAAAAAGGAATTCTTGTGCACAAAATAAACTCCAAGACTGCCATGTCAACCGGTTGAAAACCAGAATCGGGCAAGAAGCAGGTGACTACGGCTTGTTGAGCACCGGGGCTGGACTGACCGGGGCGTTGGTGGCGGCAATTCCGTTGGTGGCCGGGATGGCGTTGGTGGCCGGGACGTTGTTCGTGGCGGAGAACAGTTTCAGCATGGCCTTGCTGGACGGGGCGTTGGTGCCGCCTTTCTTGTCCTTGCGCTCGGGGTCCTTCTTGGGCGTGCGGCCGGACTTGATTTCGATCTCGAACTTCGCGATCTGGTCCGGCGAAAGCTCGGCCCTGATTTTATCGGTCACGGTGCGGACTTCGTCCTTCATCTTCGCCGCGACCGGGTCCCAGTAGGGCTTCGTGCGCTGGTTGCTGTCGCGCAGGATCTGGCCGATGTGGTCGTTCTGCTCGGGGGTGAGATTGAGCTGCTTTTGGAGGCGGCTGAGGAATTCCGCGCGCTGGATCTGGTTGTAGGTCAGCTGCGGAGAGGGCTTGATGTGAGCCGGCTGGGGCCGGTCAACGAGCTTGATGACCAAGGCCCCGGTCACGACCCCCGTGCCGTAGATCAATACCGTGGCGAGTATGAACTTCCACGGATTCACCGGCTATTCGCCCGCGACATCGTCGCCGGACATGATGGTGTTTTCGATGGCCTGCTCAAGATTCTGCGGTTCCGGCTCGTTGTGCATGGTCACAACCACCCAGACGCCGAGGGCGGTCATCACGGACGCGCAGGGGGCCACCGCCCGCCAAAGCCAGCGGCCACAGAGCGCCCATTCATCCACCTTCACCGGCGCAGTCAGGCGCGCCATGATGCGCTTCTCAAACGCATAGGGCACATGGTCGCCCGGCACCGCCGCTTTCGCGGCGGCCATCAATTTCTGTTGGAGCTTGTCCAAGTCCATAACAAGAGGGCAGACGGGTCCGCCAATTACCGGGTTACAAATACTTCTCGCGGGTGAGAGTTTCCAAGATTTTTTTCATCTGTGCGCGGGCGCGGAAGGCGCGGACCTTCACGAGCGGTACCGACCACCCGGTCAGTTCGGCGATTTCCTTGACGGTGCGATCCTCAATTTCCAACAGGGTGATGACCAGCCGGGCCTCCGGCGAAAGCTGTGCCATCACGCGGTCGATCAGGGCTTTCGTGGCGTCGCTGTTGTTCGAAGTATCCTCCGGACTGGCGGCGAACCGTTCCAGCCAGTCCACCTCGGGGTCGGACAAATCGGTCAGGGTGGTCTCGCGGTTGCGCTGGTGGGACCGGAGGAAGTCGTAGCAGGTGCGCACGGTCATGCGCATGAGCCAGTGCTCGAACGGGGCCTCGGCGCGGAAGCTGTCGAGCTTTTGAAACGCCTTGATGAACACCTCCTGCACGATGTCCTGCACCTCGTCCTCCCGGCGCGCGTAACGGCGCGCCGTCGCGAAGACGCGCGGCTGGTAGCGCGCGATGAGCGGCTCGAACTGCGACACGTCGCCCTTGCGGACGGCGGCGATCAGCTCCGTATCGCTGGGTTCCATCGGGGCCGGACTATGCAAGATCGGTCAGTCAAAAGCAAAAACACAAAGCCACCGCCTTTGGGCAGTGGCTTTGGTGAAAGACGGAAAACCAGCCAATAGGTTACTGGTCCGTTGGCGGGCGGCGGGGCAGCTCAGGCCGCTTGTCGCCGCCGTCCGGGTTGCGACCGCGATCGCCGTCTGGTCGGGGGCCACGATCGCCATCGAGGCGGGGCTTGCGGTCGCCCTCGGGTTGCGGGGCGCGGTCGCCTTCGCCACGGGGTTTGCGTTCGACGTTGTCCGCCGGGCGGCGGTCGCCGTCACGGCCTTCGGGGCGTTTTACCTGGCCATCCGGTCCGCCGCGACCGGGCTGATCACCACCCGGGCGACGGGATTCACCTTCTCCGCGGCCGCCTGGCATCGGGCCCCCCGGGCGCGGTCCCATGTTGGCGATCATCGCGCGCAGGCGTTCCACCGTCTCCTTGGGCAGCTTCTCGCGCACGAGGGCGAAGGCGCGGGCGCGGGCCAGCGTGACCTCGGTTTCGGCCTTGGCGGCTTCGGCAATCTTGTCGCGGATCAAATCCTCATTGAGCTTGTCGCCCACCACCAGTTCGGTGAGTTCATGGCGCAGGCGCATGTTCTTCTCGACCTGGTCGCGCCCGGCACCCTGGCCGGCCTCAAAGAAACTGCGCAAGGCAGCGCGCTGATCTTCGTTCAGGTCGCGGAAGAGTTCCTGCGGGTTGAACTGTCCGCGCTGACCTTCGGCGGGACGGGCGTTGTCACGGCCCTGGCCATCCGGGCGAGCCCCACCCCGTTCACCGCGCGGGGCATTGTCGCCGCGCGCGTCATCGCGGCGGGTGTCGCCCGGTCGGGCTTCGCCACGGGGTTTGTCATCCGCGCGGAACTCGCCGCGCGGGGGGCGTGGACTGTCAGTGGGGGGCGTTGTGGGCCGGTCCTCGCGGGTGCGTTCCTGGCTGACGGCGGGCAGGGCGGCGAGTGAGACGCCGCACAAGGCGGCGAAAAGCGGGCGGGTGAGCGGGAAGAGTTTCATGAAGTTTTGGTTTGAGCGTCGGTTGTGGACAGTAAGACGCCACGTTGGCTGGCTCGTTACAAGGAACTTTTCACCGGCTTGCCAGCGGAAGACGGCTCCTTACAATTTGCGGGGTGCCTGTTTTTCACGAATGTCAGCGTTGCACGGCCTGTTGTCGCTGGCCGGGCCAGGTGCGTTTGAGCGATGCGGAGATCACGCGGCTCGCGCAGTTTCGCGGACTGGGCGAGCACGAGTTCATTCAACATTTCACCCGCCTGCGAGCGGACCGGCAAGGTCTGGCACTGATGGACAAGGCCAACGGGGAGTGCATTTTCCTCGATGGGGAGAGCTGCGCCGTGCAGGCGGTGAAACCGCAGCAGTGCCGCGATTTTCCCAACCTGTGGAATTTCCCCGGGTTCGAAAAGACCTGTCACGCGGTGCCCCGCCTCGTGAGTGAAGAGGAATATCGTCGCCTGATCCAGTTGGCGACGGGCCGGACGGGATAGCCGCGCCAGGGCCGGCGTGCGCCGCGAATCGCTTGCCCTTACGGACAAACAAAAACCGGCAGGCCATCGCTGGCCTGCCGGTGTGAAACGGATTTGCGGGAGCGCAACGACTACCGGTCGCGGGCTTCGTCGGCCGCGTCGAACGCGTGCTGGAGCGCGACGAGGTCTTCGCCGGGTTTGAGCGCGTCGAGGATCTTCTGCTCTTCCTTGAGCTGTTCGGCGTTGTAGTTCGCCGCCTTGACGGAGAGGCCGATGCGGCGCTCGCTGCGGTCGATCTTGATGACGCGGGCCGTCACGTCCTGGCCGACGTTGAGCACGTTCTTGATCTTGTCCACGCGGTCTTCGCTGATCTGGCTGATGTGCACCAGACCGTCGATGTCATGCGCCAGGCCGACGAAGGCACCGAAGCTCGCGAGCTTGGTGACCTTGCCGGTGACGAGGTCGCCGACCTTGTAGAACTGGTCGATGCTGGACCACGGATCGGTGCCGAGCTGCTTCATGCCCAGCGAGATGCGCTGGTTGGCCTTGTCGATTTCGAGCACGACCGCCTCGACC
>RFSE01000143.1 GCA_009924135.1 Pseudomonadota bacterium | reverse complement strand
TTGCAGGTGGGCGATGTAAGCGCGCACGTCCGCGATCACGATGCGGCCACCGCGTTCGCTCGGACGCACCAGCGTGAGGTCGATGCCCAGCTCGCGCGCCATGCGGCGAAGGGAAGGCGAGGCGGTTGGTTCCACGCCGGGCGGCACCGGCGGCAGGTCGGCGACAGGGGCTGCGGGGGTGGCTGGTTGAGCGACGACGGGCGCGGGCTTTGCCGCGGCAACCGGGGCAGGGGAGGCACTTGGGGCCGGAGCCGTGCCGGTGGCCCCGCCGAGTGAGAGGAGATGCTGGCCGACGCTGACCTTGTCGCCCACTTTCACGAAGACTTGGCCGACCACGCCGCCCTCGGGAGCCGGGATGGTGGCGACGGCCTTTTCGCTTTCGAGTTCGAGGAGGCCCTGGCCGGCGGCGACCGTGTCGCCTGCCTTGACGAGCAGGTTGACGACGGTGCCGGTGTCAGCGCCTTCGCCGAGATTGGGGAGTTTAACGTCCATGGTGGTGTTGGTTTGCGGGGCGGATTGTTTCGCCCCTTCAGGGCTTGGTAAATTCTGGTCGGTTCAACCTAGGGCGTCACTCGCGGTGCTCGTTTTGCCCTGGGCTGTCATGTTACGCCCTTTCAGGGCTGGTGTTCGTTGTGACGCTCGGAGACATCGTGTTGGCCGGAATTGAATCGCTCGCCGAGTATCGCCATCACTTCGGCGGATGGCACGGGCCAGTCCAGTTTCTCGGCGACATGGAGTTCAAACCACACTTCAGTTCCTTCCGGTAAATCAACCCGTTCCAAAGGACGGAACACTCCGCCCTGGTAGATGGCCCGGTTGGTTTTCATGTCGGTCAAAGTGGCAGGTTCGCTTCGCGCTTTCACAGCAAGACCGGCGCGAGCTTCTCCGGGTTCACGTTCAAGTCCTTGATGGCCTGCGCGACGACCGTGCGCTCGATGGCTCCCTGTTTCGCGAGCGCGTGCAGGGTGGCGATGACGGTCATCTCCGTATCCACTTCGAAGAACCGGCGGAGCCGCTCGCGCGTGTCACTGCGGCCGAAGCCGTCCGTGCCGAGCGTGGTGAGACCGCCGGGGACCCATGGTGCGATCTGGTCCGGCACGATCTTCATGTTGTCCGACACCGCGACAAACACACCGGTTTCCTTTTCCAGCAACTCGGTGACGCGCGGCTTTTTGGCCGGCTCGGTCGGGTGGAGCATGTTCCAACGCTCGCACTTGAGGCCGTCGTTGCGGAGCAGCTTGTAGTTGGTCGCGCTCCAGACATCGGCGGAGACGTTGTAGCGTTCGGCCAGAATCTCCTGCGCGCGGAGGGCGCTGTTGATGATCGGGCCGCTGCCGAGTATGTGCGCCTTGTGCGCCTTGCCGGTCGCGCCGGCGCGGAACCGGTAGAGGCCGTCCAGAATGCCCTGCTCGACACCCGGAGGCATCGCGGGCTGCGCGTAGTTGTCGTTGTAGAGGCAGAGGTAATAGAAGATTTCCTCGCCCTCCTGATACATCCGGCGCAGGCCGTCTGCGATGATGACCGCGACCTCGAAGGCGAACGCGGCATCGTAAGCCATCAAGGTCGGGATGGTGCTGGCGAGCAGGAGGCTGTGGCCGTCCTGGTGTTGCAAGCCCTCGCCGTTGAGCGAAGTGCGACCGCTCGTCGCGCCGAGCAGGAAGCCCTTGGCCTTGATGTCACCGGCGAGCCACACCTGGTCGCCGATGCGCTGGAAGCCGAACATCGAGTAGTAGGTGTAGAAGGGAATCATGTTCACGCCGTGCGTGGCGTAAGCCGTGCCCGCCGCGATGAACGAGGCCATGGAACCGGCCTCGGTGATGCCTTCCTCGAGGATCTGCCCGTCCTTCGTCTCGTGGTAGTAGAGCAGGGATTTCTTGTCCACCGGTTCGTAGAGCTGGCCCTTGTGCGCGTAGATGCCGACCTCGCGGAAGAGCGCGTCCATGCCGAACGTGCGCGCCTCGTCGGGAATGATGGGGACGATGTTGCGGCCGATGGCGGGATTCTTCAGCAGGCCGCGGAGTAAACCGACGAAGGCCATGGTGGTCGAGGCCACCGCCTTGCCGGAGCCTTTGAGCGCGTCGGCGAAGTAGTCGAGCTTCGGTACCGCGAGCGGCGGGGCGTTGACGACGCGCTTGGGGAGGAAGCCGCCGAGTTTCTTGCGTCGGCCCAGCAGATACTTCGTCTCCGCACTGTCGGGGGCCGGACGATAGAACGGCATCTCGGCAATCTCATCATCGCCGATGGGCACCTTGAAGCGTTCGCGGAACTCGCGCAGCTCCTTCTCGTTCATCTTCTTCTGGTTGTGGGAAATGTTGCGGCCCTCGCCGGCCTCGCCCAGGCCGTAGCCCTTGATGGTCTTGGCGAGGATGACCGTGGGCGATCCCTTGTGCTCCACGGCGGCCTTGTAAGCGGCGTAAACCTTGCGCGTATCGTGGCCGCCCCGCATGAGCTTGCGCAGTTGTTCGTCCGTGAGGTGGTTCACGATCGGGAGCAGTTCGGGGTACTTGCCGAAGAAATGCTTCCGGATGTAGCTGCCCGGTTCGACGGTGTATTTCTGGAAGTCGCCATCCACGGCTTCTTCCATGCGCTTGAGCAGCAGACCAGTTGTGTCGCGCGCGAGGAGGTCATCCCAGTCGCTGCCCCAGATGACCTTGATGACGTTCCAGCCCGCGCCGCGGAAGATGGCTTCCAACTCCTGGATGATCTTGCCATTGCCGCGCACCGGACCGTCGAGGCGCTGGAGGTTGCAGTTGATGACCCAGACGAGGTTGTCGAGATTCTCGCGCGAACCGAGGGTGATGGAGCCGAGCGATTCCGGTTCGTCGCTTTCACCGTCGCCGACGAAGCACCACACCTTGGACTCCTCACCCTTGATGAAGCCGCGCGCCTTCAGGTAGCGGTTGAACCGCGCCTGATAGATGGACCCGATGGGGCCGAGGCCCATCGAGACGGTGGGAAACTGCCAGAACTCCGGCATCAAATACGGATGCGGATAGGACGAAAGTCCGCCGCCCTCGGCCAGCTCCTGGCGGAAATTGTCCAAGTGCACCTCATCCAGCCGCCGCTCCAGAAACGCCCGCGCGTAAATGCCCGGCGACGCGTGGCCTTGGAAGTAAACCAGGTCACCATTGAAGTCCCCGTGGCGGCCGCGGAAGAAATTGTTGAACGCCACATCATACAGCGTGGCGGAGGACGCAAACGACGAGATATGCCCGCCGACGTTGGTGTGCGAGTTGGCGCGTACGACCATCGCCATGGCGTTCCAGCGGATGAGGTTCTTGATTTTGACCTCCATCTGCCAGTCGCCCGGGTAGGCCGGCTGCTGTTCGACCGGGATGGTGTTCAGGTAGGGCGTCTGGACGGTGTGCGGCACCTTGAGCCCGGCCTCGTGGAGCCGGACGACCAGTTTGTCCAGGAAGAGGGCGCTCTTTTCCGCGCCGACGTTTTTCAGCGAGCCTTCGAGCAGGTGTTCGAGCGCGCGGAACAAGTGCTGGGCCTCGGCATTGAGCAGGAGTTGTGCTCCGGCCGACCCGGCACGGGTCAAGGCATCCTGAGCCTGAATCGAATGGTCTGTGACTTGCGCTTTCACGTTTGGTTTGGCTGGCGTCCTGAGGGACGTGGTCAGCCCGCCGACAGGGGGTGGAAGGTCAGGCTCCTGGCAACCAGCCAGACAACTACCTGGCTTGGTTCCGCCGGTGGTGAATCTCACTCATTTCCGAAGAACTGACAACTAGTTTTCTGCCCGCTGTAGCGGCGCTCTGTGAGCGCCGAGTAGGACGGCGAGCAGGACATTTGCGCGTGCTTGGGCGACCGCATGCGCAACTCGGCGGTCACAGACCGCCGCTACAGGACGGTGCGATCCGCACAAGATGCAGGCAACTGAGATGGGCCAACCGCGCGCCTGCGGTTTCTCTGTTTCAACCGCGCTGACCTTGACCCGCGTGGCGGCAATCGCTACCACGGGCCAGGTGCCCGCAGCACCCGGCCGCATCTGCGCCCCGTAGCCGCACTCATATGACACTTCCTTCCGCCCTGTTCTGCATCCTGCTGGCCGGCACCGTTTCGGCGGCGGGCGCCGGGCTATCGTGGTACGTGGCTCCCACCGGGGACGACGCTGCGCCCGGCACGTTGGCGAAGCCCTTTGCCACGGTCCAACGCGCACAGCAAGCGGCGGCGGCGGGCGACACCGTTTTCCTGCGCGGCGGCACCTATGCGATGCGGGAGGACCAGATCGCCAGCCGCAAGGGCATCTTTGCCAGCGTCATGGTGTTGGATAAAAGTGGCACGCCGGACCAGCCCATCACCTATCGGGCCAGCCCGGGGGAGCGGCCGGTCTTTGATTGTTCCCTGGTGAAGCCGAAGGATCAGCGTGTCAGTGCATTTCTGGTCACCGGCTCCTGGCTGCACTTGCAGGAAATTGAAGTCACCGGCGTGCAGGTGACGATCAAGACCCACACGCAATCCATCTGCTTCGAGAGCCAGGGCAGCCATAACGTCTTCGAGCGGCTGGCGCTGCACGACGGCCAGGCGATCGGCATTTATCACGTGCGCGGCGCGAGCAACTTGTTCTTGAACTGCGATGCCTGGAACAACTGGGATTACACTTCCGAGGACGGGAAAGGCGGCAACGTGGACGGCTTTGGTTGTCATCCCACCAAGGGCAGCACGGGCAATGTGTTCCGGGGCTGCCGCGCCTGGTTCAACAGCGACGATGGTTATGACTGCATCAGTGCGCAGGAGGCCGTGACGTTTGAGCACTGCTGGGCCGCCTACAACGGACTGTCCGCTGATGGCAGGCGGTTGGCCGACGGTAATGGTTTCAAGGCGGGCGGCTATGGTTCAGCCGCCGCGAACCGGCTGCCCAAGCTCTTCCCGCGCCACACGGTCCGGTACTGCCTGGCCGTGCGGAACAAGAACAGCGGATTTTACGCGAACCATCACCCGGGCGGCTGCGACTGGTTCAACAACTCGGCCTACCGGAACGGGACTGATTTCAACCTGCTCGGCCGCCTGCCCGACAACCGCACGGAGGTGGATGGCTCCGGGCACAAGCTCGTCAACAACCTGAGTTACGGGTCCCGCCGGCCACTTGTGGCGATCGCCATGTCGAAGTGCGAACTGGCCGGCAACTCGTTCACCCTCGGCCTCCAGCTCAGCGACAAGGATTTCATCACGCTCGACGAGGCCGGACTGGTGCAACCCCGTCAACCCGATGGCAGTTTGCCGCTCCTCCAGTTCCTGCGGCCTGCGGCGGGAAGCGTCCTGATCGAAGGTGGCGTCCTCTACGGGCAATCCGCCAAGGTCCCCAAGCCGGACATCGGGGCGTTGGGACGATGACGGTTGCACCGGAGACTTGCGGGGGAATATCGGAAAGGTGAGTTGGCAAGGTGGGCTGCGTCGTCCATATCAGTCGCATGCATTTGTTTCTCGCGCTTGCCTCCCTGGCGTTCGGCACAGTCGTCGTCCGGGCGGCTGAACCCCCGGCCGGCACGCTCATCCTTCACCCCACCGATGGCGCGCGCATGGTCTATGTGCCGGCCGGCAAGTTCATCATGGGCCTGGATGAGGCCGAGGCGAACACCGTGGCGCAGCACCTCGGGGTGAAGGACGCGGCGACGTTGTGGGCGTGGGATTGTTACCCGCGCCGGACGGTCGAGCTGCCCGGCTACTTCATGGATGAAACGGAAGCGACCGTGGCGCGTTGGAAGAAATTCGTCACCGCCACCGGCCACCGGACGAAGCACCAGGAAACCACGCGCCACTTCGGGCGGCCCGAGTCGCAGTCCCTGCCCGCCGGCGAAATCACCTGGGACGAAGCCAAGGCTTACGCGCGCTGGGCCGGCAAGGCCCTGCCCACGGATGCGCAATGGGAGAAGGCCGCGCGCGGCACCGATGGGCGACTCTATCCGTGGGGCAACGACGCACCTACGCCGGAACACGGACATCTGGGCGTGAAAGGCAAGCCACCGCTGCTCTACACGCAGGTCGGCAGTTTCCCGCGCGGGGCGTCGCCTTACGGCGTGCTGGACCTGATCGGCAACCAATACGAATGGACCGCTGACTTTCTCGAGCCTTATCCCGGCAACCCGCAGGCGGCCAAAATGCGCGACTACGGCAAGGTGGTCAGCCTGCGCGGCGGCTCGTGGTATCATGGCTGGGTGGGCTTCTACGCGGCGAAGCGCTTTGGCTTCAAACCGGATGAGACCTATTACCACGTCGGTTTTCGCACGGTCTGGGAGCCGCCGGCCGGTTACTTCGAATCCCCGCAGTTTCAGCGCGACCAGGCTGCTGCCACCGGCACCAGCGTGGTCCCGCCCACGCCGGTTTACCGGGCCAGAACGGCCCCGGTGATTGATGGCAAACTCGACGATGCCTGCTGGCAGAATGCCGTCGTCGTCGTGGCCAACCACCGCTACGCCGCGCCCGGCCAGCGCACCGAACCGCCGCCGCTCATCGCCCGGTTCGTTTGGGACGAGCATTTCCTTTACATCGGCTACGAGGTGAATGACACGAACCTGATCGCCCTGGCCAGCGGCCGGGAGAGCGGCCCGCCTGGCAACCGCCGCATGACGCCCGAAGAGTATCTGCCGGAGAAGGGGCTGGATCTCGCGGAGTTTTTCATCAGCTTCGGCAGCGTGCGCGAGTTCTGGGAAATCCACCACGACGCGGCGAATCACTTGAACAACCTCGCCGTCGAGCTGCCCCTGGCCGAAGCGCTCGCGAAGATCGCCAAGCCCGGCTACAAGGACGTGACGTTCCACCGCGAACGTTTTGTGCCCGACGATCGCAATTTCACCGTCGCCCGGGCCGTGCAGCTCAAACCGCGCAAGGATGGCAAGCCCTCGACCGTGAACGACCCGGCGGATCGCGACACGGGTTACACCGGCGAAATCCGCCTGCCGTGGGCCGGCCTCGGTGCGCCCGCCGCGCTGTCGCGCGCCGACGGCAGTTACGCGATGGCCGGCACGCGTCTGCCCATCCTTGCGGCCTCGCTCAACGGCAACGGTGGGCAGGCGGTCTATCATTCCAGCGCTCCGCATCTGCCAACCCTGATGTTCCACTTCTCCGTCGCGCTCTGGCCGAAGTATCTGCTGGTGGACGAGGCGAAGTGACGGCGGTTGAACCTGAACCTTACCATGCATCGACTCTTATGGGCGTTGACGGGCTGGCTGTTGCTGGCCGTCGGCCCGGCCCCGTTGACCGCGCAAACCCTCTTTGGTGGTGAGGGCGTGTTTGTCCGGTTGCAGCTCGTCGAGCCGGCCGGTGCCTCGTGGCATGTCAATCTGGCAGGTTACATTCACAATCCCCCGTGGTATCTGAAGGCTGCCACCTTGCCTGAAGGCGCGGCCAAGGACCGCACGAAGACCCTTTCCGCCGGAGCATTCACCCCGTGGTTGGATCTCAAGGCAGTTAACGGAAAGCTCCTGCATGGCCGGGCCAACCGGGCCGGTGGCATCGCTGAATTTCCCAATGTCACCGCCAGCTTTGTCTGCCAGCCACCGGCCGAACGCTGCAAGGTGATCATCGAACTGGCGACTGCGCCCGACCCCGGGCGGGTTGTGAAGCACTTCGAGGAAAGCTTTTCGGGCACGCTTACCAGCTTTCTTGTTTCACCTGATTTGGTGAAGGACAAGGACAGCCTGGAAAGCGCCACCGAAATGTCCGCGCGCCGGCTGGGCTGGGCGCGGCTGGCCACGGGCGGTCAGCGGGTGGCCCCACAGGAACTCATTGTGCAGACCGGCTTCTGGTCGCCGCAGCGTCCGGAGCTGAATGCGCAGGAGGCGGAGGTGCTGTGGCTGCTTGGGTTCAATGTCGTCGGCAACCAGCCCGCCGACACCCGGGAGCGCTTTGCGTTCCGGCAGCCCGGCCACACGCATCAGGTCCTGTTCGGGCCGGATGCCTCACGGGAGCAGATAGAAACACTCATGAAAAAGCAGGGGGCCGCGCAGAAGCAACCGCTCGCAGCCGGGGTGCCCTTCAACTTCGCCGATGAAATCTGCGCGCGACCCGGCATCGGAACGAATGCGGCGGCCCGGACGAATTTCCACGCGTGGCTGACGGCGCGCGGTTTACGGCCGGCGGAACTCGGGGCGACGCGGCTGGAGGAAGTGGTCCCCATCGAAAATCCCGGCGAGCTGCGCGCCCGTGAAGCTGTCAACGGCCCGGCGGCCCGGCGGGTATTTTACTACACGTCGCGGTTCCGGCAGCTCGCGGGAACGCAGCGTGTGAAGTGGCACACGGAGGCGTATCACCGGCATTTCAACGGCGGCGGCATCACGTCCACGCTCGTGGCGGATCATCCTTATTTCAGCGGCACGGGGCTGGGCATGGGCATGGAGCCGAACCTGGCGTGGGGTGGCGCGCCCCTGGCACTGGATTGGTTCGATCTCGCGCGGGAGCGGGCGGTGGACCTGGCAGGGATTGAGGATTGGATGGGGCTCCAGTTCATGTATGGCCCGAACTACACTTGGGAGGGATTTCAATTGATGGGTTTCCAGGCGGCGATGTTCCGTAGCGGCAGCCGGGGCACGCAGCCCATCATCTCCTGGATCACTCCGAGCGACGAAACCAACCTGCGCCTGAAGAGCGCCTCGGCGCTGGCGCAGGGTGGCAAGCACTTCTACTACTGGACCTACGGCCCGACGGCCACGGCCACGGAGAATTACTGGTCCGACTTGCGCGGAGCCTACGACGGTGTGGCAGCCATCACGCGCCAGCTTGCCGCCGCCGAACCGATTCTCGCCCCCGGCCGTCTGCGGCCGACGCGCCTGGCGGTGCTCTACAGCGTGTCGTCGGACTTGTGGCAGCCGTTTGGCTACGTGCAAATGCTGGAACGGCGGGCCACTTACCTGAACCTGACCCACCTCCAGTTTGGCGTGGACTTTGTGACCGAGGAAGACATCGAGGCCGGCCGGCTGGCAGACTACGACGCCCTGTACACGACCGATCCGTGCCTCTCCTCAAAATCGGCCGCCGCCATTGCCAAGTGGGTCGAATCAGGGGGCTGGCTTTACGGAGCGTGCGCCGCCGGCAGCCGCAACGAATTCAACGAGGAAGTGCCGGGCTTGAGCCGCGTTTTCGGACTCGCACCCAAACTTACCGTGAAGACCCAGGAGGCCGAGTACCGCGTGCGCGGTCGGCTCAATGGTTTGGGTCAGCTCGATCGCATTCGTTGCGAAGCGGGTCCGGGCGTGGACCCGGTCGAGTTCGGCACCGTGGGTTGCAAGGTCACTGTGGTGCCCGCCGGCGCGGCCGTGGCCGGCAAGTTCCAGGACGGCTCGCCAGCGGTCCTGACGCATCGCTTCGGACGTGGACACACGGTCTATGTGGCAGGAACTCCCGGTGTAGCGAGCGTGAAGGACGCGCGTTTTGTACCTCGCGAGTTGAAGGAAGTCTGGCCTGAAGCACAGCGGCAACTGATCACCGGACTGGCGCGGGCCGCCGGCGTGGCCCGTGTAGTGGAGCTTTCCCACGCGGTGGTGGAAGCGGGGGTTTACGACGCGCCCAAGGGTTCCGCGCTGGTACTCGCCAATTTTACTTACCGACCCATCCAGGCGCTTCACGTGCGTCTGCCGGTGGCCGGGCAGCCCAAGTCGGTCCGCTCCGTGACGCACGGCAAGCTGTCCTTCGTTGTCAGTCCACCGACCAAGACGCAGCCTCAAAGCATCGAGTTCAGCCTGTCGCTGGGACTGAACGACATCGTGCTCATCGAATAATAGGCCCGGTTGCGGGGGCACGAGTAAGGGTTGGAGCCAAAACGAGCACGATCATCCCCGGCTCTTCAACCATTGCTCCCAGTCGGCCAATGAATGGCCGAGCCGGGCCTCGAAGGCGTGTTCCAGGATGGTCGGCAGATGGGCGACCAGTGCGGCGGGCAGCGTCTGGCGTTGCTGAAAGAGGCTGCGGGCCAGGGCGGGGTCGTGCTGTTGCTCGGCGGCGCGGGCGAAGGGGGAACGAAGGGTTCGTCCGGCACCAGCGAGCCCGGGCGCAGGGCCAGTTCGCGCCATCCTTCAATGGCCAGCCGGCGGACGTAGCCGTCCCGATGCGTGGTGGCGAAGCGGTCGCAGAGCGCGGCGGCATCGGCGTGACGGAGGCGGGCCAGCGCCACCAGTTCATCGCCCAAGGCGTGCGAATCCTTCTCCGATTCGATCGCGGTGCGCAACGCGTTGACCGCCGGCATGTGCCCGATGCGCCCCAGCGCTTCCGCCGCCGCCCGCCGCACGTCCCAGCGGGTGTGGGCGAGAAGCGGGATGAGTGCGTCGCCGAGTTTCCAGTCGGCGTAAAAGCCCGCCGTCCACGCGCCGGCGGCCAGTGCGGCGGCATCACTGGACTTCAACTGGGCCTCGGTACGGGCGCGCAGTTCCGCGAGCCGGGGGTCGGCCGGGGCAGGCTGGCGGCGCACGAGGATCATCTGCTCGGCGGCCAGTTCCGGCAGCGTGAGCGTGACCCGGCCATTCCCATACTGGAACGGCACGGGCCGCAGCTCGCCGCCGGTGAACGCGGCGACGCTGTGGGGCGCGGCGGGTTCGCGCAGGCTGAGCTGCAAATTGCGGCGGGGCGTGGGCTGCATGTTGTGCAGGAGAATCACGGTGCCGTCGGCCGAACTCACCGGCGAAGCCAGAACGACGGGATCGGAGAGCACCAGTTCACGCGCGACCTTGGCTTCCAAAAGTGGGCGCGTCAGGCACGCGCGCCCGGTGTCGGCGAAGATGGGATGTTGGCCGGCGACGCGGGACTTCTGCTGGGTGTAGGTCAGGCCGCACCGATGGCCAAGGTAAACGACGTGGCCCTTGTCGGCGGCGGCTTCGAGCCAGGCCGGTGAGCCGTCGGCGTAGCGGGCTCGCACGCGGGCGGCGGCCGGGCTGGTGACGCGGGTGAGGCCATTGGTGGCGACTGGGTGACTCCGAAATTCCGGCTGCCCCGGCGCGGCGGCGACCACGGGAACGGCGGCTGCGCTACCCTTGAACTCGTTGCGCGAACCTGCCTCTGCACAGGTCCACAGGAGCCCGCCCGCCCGGGTCCACGCGACGATCTTCTCCCGGGCGGCGGTGGGGACGAGCGGGTCCAGCACGTAGAGCGCGTCATAATGTTGCAGTGCGCCACCGGCGACTTGTTCCTCAGTAACCAGCTCGGGTTGGAAGTATTCGTGGGACAGCGCGAGGAAGGCGGCGCGTTTGTCGGCGAAGCTGGCCTGGGCGTTCCAGTATTCGTTCGCCATCGAGTAGAGCATTGCGACGCGGCTCGGGCGCATCTGCGAGCGGGCGAGGATGTCATCCACCTGGGCGGCGCGGTTGTTGATCAGGTGTGCCTGTTCGTAGCTGCCTTCGCTGTCGGACCAGTAGCCTTCCGTCACCGCATAACTGGGGCCGTAAGCCCAGTAGCTCAGCACGCGTACGTTGTTGCCCAGCATGGTGTAAGCCCGGAGCGTGGACGGTCCCACGCAGTGCATCATCGGGTGCGTGAGCGGCTCCTGACCGTAGCGGCGGGCGCCGGCGTTGTAGGGCGCGACGCTGAACGCGACCGCCTGGTGGCTGTCCCAAAACCAACTGCCCAACGACATCCAATCACTGATACCCGGCGTCATCGCCGGTCCGGCGGCGAGCTGAAAGGTGTCCAGCGGCTGCTCGCTGGGAAAGTAGAGCGAATGCCCGCTGAGGGCCACGAAACCGCGCATCTGCGGGTTCGGCGCGAACTGGTGGATGGCTTCGGCGGAGAGGTTGAACATCCGGGCGGTGAGCCAGCCGCTGAACTGGCGGCTCCAGTAGAACAGCCGCGCATCCTCGGGGGAGCGCACCAGGCTGGGAACGGTCAGGGGTCGTACGTCTTCCCACGATTTTGCGCCAAACAGCGCGGGCTGGACACCCCGCGTGGCAAGCCACTTGCGGAAGCCCGCGTGCGCCTCCGTCATGCCGCCCGCCGGGGTCCATTCTTCCAAGACGAACTGCTCCAGGCCCTTGGCCTTTGCCGCGCCGGCCTTGCCGCTGGCGTCATCCAATCCCAGATCGGCCAGTTCGCTTTTCTGCTGGGCGGCGGCATCAGGCGCGGACAGGTACTCCGTCTTTTGCAATGGACGGATGCGCAGTTCCCGGATGGTCTTCGGCGGGCCGGTGAAGCCGAAACCGCCGCGCGGCGCGAGGCCGTCCTGCTGCTGAATCATCTTTCCGTTCAGGTACAGGGCTGCGGAGGTGCCGTGGTAAATGATCTTGAACGGCGTGCCATTGGGCGACACCGCCGCCCCGAGGCGCACCATCTCGGAGTGCGTGGCGACGCCCTTCTCACTGCGGCCGATTGAGAGGTTCATCTCGCGGTTCACGCTGACCGCTCCGAGGTGCCAATACGCGAAGCGCTGAGGATTTACGGCGTCATCCAGACCCACGCGGAAGCCGAACCAGCGCCCCTGCTGCTCGACCTTCCCCTCCAGCACGCAGTCGTGATGGTCGCTGCGGCGCGTGTGCAGGTCGCTGCCGCCCACGGCGTCCTCCCACTTCTCACCGCGCTCGTCCCGGTCGAAACGCCAGAGCGGCGCACTCATCTCCCCGCGCGAGATTTCCCCGGGTTCATCAGCGATTTGGAAGACCGCAGTGCCCTGGTAAAACTCCTTCTGGGCCGTAAAGAAGTTGCGGTAGTGGGCTTCGTATTGGCGGCGTGCTTCCGCTTCGTCGAAGGGCAGAAAGGTCGGCGGCCAGTAATGCCCGCCCTGGCTCGACCACCCGTACAGCTCGCGATACTTCACCGGATCGGCTGAAGCGCCCACGCAGTTCATGCCAAGCAGGCGCAGGGTTTTGTTCATGTAGTCGGCACAGTCGCCCGTGGCCCCGCCCCAGCCGTTCGCAAAATAAAGGTCGCCGCGCGTGAGCGGATAGAGCCGCTCGCCGGTCGCCCGCAGCGCGAACTCGTAGTGCTCGCGGGCGTGGTCACGGATGGTGCGGAGCTTGTGCAGGTAGGTCTCAAAATCCATTGCCATCGAAATGGTGAAGGCTTCCGGCTCCTCCCATCCGATTTCACGCAGCACGAAGTCCTGATGCGGAAATACGGCGAACTGCGTGGCCCCGGCGGGCCGGGGATCGGTCTTGCCGGTAGTCGTGACGGCCAGTTGCAGATGCGCCTCGGTGGCCCCGAAGGCCGGCGAACGCTCAATGTCTTGCAGGCGGTACCAACGCGTGAAACCGGTCTTGGTGTGCGGTTCGGACTTGAGCGGGCTCAGACGGTCGGGATTCAAATTTGCCCGGCCCGAGGCGAACGGGTCGTAGTGGACACGGAAACTCGCGGCGATGAGCACCCCGGCCTTGGGCAGCGCATCGAGGCGGAAACGCACGTAACTGGCGCGCGGCGCGCTGAGATCGCCGTTGAAGGGGTAAGGCAGCTTGTCGTTGGTGGTCAGAAACGCAGCGTCGAGCAGCACCTCGCCGGCGGGCAGGCCGGGCGGCGGTTCGATGCGAAGCTGGTGGGTGCCAGGGGCAAGTTCGGCGGTCCCGAGCTTCCACCAGTAGTAAGGCCGGGCCTTTTGAAACTCTTCAAGCCGGTCAGCCGTGGTCCAATCTTCACTGCCCTTGCCGCCGGCGATTTCACGGGACAGCTCGCGCAATTCCTTGTCGAGGTCGTCCGTGTCCTTGCCCTTCGCCGTCGAAGACTTCGCATCGGGCACCACGGCCACGTCCTTGAACACGCCACCTCGGGCCGCCTGGCCGCGATACGCCTCGTAACCCGCCGGCCCGCCTTGGCCCGTTGCACCGGGACCTTGGCCGAACGTTGCGGTGAGCAGCGGTTTGTCCTCCCGCAGGAGCGAAGTCTTCACCGCCGGTTGGCTGCCTGCGGCAATTCCAGCGCGTACCCACACGGCGTAACGGCCGGCGAACCGGACTTTTACGGGAGCCACGAGCGCGCCCGACAGCGGCAGCGCTCCGGTGGCGAAGGTGTTTTCCTTCGCCTTCAACGGAGCCGGTGGTTTGCCTGCCGCATCAGTAAAATCCGCCGGGCGCACGACCACCAGCCGGTGTCCTTCCAGCGGCGAGCGCGAGCCGGGACCGTCAAACACGGCGTAGGCAGGGCCGCCAGTGCCGACCGTCAACAGCAGCAGCCACCGCGAAAGCAGAACAGGAAGTCGGTGCATGGCCGGATTGGACGGCCCTGACCGCGACAGATTCGCTTCGAACTCCGCCGGGGCTTCGGACCTTGCTGCAGCGTGGCCGCGTCGGCAGAGCCAGCCCGGAGGGAAGCTGTCGGGATCGGGCGATGGCAGAGCGGACGGACAGGTTCGCTTTGAGTTGCCAGCCATCCGTGCACACCGCAAATTCAACGCCATGAACCCGCGTGAATCGCCATTTGTCCTGCCTGCATCGCACCGTCTTCCAACTACGAAGATAGCGCCCGCGATACGGCTGGGCTGGCTCCTGCTCGCCGCCTGGATGGTGCTGTTGTCACCCATGGCAGTGACGCTTCAAGCCCAATCCTCCAAGCCCGTGCGCGTGGGCATTCTGGGGCTCGATAATTATCAGGGCGTCGCCTACGCAGAGTTGTTTAACAATCCCAAGGCCGAAGGTGACCTGGCCGGGGTCCAAGTGGTGGCGGCGTATCCCATCGGCAGCGATGACTACCCGGAAAGCGCCGCCCTGATGGCCCGGTGGCAAGCTACGCTGGCGCGCTTCGGAGCCGCCAACGAGAAGAGCGCCCTGAAAGACTTTCACCCGGTGGCGATGGTGGACTCCGTTGAAGCCCTGCTGGGGGCGAGTGACGCGGTGATGATCATGAGCCTCGACGGCCGGCTGCATCTCCGGCAGGCCGGGCCCGTTCTGAAGGCAGGAAAGCGGCTGTACGTTGGACGACCATTGGCATCCTCCCTGGCGGATGCGGTCGCGATTTTCAAACTGGCTGAAGCGACCCGGACGCCTTGCTTCAGCAGTTCGCAGCACCGGTTCAGTCCCGGATTTTTCGGCATGAGAAACCACCCTGAAGTTGGCCGGGTGCTGGGCTGTGATGTCTATGGCGGATATGAGGTGAAGGGGGCCAAGGCTGATGAATTCATCCGTCCGTTGCACAGCCTGGAAACCCTTTACACGATTATGGGACCGGGCGTCGAAACCGTGCGCTGTGCGGCCAGCCCGCTCGCCGAGTCGTTCACCCTGGTATGGAAGGACGGCCGGGTGGGCACCTATCGCGGCATCAAGGAGGGCAAGGTCAAATACAGTGCCACCGTCTTCGGGGATCTGGGAGTTTCGACCGCCGGCATCTACGGCCATGGCGTGCCGGTGCAGGGGGTGGTGCCGACCCACGACAAATACATGGGCTACGAAGGCATGGCCCGGGAGATGGCGAAGTTCTTCAAGGGAGGACCTCCCCCTGTCACCTCGGGCGAAACCCTGGAGATCTTTGCCGTCCTCCAGGCGGCGGAACAAAGCAAGGCACGGCAAGGGGTTGCAGTGCCTGTGGCAGAGGTGCTGAAGGCAATGGCTGGTCCGCTTCCGTGATGTTTTGCCGTGCCGGTGGCACCGGGTGGATCAACCCGCCAACCAACGTTGTACGCAACCAGTATTTTGGGGGGAGGTAAGCGGCCGGGGTTTTGCTATGCGGGTCCAGCGAAAGCCGCGCAGCATGGCTTCAGCGTGCCATGGCCAGGGAGCGCATTCAGTGAACGGCCACCCATCACGTTCCGACTGGGCTTCCAGTTCGTTGAACCAAACCGAAAGCCCGTGGGTGTTTCCGTTATTAATGAGGCGTCTGGTCGCAAAACCGGGAGAAATGGACCGGTTGGAGGGTTTGAACTGGAGCGGGTGAAGGGAATCGAACCCTCGT
>RFSE01000142.1 GCA_009924135.1 Pseudomonadota bacterium | reverse complement strand
GATCGACTGATAATTTCGCCACAGATGAGCACAGAGGGAACACAGATGAATCAGGAAGGCAGGAAGACAGGAATTCCAAGCGAGGTGTCAGTCCTCCCCTTCCTGCCTTCCTGCGTTCCTGATGATCGTCTGCTTTCCGATTCGCCTTCGAAGCGGTTTTTCTTTATCTGTGCCTCATCTGTGTTCATCTGTGGCTAAACAATAGTGGCCCGCTTCCTTTTCATCCGTCTGTTGCAGACGCTCCCGGTCCTCTGGGCGGTGGCGACCCTGACGTTCTTCATGGTGCGTTACGCCCCGGGCGGGCCGTTCACGGCGGAAAAGACCGTGCCACCGGAAATTCTGAAGCGCCTCGAAGCCCACTACGGACTCGATAAGCCGCTCGGGGTGCAGTACGTCGTCTTCCTGAAATCCCTCGTCACCGGCACGCAGCCATCCATCCGGCACGCCACGCGCACGGTGGGCGAGATCATCCGCGAATCCTTTCCCGTGTCGCTGGAACTGGGGGCGTGGGCGTTGCTGATCGCGTTGGTGATCGGTTTGCCCGCCGGCATGCTCGCAGCGCAGAAGCCCAACTCGTGGCAGGACTACGTGCCGATGTCCGCCGCGATGGTGGGCGTGGGCTTGCCCACCTTTGTGCTGGGGCCGCTCATGGTGCTGGTATTCTCGCTCAAGCTCGGCTGGTTCAACACCTCGGGCTGGAGCACGCCCGGCGACCGTGTGCTCCCGGCGGTCACGCTCGGTTGTCATCTCGCCGCCTACGTGGCCCGGCTTACGCGCGGCGGGATGCTCGAGATCATGGGGCAGGACTTCATCCGCACGGCGCGGGCGAAGGGCGCGTCCGGCCTGCGCATTCTCACGCGGCACGCGTTGCGCGGAGGACTGCTGCCGGTGATCACCTTCCTCGGACCGGCGGCAGCGGGGTTGATCACCGGGTCGTTCGTCATCGAGACCGTCTTCAACATCCCCGGTCTGGGCAAATACTTCGTCGGCTCCGTCTTCGACCGCGACATTCCGGTGGTGGGCGGCACGGTCTTCTTCTTTGCTGCGTTGATCCTGTTCTTCAACCTGCTGGTGGACATCGTCCAGGCCTGGCTCAACCCGAAGGTGAGGTTGGAATGAAAACGCGAACTTTCAACGTTCAACATTCAACGTCCAACGTCCAAAGCGGCCCGGAATGTCTGGACCTTGGACCTTGGACCTTGGACCTTGGACCTTGGACCCGTCCCCTCCCGCTGACTTGCCCATGAACCCTGCCACCACTCCCGTCTCCGAGCCTTTGGAGGCCGGCCACTCGTTGTGGCAGGACGCGTGGGCGCGGTTGCGGAAGAACAAGCTCGCGCTGGCCAGTGCGTTTCTTGTCATCGCCCTGGGTCTGGTTTGCGCGGCGGCACCGTGGGTTTCGCCGTTTTCTTACGACGCGCAGGACCTCGCGCTCGGCGCGGCCAAGCCCTCCGCAAAACACTGGCTCGGGACCGATCATCTCGGGCGCGACCAGCTCACGCGCCTGCTCTACGGTGGACGCGTGTCACTGATGGTTGGCCTGTGTGCGACCGGCGTGGCACTCACCATCGGCGTGCTCTACGGAGCCATCTCGGGCTTCATCGGCGGCAAGCTCGACGCGTTGATGATGCGCCTCGTGGACATCCTCTACGCGCTGCCCTTTACGCTCTTCGTAATCCTGCTCACCGTTTGGCTGGGACGCGAGTTGTGGCTGCTCTTCGCCGCCATCGGCGCGGTGGAATGGCTCACGATGGCGCGCATCGTGCGCGGGCAGGTGTCGTCGCTTAAGCGGATGGAATTCGTCGAGGCCGCGCACGCTCTGGGCCTGCGCAAGCGCCGCATCATCCTGCGCCACATGATCCCGAACGTACTCGGGCCGGTGATCGTTTACACCACGCTCACCGTGCCGGCCGTGATGTTGCTGGAGGCGTTCCTCAGTTTCCTTGGCCTGGGCGTGCAACCGCCGATGAGTTCGTGGGGTTCGATGATCAAGGACGGTGCGGACCGGATGGAGGAATACTGGTGGATGCTCGTCTTCCCCGCCGGCGCGTTTTCAATGACGCTTTTTTGCCTTAATTTTCTGGGGGATGGCCTGCGTGATGCGCTGGATGTGCGGGCGAGCAAGGATTGAAAAAGTTTTAGCCACAGATGGAACACAGAAGGAACACAGATAAGACCGGGAATTATTTCCGTCAGGAAGGCGCGCGGGCAGTCGCTGACAATCCTCCGGCCAACTCATTTTCCTTCCCGCTTTCATGTATTCCTGATCAGTTCCGGTTTTTAGCATCCGTGTTTCCTCTGTGTTCATTTGTAGCCAGGATTCCATGCCGCTTCTAGAAATCCAAAACCTCCGCACCTCGTTTCACACGCGCAACGGCATTGTGCGCGCGGTGGATGGTGTGTCGTTCAGCGTCGAGCAAGGGGAGACGCTCGGCATCGTGGGAGAGAGCGGCTCGGGCAAGTCCGTGACGTGTTATTCGCTGATGGGGCTGATTCCGAAGCCGCCGGGGCGCATCGAGTCGGGTACTGCACGTTTCGACGGCGCGGACTTGCTCACCATGAAGGATGCGGAGCTGAACCGAATTCGCGGCAAGCGCATCGCAATGATTTTTCAGGACCCGATGACTTCGCTGAATCCGTATCTGCGTATCGAGGAGCAGCTTATCGAACCGCTGGTCATCCACGAAAACATGCCGCGGGCCGAGGCTGTGAAGCGGGCCATCCGGGCATTGGAGGAAGTCGGCGTGCCGGACGCCGCACGGCGCATCCGCAGTCATCCGCATGAGTTCAGCGGGGGGATGCGGCAGCGGGTGATGATCGCGATGGCGCTCATCACTCAGCCGGACTTGCTCATCGCCGACGAACCGACCACGGCGCTGGACGTGACCGTGCAGGCGCAAATCCTGGACCTGATCACGCGGCTCCAGCGCGAGCGCGGCATGGCGGTGATCTGGATTTCACACGATCTCGGCGTGGTGGCGGGCTTCTGCCGGCGTGTGCTGGTGATGTATGCCGGTCGCGTGGTGGAATCAGGTCCAGTCGAGGACATCTTCGCGCGACCGTTGCATCCCTACAACTGCGCGCTCCAGCGCAGCATCCCGGCCCTGCAAGGCAAGGGCGCGGAACTCTACACCATCCCCGGTCTGCCGCCGGATGTGTCCAAGCCGCTGCCCGCCTGCGCCTTCGCCGACCGCTGCGAATTTGCCCAGCCCGGGTGCCGGACGGGGGAAGTGGCGCTGAAGGAAATTGAATTCGGCCACGCGAGTGCGTGCGTCCGGGTGCAGCGCGGGGAACTGAAGCTTTAGCCACAGATGACACCTTTCCTCGAACTGCGCGACGTAAAGACCCACTTCCCGGTGGAACACGGTCTGGTGTTCCGTAAGCGGGTGGGGACGGTGCGCGCGGTGGATGGTGTGTCGCTATCCTTGCGGCAGGGCGAGATTGTCGGGCTCGTCGGCGAATCGGGCTGCGGGAAGTCCACCTTGGGACGGACAATTCTTCAACTCATCCCGGCCAGCGAAGGCACGGTAGCGCTGGGTGGACGGAGCCTGACAGCCCTACGTGGCGCGGACCTGCGGGCGGCACGGGCGGATTTTCAGATGATTTTCCAGGACCCCTATGCCTCGCTGAATCCGCGCATGACGGTCTTTGACACCTTGGCGGAGGCCATCCGGTCGCATCGCGCCGTGCCGGAGGCGGAGTTGCCGTGCCGCGTGGCGGCGTTGATGGAGAAGGTGGGATTGGCTCCGCGCTTTCAGCGGAAGTATCCCCATGAGTTCAGCGGCGGACAGCGGCAACGCATTGCCATCGCGCGTGCGCTGGCCGTGGAGCCAAAGCTGATTGTCGCGGACGAGCCGGTGTCGGCCCTGGACGTGTCCATCCAGGCCCAGATCATCAACCTGCTGGCCAAGCTCTCCCGGGAGATGGGACTGACGCTGATCTTCATTTCTCACGACCTTTCGGTGGTGCGGCACATCTCCGACCGCATCGCGGTGATGTACTTGGGCAAGATTGTCGAACTGGGACCGGCTGCGGAGGTGTTTGATCATCCGATGCATCCTTACACCCAGGCACTCGTCAGCGCGGTGGCCGTGCCCGACCCGGTGAAGGCCAAGCTACGCCAGCGCATCGTGCTCGCGGGCGACCCGCCTTCGCCGTTGAATCCGCCGTCCGGGTGTGCGTTCCACCCGCGTTGTCCGCACGCGGTGGAGGCCTGCAAGGTGAAAGTGCCCGCGCTGGAGGAGTCCCCGCCGGGCCGGATGGTGGCTTGCTTACGGACGCAGGAATTGGAGGCCGGCAGGTGACTTTCCGGCCCGCCGTGTATTTTGCATTGGAAAAAGTCGTCCCAACCGCTATTCAGTGATCGTTAATCGCGCCAGACCCGACCAATTGACATGACCGGACCGTTACCGCCAGCCAGGCCAGCCAGCCCTCAGGGCAATGCCAATGCTGCCGATTATTCGGTCATGGTGCTGCTGGTGGACGACCAGGTGATGGTCGCGGAGGCCATCCGCCGCTGCCTGGCCAATCAGCCGAACATTGATTTCCACTACTGCATCGACCCGACCGAAGCGGTGCGGCTGGCGAACCAGATCAAACCCACGGTCATTTTGCAGGATTTGGTCATGCCGGGCATCGACGGATTGACCCTGGTCCGCCAGTTTCGTGCCAACCCCGGCACGCAGGAGACGCCCATCATCGTGCTCTCGACGAAGGAGGAGCCAACGATCAAGGCGCAGGCCTTCGCCGCCGGAGCGAACGATTACCTTGTCAAGCTGCCTGACAAGGTCGAGCTGATCGCACGTATCCGCTATCACTCGAAGGCCTATCAAAGTGCGCTCCAGCGCGACGAGGCCTACCGCGCCCTGCGCGAGAGCCAGCAGCAGCTCGTGGACAGCAACACGGCGCTCATTGCGTTGAACCAGAAGCTCGAAGAGGCCACCCGGGCCAAGTCCGAATTCCTCGCCAATACCAGCCACGAGATCCGCACCCCGATGAACGGCATCATCGGCATGACCTCGCTGCTGATGGATACCGAACTGACCAACGAGCAGCGCGATTTCGTCGAGACCGTCCGCAGCTCCGCCGATGCGTTGCTGAACATCATCAACGATATTCTCGACTTCTCGAAGATCGAGGCGGGCAAGCTCGATTTGGAGCGGCATCCCTTTGAATTGCGCACCTGCCTGGAGGAGGCGCTGGATCTCCTCACGCCCCGCGCGGCCGAGAAGAAAATCGACCTTATCTACTCCGTCGAGGACAACCTGCCGGCGATCATCGAAGGCGATGTCACGCGCCTGCGGCAGATTGTTGTCAATCTGGTCAGCAACGCGGTGAAGTTCACCACCAAGGGCGAGGTAGCCATCGCCGTCAGCCGCGAGGACAACCCCGGCGACCTGGCCGGCAGCGAGATTCCGCCTGATCCTGACTCTTTTTTCATCCGTATTTCCGTCCGGGACACCGGCATCGGCATCCCGGCTAACAAGATGGACCGGTTGTTCAAGTCGTTCACGCAGGTGGACAGCTCGACGACCCGGCAATTCGGCGGAACCGGCCTGGGACTCGCGATCTGCAAACGCCTGGCCGAGCTGATGGGCGGCAAGATCTGGGCCGAGAGCGAGGCGGGCAAAGGCTCGACCTTCCACCTGATCCTGCGCACGCAGGCTTCCCGCACCGAGCTGCCGGACGCCGTGTCCGCGCCGGGCGACAAGCTCAAAGGCAAGAAGATCCTCTTCGTCGAGGACAATGGCTCCAACCGGAAGGCCTTCTCCCAATACGGGCGCTGGGCCAGCGCCGACATCCGTGCCGTGGCCTCCAGCAAGGAGGCGCTCGACGTGCTCTCCGGAGCGGAGCGGTTCGACGCCGTGGTGCTCGACCTGCAACTGCCCGAGATGGATGGCCTGACCCTCGCCCAGTTCGTGCGCCGTGTGCCCGGCTGCGAGACGACGCCCATTTTGTTGCTGACCGACGTGCGGCTCCGTTCGGATGACAAACGCCCGGGGGCCGTAGGCATCTCCCTCTTCATCTACAAGCCGCTGCGTCCCGCCCAGATCTTCGACGCCCTCGTGCGTGCGGTCGAACACAAGCCCCGCACCGAAAAGGCCGCCCCGGTCAACTCGGAGTTCGATGCTTCGATGGCCCAGCGCTTACCGTTGCGCCTGATGCTGGCCGACGACAACATCATCAACCAGAAGGTGGGTGTCAAAATGTTGCAGCGCCTGGGCTACCGGCCCGAAGTCGCCGCCAACGGCGTCGAGGTGCTTAAACTTCTGGAGCAGCAGCCCTTCGACCTCATCTTTCTCGACGTGCAGATGCCCGAGATGGATGGCTATGAAGCCGCCCGGCGGATTCATGCGCAGTGGCCCGACCCGCGTCGGCCACGCTTGGTGGCGATGACCGGCAACGCGCTCGAAGGCGACCGCGAACGGTGCCTCGAAGCCGGCATGGATGATTACGTTGCCAAGCCGGTTCGTATCACCGAATTGCAGGCCGTGGTGGAACGTTGGGGCCAGCGCCGGGCCGCCATCGAGGCCCACGGATCTTCAGACTCAACAGCCAGCTCGGAACCCGCGCCGGCGGCCTCGATTTTGGATGCCACGATCATCGCGGAATTGTGCGAGATGAAGTCGAAGGAGGGCGTGCCCTTGCTGCACGAGCTGATCGACCTTTTCCTCCAGAACGCCCCGCGTCATCTGGAGCAGATCAAGAGTTCTGGTGAGAACCTTCAGCAGCTCGCCTTCGCCGCGCATGTCTTCCGCGGCATGAGCCTGAACCTTGGGGCCAACAACCTCGGCAATCTCTGTCAGGAGCTGGAAACCCTGGCCACCGGCGGCAGCACGGCAGGCATTCCGGCCCTGATCCCGAAAATCGAAGCTGCTTTCAAGCAGACGTGCGTCGCCTTCGAGCGCGTCCGCTCCGGCAAGGAATGACGCTGCGGTCCGTTCGGCTTCTGGTTCCAGCGCTATGCGCCGCCCTGAGCTTCTGCGCAACCGCCGCCGAGCCACGGACAAACGTCCTCTTCATCGTCGCCGACGATTTCCGGGCGGAGCTGGCCAGTTATGGCTCTCCCGCCGTTACGCCCAACCTCAACCAGCTGGCAAAACGCTCCGTGCAGTTCGACCGTGCCTACTGCCAGCAGGCGGTGTGCAACCCCTCGCGCTGCTCCTTCCTCACCGGCCTCCGGCCTGATACCCTGCGCATCTGGAACAATGGCACGCATTTCCGTGAGTTGAACCCGGACGTGATGACGTTGCCGCTCTGGTTCAAGCAACACGGCTACACCACGCGGTGCGTCGGTAAAATCTTTCACAACTGGCACACCAAGGAAAAGGGCGACCCTCGTTCCTGGAGTGCCCCGGAGTTCCTCCACTACGCGAACCACGGCGACGATGCAGCCGAGGTCACCGGCCCGCTCCCGCCGAACCTCGCCCCGCCCGCGCC
This sequence comes from Pseudomonadota bacterium, assembly GCA_009924135.1. Classification (GTDB taxonomy): domain Bacteria; phylum Verrucomicrobiota; class Verrucomicrobiia; order Limisphaerales; family SXTU01; genus SXTU01. Next base: position 8,351 of record RFSE01000142.1, on the reverse strand, counting down.
GCGAAAGTACACCTCCGTTCCACTTTACGAACGCCGCGACGTGCCGGACGAGGCGTACTTTGATGGCCGGGTGGCCGCCGAGGCCGTCCGCGTGCTGGCCGAGGTTAAGGATCAGCCGTTCTTCCTGGCGGTGGGCTTCTGGAAACCACACGCACCGTTCAACGCGCCGAAGAAGTACTGGGACCTCTACGATCGCGCGAAACTTCCGCCGTTGAATGCCACCCGTCCCGTTGGGGCACCGGAGCTGGCCTTCCACGATGGCCGCGAATTGCGCGGACTTCCGCCGAACCAGGTCACGTTCACCCCGGAGCAGGCCATCGAAATACGGCACGGCTACTTCGCCAACATCAGCTACCTTGACGCCCAGCTGGGCAAAATCCTCGACGCTCTCGACCGCAGCGGTGTTGCGGATCGCACAGTCATCACGTTCGTCGGCGATCACGGCTACCATGTCGGTGAGCACGATCTCTGGGGTAAAACCTCGAACTTCGAGTACGATGCGCGGGTCCCGTTCTTCATCGGAGCCCCGGGGAAAGGCTTCGCCAACGGCCAGGCGACCCGCAGCAGTGCCGAGCTGGTGGACTTGTTTCCGACCCTGGTTGACCTCTGTCGCCTGCCCTCGCCACCCAGGTTGGAAGGGGTGAGCCTCGTGCCTACGCTCCGGCGACCCGAGGTGTTGACCAAGACTGCTGCGTTCACCCAGCACCCGCGCCCGGCCTACTACGACCGTGAACCGGACAAGCAACCCAAGGCCATGGGCGTAAGCGTCCGCACCGGGGCTGTTCGCTACACCGAATGGCGCGACTGGAAAACCGGAGCCGTGGTGGCGCGCGAACTTTACGCCAGCGCCGATGAACCGCAGGAACTCCGCAGCGTGCTGGATGATCCAAAGTTTGCCCGGGAACAGCGCGAGGCCGAAACGCTCCTCCGCCGTCAGTTCCCGCTGACGCCGCATTGACCTGTGCTTTCATGGACGAAGGCCGCGACGTGACGGCAGCGTGGCGTTTCCGCTAACCAATCCCCTTTCATTTCGCGCCTTTCTTTGGCTTCATCACCTCGCACATGAGCCACGCCCAGCCGAAATTTCTGGCCTACAAGCGCTCGCGGTTTTCCGCGCAGTTGCCGCTCGACACGCTGTACAGCCCCTCGCATGCGTGGGCGGCCCAGCAGCCCGACGGCTCGTGGCGCGTGGGCATCACCAAGTTCGCCACGCGGATGCTCGGTGACATGGTCGAGAGCGGCTGGAAAGCGCAGCCGGGGGCGAAGGTCGCGTGCGGGCAGGTGGTCGGGTGGGTCGAGGGCTTCAAGGCCATCTCGGATGTCTATTGCATCATGGACGGCGAGTTCCTCGGCACGAACCCGTTGCTAAAAACCAAGATCACTACGGTGAACAAGGACCCGCACGGCCACGGCTGGCTCTACGCCGCCACCGGTGCACCTGAATCCCGCTGTCTCGACGTGCACGCATACGTGAAGCTGTTGGACAAGACGATCGACAAGATTTTGGAGCGGGAGCACGCGGAGGAAAAATGAAGTGTTCCGTGTGCAGTATTCAGTGTTCAGTGCTGACGCTTCTACCAACACCCCGCTGTGATCAGCACGCAATCTGAACACTGAACACTGAACACTGATTACTAATCACTTTCCCCACCATGACCAAAGCACGTTACCTGATGCTCGGCGGCTTCCTCGGCGCCGGTAAGACCACCGCCGTCGCCAAGCTTGCCGAGCGCCTCACCGCGCAGGGAATGCGCGTCGGGCTCATCACCAACGACCAGGGGGCGGAACTCGTGGATACGGCGATGCTCCGTTCGCGCGGCTTCGCCACGGAGGAAATTCCCGGCGGCTGCTTTTGCTGCCGCTTCAACTCCCTCGTGGACGCGGCCAACAAGCTCACGGCCGATTCCCGTCCCGAGGTCTTCATCGCCGAGCCGGTAGGCAGTTGCACCGACCTCGTCGCGACCGTCACCTACCCACTGCGACGGATGTATGGCGACCAGTTCCTCATCGCGCCCTTGAGCGTGCTGGTGGACCCCGTGCGCGCTCAGCGGGTGCTCGGACTGACGACCGGCGGCCAGTTCTCTGAAAAGGTGCTCTACATCTATCGTAAGCAGTTGGAGGAGGCTGATCTCATCGTCATCAACAAACGCGAACTGCTCGATACGCCCCAGCTGGACCGGCTCCGCCTCCGGCTATCCGAGGAATTTCCGCGCGCCAAGGTGCTCGCCGTCTCCGCCCGTACCGGGGCCGGCCTGGACGACTGGTTTAACCTGATCACCGCTTCTGAGCAGGTCGCGCGCGTGGCGATGCAGGTGGACTACGAACTTTATGCCGAGGGCGAAGCTCTGCTGGGTTGGTTGAACGCGACCGTGACGCTCTCGAACCAGAAGGGCTTCGACGGCAACCAAGTCATCCGCGACCTCGCCGACACGCTGCGCCGGCTGCTTACGGAGGCGAAGGCGGAAGTCGCGCACTTGAAGATGACCCTCGAACCGGAGGACGCCGGCCTGGGTGACTTGGCCGTCATCAACCTCGTGCGGAATGATTTTGTGCCCGAACTGTCGCAGGAACTTTCCGACTGGCTGGACGCGGGCAAGCTCATCATCAACTGCCGCGCCGAAGGCTCACCGGACGCACTTAATTCCGCGCTCAACCAAGCCCTCTCCGAAATGGGCAAACTACATCCCCACCTCTTCCTGCGCTTGGAACACCTCGAACACTTCCGTCCAGGCAAGCCGCAGCCTACGCATCGGGATGCGTAACGCCCGGGTGACGAGGCGGCTGAGTGGGCCTGGCTTCGGAGGCCGGAACCCAATGTGGCTCCGATCTTCGCGCTAAACGGTGTTGCTCCAGATCGTAGGGCTCTGTCTCCTTCGCCAGGGCGTTGTCGAGAGGAACGGCAGACCATCATGCCCCTTCACCCCCTGGTTCATTCCTCATCGGGCTTTTTGGCCCGGGCATTAAGGAGCCGAGGGTGATTGCCCGACCGCGGCAGGTGGTCTCACTGGAGGCTGGGTGCTGATCCGGGGCGTAGCCGGACGTCCCATCGCGTCTCGTGGGGTGAGGCGGGCCATGGGAACCACTCGATAGCCTGCGGGCGGATGTCCCGCGAGGACGACATACCGGGAGGAATCGGGATGCCAATAATAGTACCGGTTTCCGACATAGTAATATTCTTGAACCACAACCGGGCTGACGCGGGATGCCTCAACAATGACGACTTCACCCGGTGGCGGCTCGGACTGGGTGTGGAAGCCATTATTCTCAATGACGCACCCCGCACAACAGGTCAAAGTGGCAAGGATGCCGGCCAGTCTTGGTTTGGAAGCCGAGGGGATGAACGCGTTTATCATAGGGTTTTGAATTTTTCTGTTTTGTGGTTGGCGACATGCTTGATCAATTTCCGGTTCCGAGGTTTTCCCAAAGCGGCCGGTTAGAAGAGGTTCAGAGGATGAAAGGTTGCCTGCTTGCAGCAGGCTGGCTGGGCCGGGCCGTGGGAGTGACTTAGCCTGCCGTTTCAGTGGTGAACTGAGGCAGCGCCTTGACGTGGCTGTCACCCAGATGGGCGAGCCGAACGATCCTGAAAAATCTCCGGATAGAAAATAGTCAGCCATAAAAAATTCCCGGTTTTATGGAGGCTTATCGGGGTGAACATGGCAGATGATCTAGTGTTCGCAAGGTCTATTTTGTGGCAGTGAAAAATAGTTAAAAAATTACCCGAATAATTGTTTCACATTAGAGCATTGGCTCGCAGGGTGGAGCGCGGCACCCGTGTCTCCAAATCGAATGCGTGGCGGAGAACCGGTTCTCTGCTCTCTTCGAGGAGGTACAGAGTCGTGACGATCGCTTTAGAAGTGCGGGTGAAGGGGGGCGGCGGAAATGCAATCAACGGAACGTATCCATTTATTGCGTCCCTTTCACCCGCTTGATGAGGTCAACGCCACCAAGCGTGCCCGGCAGCTTTCGCCCCGGTCACTGCAAGATCATTCCGCCGACAAGATGCTGCAAACGCTGGCTGCCTGCTCCACTACTGAAGCGGCCCGTCGTAAATGCACCGCGTGGCGTCCGCCTACTTCTTCAGGCATTCGGCGACGAACTCGAACATCGCTTTCGTCGAGGGATCGTCCGGCAGGCCGAGGTTTTCGTTGATCTTCGGGTGGTTCGTTTCTTTCGCACCGAAGGCCTTGGCGGGGATGCCCGCTTCCTTCAGCACGGCTTCGAGCCTCCGGGCTTGCATGGTGGTGTCCGGGTGGTCGGCCACGTGCAGGATCAGAAACGGCGGGATGCCCTTGCCCTTCGCCACATGCGTGACGGCCGAGTAATCGCGGTGCAGGGCTGGGTCGTTGCCGAATTTCAAACGGTGCCCGAACTTCGGCATCGGCAAGCCATGCACGCGCAGCCGCGTCTCGGCGGTCTCGATGATCGCGGGCACGTCGTAAGTATCGCCGTCCACGGGCACGCAGCCCTTGAGCACGGAGAAGGGCACTCCTTCGGCCTTGAGGTAGCGGTCGTCCACACAGACCAAGGCCGCGAGCTGCGCGCCGGCGGAGTGGCCCATGACCAGAATCCGGTTCGGGTCGCCACCATATTTCGTGATGTTCTTGTGCACCCAGCCCAGCGACTTCGCGATGTCCCGGAAGATCGTGACCATGTCCACCTCGGGCAGCAACCGGTAGCCCGTGGAGACGAAGACGAAACCCTTCTCCACAAAGGCCTGGGGCTTGAGCTGGATCAAGGTGCGATCACCGCCCTGCCAGCCGCCGCCGTGGATCCAGAAGACCACGGGCAGGCTCTTTGCGTTCGCCGGGGCATAGATGTCCACCTTCAGGCGCGGATTGGCCGGGTCGCCGTAAGGCACATCGGCGGCCGTGGCCTTGATGGTGGGGGTGTCAGCGGCCGAGAGCAGACTCAACGAAGCGAGCAGGACAAGGGCAATGGCTTTCATGCCGCAATGCTGGCAGGAACCGGCCCGATGGAACAAGCTGAAGTTACCGCGATATCGTCGGCATCCGACCAGGCTCAGTCGAACATCTTGCCCGGATTCAGGATGCCGTGCGGGTCGAGGACCTTGCGCAGTTCGCGGTGGACGCGCAGCGAGGCCGGGCCGAGGAACTTTGGGAGAAAGTCCTTCTTCGCCAGGCCGATGCCGTGCTCGCCGGTGATCGTCCCGCCCAGGCGGATGGCTTCATCGAAGATTTCCTTGAACGCCTCGTGGACGCGGTGCATCTCGGCGTGGTTGCGTTCGTCGGTGAGAAAGGTGGGGTGCAGGTTGCCATCGCCCATGTGGCCGAAGGTGCCGACGCGCAGGTTGTACTTTTTCGCGACCACTTCCACGAAGCGGACCATCTTGGCCAGTTCGCTGCGGGGGACGGTGGCGTCTTCGAGAATAGTCGTGGGCGCGAGCCGGGCGAGCGCGCTAAACGCACTGCGGCGGGCGGCGGCGAGCTTGGTGGCCTCGGCCTCGTCCTTCGCCACGCGGACTTCCATCGCGCCGTTTTTCTTCGCCAGCTCGACCATCTTTGCAGCCTCGTCCTGGACGGCGGCGGGGTGACCATCGGTTTCCATCAGCAGCAAGGCTTCGCAATCCAGCGGCAGGCCGACCTTCGCAAAGTCCTCGACGCAGTGAATCGTCGTGCGGTCGAGGAACTCCAGCGTGCAGGGAATGATCTGCGCGGCGATGATGTCGCTGACGGTCTGGGCGGCGGCATCCATCGCGCTGAAGGTCGCGACCATCGTCTTCTTGGCGGCGGGCTTGGGAATGAGTTTTAACAGCACCTTGGTCATCACGCCGAGCGTGCCTTCGCTGCCGACGAACAGGTCCTTCAAGGAGAAGCCCGCGACGTCTTTCACGCACTTGTTGCCGGTCCACAGCACTTCGCCATCGGGCAACACCACTTCGAGGCCCATGACGTAGTTGCGCGTGATGCCGTACTTGAGACCGCGCAGGCCGCCGGAGTTTTCGGCCACGTTGCCGCCGATGGTGGAGATCTTCATCGAGCCCGGATCAGGTGGGTAGAAGAGGCCGACCGCCGTGGCGGCGTCCGCAATGGCGAGGGTGGTCACGCCGGGCTCGACGAGCATGGTGAGGTTGGCGCGGTCCACCTCGAGGATGCGGTTCATGCGCGCGGTGCACATGACGATGCAATCGGCCGAGGGAATGCTGCCGCCGGAGAGGCCGGTGCCGGAGCCGCGTGTGACGACGGGGGTCTTGTTCGCGTTGGCGAGCCGCAACACCCCGGCGATTTGCTCCGTGGTGGTGACGAACACGACGCAGCCGGGCATCTGGCTCATGGCCGCCGTGCCGTCGAAGGAGTAGGGGATCAGGTCTTCCTTCGACGTGAGAACCTGGTCGGCTCCGACGAGCGTGCGGAGCTGGGCGAGGGTGCTGGACGGGAGCGGCATGGGGGGAAAGTGTTCAGTAATCAGTGATCAGTATTCAGACGGGTGCGCTTACTGACAACTGCTTACTGAACACTGATTACTTGTGGGTTTGCCTCACGGCTTCACCGTGACGCGGTTCCAGTTGAGCTTGGCGCGCTTCGCGTAGGCGGCGAGTACCTTTTCGTTCTCCATCAGCACCGTGCGTACGACGCCGGAATCATCGGCGTAGCCGAACTGCACGTTGGTGTCGGGAATGAGATCGTGCTGCTTGTGAACGTAGGCGAGGGCGAAGGCGGCCTCGGCGACCACCACCAGGGGCAGTTCCTTGTCCGCGCCCTCCGTGAAGTCCTCGACCACGTCGGCGAGGAACTCGATTTGCTCGACCAGGTGCGGGTATTTGGGGGCGTTGATCTGCGCGAACTCGATTTTGAGCATCGGCAGCTTCTTGTGGATGCCTTCCAGAATCTTCGGAGTGACCTGGGCGGCACCGCGGTGGACAAACTTAACGATTTCAGCCATGCGCGAAGACTGCGCCAAAGCCAGGGTTAAGACAAGCCGCAGGAGTTTCCAGCAGGAAACCCAGGGCTGAAACAGCTTTCCCAGCGCGACAAAGATCACTCCGGGCGGCAGCCTGTGGATTAAGTTGCGCCACCGTTGCGCGGAACCATGGGATGAACACCAGCTCGGCAGGCTGAACCTATTTCTCAAGGCCAACACTCTGAATCCACCGGGTCCGGCGTTTACTTGGTGACGGTCTGCTCGACAAGCTGGTCTTCGGTGAAGAGGTGGGTGAGGTTGGGCATCTTGTCCGAAGGCAAATCAGCGTACCGTCATGGCTGGCGACTTAAACACGGTCCAAATACGGGTTGGCAATCTGCGGGTACTGTGCTTCAGTGCCCTTGGAGACTCGGCTGCGAGTGGCCTTTGCATCGGGAGCGCAAGCTCCTCTTTGGCGGAGGAACCTCAAAAGCATTGTCTCCTTTTTTATTTTCGGGATGTGTAAAGGTCAGGTACGCACACGATGCCAAAACTCTTGTAGGTTCGAACCCCGTCGTAGCCGTCGCCTCGCCATTTGAGTTTCTCGATCCACGGACCGAAACGGCTTTCGATCTCCGGGCGGGTCGGCGCTGTCATTTCCGCAGGATGACGGTATCCCCAATTAAGTGCGTAGATCACCACATCGGCCACCTGCACCGGCAACGCCATGTCGGATGCCACAAAGAAGGGCGACGGCACAATCCAGCGCGACCGCTCCCGGCCAGGTCCAGTCTTCACAAAATAATCGTGCAACCGTTGCACAAAACGCCGGTCCTCCGTCTTCTCCACCTCATCCATCACCAGCAATCCCATCTGCCGTTCCCGCTCCAGAAGGTAAAAGAATCGTTCCAGCAGAAAAACATGGTCCTTGCGCAGGTTCTCCGGGGCCGCTGGCACCGGCGGTGGCGGCTTGGCTGTTCCGCGTGGCACTGCAGATGCGAGAATGATCGCCTTGTGCCGCTCCAGCAAAACGAAGATGCCGTCAGCCATGCCCAACGACGCCTGCCCGTAGGCCGTCAACTGCTCCCGTGTCGGCGGGCGCTTCTCCAGCCCGGCCTGCAACAGCGCCCGGCAAAGATGCTGCCGCTTCGACGCCTCGATCTCCGGCAGTTGCGCGGCGTGCTCAAACCGGTCCTTTGACAACAGCTTCATCCCTTTCACCTCCGACTTGTAATCCGCCAGCCGCGCCCCGAAGCAGGCCAATTCAAGCCGAAGCACGTCTTGCACGAACGGCCAGAGCTGCGTGTCCGCCAGCGCGAAACCACCGCGCACCTCATAGGGCAGCTCTTTGTGACTGTGCCCGCTTTCGTCCATGAAAAGCAGCCAGGCCATACCTAGCAGCCCGTCAAAAAACGCCCCGTTTCAGAATTTGACTTCCGTTTTCGCCGCCGCGCCACGGAGGCGCCCGCAAACTTTCCTGAAGCGCCCCGAAC
>RFSE01000141.1 GCA_009924135.1 Pseudomonadota bacterium | reverse complement strand
AAGGACACGCGTGTCCTTTATTCGTGTGAAACCCGTCCGTGTGTGAACCCGTCGGTCGCGTCAGCGACGAGGGAGGTTTTGGGCGAGCACGGCCTGTGGCCGCGCGCAGTCCCGCTAGCCGCGTGAGCGGCAAAACCGACCGATGTCGGGGGTGGCACCACCACCCGACAGCAGCAGAAAACCTCGCAACGACAAGGCGTTAGCGAAATCGGAGGGGTTCCCCATGTGGGGAAGGGTGTGGGGATACCCTAACCGCAGGGATTTTTGTCGAAGAAAGCTCGAACTTCATCCAGAAGACACCATTGAGGCCGTGGTCAACCAGCCCATCCTGGTCAATTGGAGCAACAACCTCCCGACCACGTACCCGTACTGGCTGCCGGTGAATACCAACATCCACGGCAACGAAAACGACGGGCAGAAGGTGCGGACGGTGGTGCACCTGCATGGGGGACGGACCCTGCCGCGTTATGACGGCTATCCCACCAACTTCTTCTACGCCGGTGAAAGTGATCTTTATTTCTACACCAATTTGGATCCGGCCAACACCGGGCAGACCATGTGGTATCACGACCATGCCGTGGGCCTGACGGCCAACAACGTTTACGCCGGTCTGGCAGGGTTTTATCTGCTGCGAAATACGAACCTCGAGGCGCTGCTGAACCTGCCCAAGGGACCTTTTGAGATTCCCCTCGTGTTTCAGGACCGGGATTTTTCCACGAACGACGTGAACTATCCCTCGCTGTTACTGACCAGCATTCTTCACAATTACGCGACGGTGAACGGCAAGGTTACCCCCTATCTGAATGTTGAGCCGCGTCGCTATCGGTTCCGTTTTCTCAATGGGGCCAATTTCCGCACGTTCAATCTTCAGTGTGCCGTCCTGGCGACCAGCACGGCCAACGATTTTGCCACGACCAACGTGCTTACGTCCTCGACGTCCGCTCCGCCCTTCATCGTCATTGGTAACGACGATGGATTACTCACCCAGCCGGTGATCGTCACCAACAACATCGCCATGATGCCGGGCGAACGGGTGGATCTGGTCATGGACTTCACGAGCAGCTCCAACCAGTGGATTATGGTCCAAAACATCATCACTGCGGCCACTGCCTTCAACGCCAACCCGCCCAACACGGCAACGTTGCCCAACATCATGCTGTTCAAGGTCGCGGCCACGAGTTCCAGCCCGGATACCAGTTCGACGTTTCCCAATGCGGTCAAGAACAACGCTGTCAATCCGCCCACCAACATCAACTATTCCATCACCACCAATTTGGTCGCCCAGTCCAAGGTCACCCGCAATATCACGCTTGATCTGGCCAATGAAACCCCTTTCCCCGGCGGGCCTTTCCCGACGCCCACAGGAGCCACGAACACCACTTCCATCCCCTTTGCGCTCATGGATATGACCCTGTTTGATGCCCCCATTACTGAAACCCCGACGGCTGGCGGCGTGGAGGTCTGGAACATCATCAACCTCAGCAGCGAGGCCCACCCGTTTCACATCCACCTGCTGGACTTCCGCGTGGTCAGTCGCGTGCGGTTCGGTGGCATCTACCCGTTCACCAATGGCGTGGCTCCGAGCATGGTCACCAATTACATCAATGACCGGGCGAATGACGCGCTCCAGCCGCTTTCCTACTATACCAACGGCGCCAACTTGGCCCAGTCAATGCAGCTTTGGGAGATGGGGCCCAAGGATACCGTGCGGGCCGCCCCCTTCTCCGTCACCACCATCGTCATGCAATGGCCTACGAATGCCGAGTTCTACTCCACCCCCAGCGGGCGCAATGACACCGCCGGCGTGACGGATGGCCGCTACATCTATCACTGCCACCTGCTGGACCATGAGGACAATGACATGATGCGGCCGTTGCAGTTGCTGGCACCCAACGCATCTTTCATCCGATACGACTCGGGGACTTTCACAGTCTTTGGCACCCGGCGTGGGGATTTTCTCTCCTTGGAGACCACCGATGACCTGCTATTTCCTGCTTGGGCACCCGTTGGATTCCCACGTACGAGCCCCAATGGCGGCCGGGATGAAATCTTGGTGCCGGCCACGACCGGTTCCCAGCGCTACTACCGCGTGCGCCGGGTGCTGGCACCCTGAACCGCTTTGCGCCAGGAGCGCGGACGCCCAAGTCCGCAGCCGGTCGCCGAGGTTGTACCGCAGGCGTTCCCGCCTGCGAGTTGCCGGGACGTCCCGCCCCGAGTAGCTCAGCGCACCGAGGCACCGCCCGAACCCGCTGGCGAAGTCGCCGGCCCTACAGCGACCTTGACCAGCTTCGGACTGCGTTACTCCCTCGTCCAACGGACCCGGGCCGGGGTGAGAACTCTCCCAACGGAAGTTCGCGCTTTGAACGCCTGAACCGCACGGCTGGCGTGTATGGAGTCCCGGCTTCAGCCGGTGGGGCGGGCAATCGGCAAGGACGCTGCGCGCGCAGGGTATGGGTTCGGGCGGTGTTCCACCGGCTCAAGCCGGGACTCCATGCGCAGTTCATGGTGAGGGAAAACAATTGCCCAGTTAACAGATGTCACCGGGAATGGTTCTCCGGGAAATTTCGCTCCTCGAGGGCAGGGGCCAGATGCTCTTGGTGGTCGGATGCATCTTGCCATTGCCTGCGCACCAATGCGGTGCAAGCGGGAACGGCCCGCGAATCACGCTATTAAGCCGGCAAAATGTTAGCACCCGCCGTAACCGCCCAAGAACACAAAATCATTAGCTTTGCAGTTCAATTTTGGAACTGCGGGCGGCTTCTTTCGCCGGGCGGGACGCGCCGGCTCTACGGCAGGCGGGACGCCTGCCGCCACGGGGGGCTTCGGAGGGCGGATTTACTTCTTCGCCAGCTGCGCGGCGATCATCTCCGCTGTTCGCTCCGAGGCTCCCTGGTTCCGCTGCACCACGCGCAGGGCGTTGGTGCCGAGTTGCTCGCGTCGGGCGGGGTCGGCGAGCAGGGCTGCTACTTCCGTTTCCAATGCGGCGGCGTCGCGCACCTGCACCGCGCCGTCATGGGCCACGAAGTCGGCGGCGATGGGGCGGAAGTTCTCCATGTGCGGGCCGAAGAGCATCGCCTTGCCCAGCGCGCCGGGTTCGATCGGGTTCTGCCCACCCTTGGCCGTTAGGCTCTTGCCGACGAACACGAGGGTGGCGTGCCGGTAGAAGTGCCGCAGTTCGCCGGTGGTGTTGACGAGCAGGAGGTCCACGCTGCCGGGGGCAAAGGTTTTGCCACTGGTGAGTTCCGTGCGTAACGCAAGCCGGACTCCCGTGGGGCGAAGTTCCTCGACGACGGCCTTGGTGCGCTCGAAGTGGCGCGGCACCAGAATGAGGAACAGTTTCGGGAAGCGGTCCCGCAAGCGGAGATACATCTGCGCCAGCAGGACTTCTTCGCCGGCGTGGGTGCTGCCGGCCACCAGCAGTTGAGCGTCGTCCGGGACGCCGAGCTGGCGCAGCAACGCCGGGACATCGAGGGTGTTTCCGCCGGTTGGGGCGGCGGCGTCAAACTTGGCGTTGCCAGTAACGTGCACGGCGTCCGGGCGGCAGCCCAGCTCGGTGAGCCGTTGGGCATCCGTTTCGTTCTGGGCTCCGACGGCGGCGAAAGTGCCGAAGAGTCCGCGAAAGAGAAACCCGGCGCGCAGGTAGCGGGGAAACGAGCGGTCCGAGATGCGGGCATTGGCGAGGCAGACGGGCAGGCCCAGGGACTGTGCCTGCCAGAGAAAGTTTGGCCAAAGCTCCGCCTCGACGAGCACGAGGGCGGCGGGACGCACGGCGGCGAGTGCGCGGCGCACCGACCACGGGAAATCGACCGGGTAATAAATGCGGACCACTTCCGCCGGAAGTTTCTTGTCCAGCTCACCCATGCCCGTGGTGGTGGTGGTGGACACGACGAATTTCCAGCCGGCCAGCCGGGGGCGCAGCGTGGTGATGAGCTGAAGGCAGACTCCCACTTCGCCGACGCTGACAGCATGTAGCCAGAGCACCGGTCCGCCTGCGAGGGCTTGGAGTTTGTTGTCCTCAATCCGGCCAAAGCGTTCACTGAAGTTGCGCCGCCAGCCGCCGCGCCGCCACATTTTCCAGAAGTAATACGGCGCGCTCAGCAGGAAGAAAACCGGGAAGAGCAGGTTGTAAAGCAGCCGCATGTGCCGCTGGTTGAAACAAAACGCTGGTCCTTTACCAAGCTTAAAAGCTGCCGGGTAAAGAAGCGCGAGATCGCGATGAATCAAGTCTTGAGCAAAACCCAGTCGGTGTTAGCGTTACGCCGTAGTCCGAACACATGAGCGAAGCAAAGAGATCGCTGAAGATGGTGGCGTGCGGGCGGTGCAGCGCGAAGAATTTCATTCCGAGCGACCTGCCACCGTTCGAAACTCAGTCCTGTAACAAGTGCGGCGGCCCGGTGATGATCACCGTGCGGCTGCGCCAGTTCGAATTGCGGGGTGTGATCGCGTCCGGCGGCATGGGCACGGTGTTTCGTTCGTTCGACACCAACCTCAACCGGGAGGTGGCCGTCAAACTGATGAAGCCCGAGATCGCCGTGGATCCCCTGCAGGTCGAGGCTTTCAAGCGCGAGGCCCGGGCCTGCGCCGGCCTCAACCACGGCAACATCATCCACATTTACACGTTCGACGAGCTGGACGGGCAGAAGTACCTCGTCATGGAGCTGGCCGATAACGGCACGTTCGACGGTCGCATTGAATCGCAGGGGCGCGTGGACGAATTGCTCGTGCTGGACGTGGGCATCAAGATCGCTTCCGCCCTCGACTGCGCCAACCGCCACGGCTTGCTGCACCTGGACATCAAGCCGGGCAACATCCTTTTCAACAACGACGAGCCGCCCGAACCCAAGCTCGTGGATTTCGGCCTCGCGCAGAGTTCCGCCGAGGGACGCGATCCGAACGCGGGAGTCTTCGGTACGCCTTACTACATTGCCCCGGAACGGATTTCGCTCGGTACGGAGGATTTCCGGTCGGACATGTATTCGCTCGCTGGCACGCTGTATCATGCGCTCACCGGCCATGTGCCCTTCGAGGCGCCGACAGTCAACGACGTGGCGCTCGCGCATGTGGAGCAGCCGCTCAAGCCGCCCATCGAGGAGTTGCCGGATATCCAGGCGAACACCAACGAGGCGATTTGCACGGCCATGGCGAAGAATCCGGATGACCGGTACCAGAGCTACGATCAGTTCATCATGGCCCTGACCACCGCCCGGAGCCATCTGCTGATCCAGAAATACGCCAGTTCCGAGGAGTAGCGGTTATTTCTCCACCGGTTTGCCGGCGGCCTTCCAGCCGTTGAAGCCCGGTGTAAGATCCACCACGGAGCGGAAGCCCAGGTCCTTCATCTGGTCCGCCGCGTTGGCACTCCGCCGTCCGGCCGCGCAATGCACCAGATAGGTTTGTCCTTTGTTGAGTTTCGCCAACTTCTTCTCGAAGCCCGCATCCAGCACGTCCAGGTTCACCGCGCCGGGGATGTGGCCGGCCTGAAATTCCTCCGCCGTCCGCACGTCCAGCACGGTGTATTTCTTCTGCCGCCATAACTGCTCGAACTCGGCGACGCCGACCCGTTGGTAGCCGGTCGGTCCCCCGAAGGTCACTGCCGCCGCCGCCGTGGGCGCAGGCCCAATGGGCTGCGCGAGCGCCCATTGCACGGCGTTGAGCATCAGGCGATTGAACGGTTCCAGCTCGAAATCCATTGGGTGACCGAGTGACGTGTAGAAGACCGGGGTGTTGCCGTACTTGTGCGTCCAGGCAATCGGCTCGGTCGGTTGACCCGGCACGGAACCGTTCAGCAACACCAGCGAACCCTCGGGCAACGGACTGTTCTTGTAGAGCGAGCCGGGGCTGACGAACTCCTTGGGCAGGCCGGCCAAGATCGGATGCGTGGCGTTGGCCGGAACGGTTTGGACGGTCGTGGCGAGCTTGTTGTCGTGGTGCATGTGGTAGTTGCCACCGAGCACATCATGATCCCACTCCTTCCAGTTCTCGAACGCGTGACTGGCGGTCCGCAGCCCGATGATGGGCCGGCCGGAGGCGGCGTACTGCTTGAACCGCGCGAGCTGGTCCTCCGGCAGGACCATGCGGCGGATGAACAGGATGGCGAGGTCTGCCTGGTCCAAGGCTTCGAGGCCGGGAATGTCGTGGACGTTGGTGCCGGGCTTGCGCTGAAGGTAGATGCACTTCGCACCGAGCTTGGTCTCCAACTGCGTCTTGAGCAGCGGCAGCGTCTCGGTGGAATGATATTCGAACTCGCCGCTGATGAGGACAATCGTCGGTGCCTTGGCGGGCGCGGCGGCGGCGTTGAGGACGGCGCAGAACAGCCCGGCTAACGCCAAGCGGAGGAACAAAGCGGCTTTCATCGTGGAACAGTGATAGGCACGGCGACGCGGTCTGTCGAGCGGCAAGGGGCGGGGGAAGATTAAGAGGAAGAGTACGATTAAGATTAAGAACAGGAAGACCGGGACGCTCTAGTCTTAATCTTAATCGTACTCTTCCTCTTAATCCTAATCTTGCTTGCCGCACTTTTCCCTCCCTGACAACCGCCCGGCCACCCGCTACGCTCCCGTCCGTGTCCGCCGCCATTCAGACGCTCGGCCTCATCGCCGGCAACCGCACGCTGCCCTTCCTGCTCGCGCAGCAGGCCCGCGCCATGGGGGTCAAACGCATCGTCACGGTGGCCTTCGAGGGCGAGACCGATCCCGCGCTGGCGAAGCTCGTGGACGACATCGTCTGGCTGCGCGTGGGCCAGCTTGGCAAGATGATCGCGGCCTTCACCGAGCGCGGCGTGAAGCACTGTGTCATGGCCGGGCAGATCGCGCCCAAGAACCTGTTCGACCTGCGACCGGACTTGCGCGCGGTCGCGCTGCTCATGCGGCTCAAGGAGAAGAACGCCCATACGCTTTTTGGTGGCATCGCGGATGAGCTTAAAAAGGACGGCGTGGAACTGATCTCCGCCGTGCCCTGGCTGCAACCGCTCATGGCGGGTGCGACCTTCACGCTCGGCAAGAAGCTCAGCGACGAGGAGGCCGAGGATGTCCGCTATGGCTTCCGGCTCGCAAAAGAGGTTTCGCGCCTGGAGATCGGCCAGACGGTCATCGTCAAGGGCGGCACCGTGCTGGCCGTCGAGGGTTTCGAGGGCACCGACAAGGCCCTCGCGCGGGGCGGCGAACTCGCCGGCAAGAGCGGTGGCGCGGTGGCCGTGAAGGTGGCGAAGGAACAGCACGACCTGCGCTTCGACATCCCCTGTGTCGGCCCGCGCACGCTGGAAGTCTGCGCCGCCAGCGGCGTGCGCGTGCTCGCCTTCGAGGCGGGTCGCACCCTGCTGTTGGAGCAGGACGTGATGGAGAAGCTCGTCCGCCAGCATGGGTTGTCGGTGGTGACCGTTGCGGAGGGGGCGAGGAGTCAGTAAGCAGTATTCAGTATTCAGTGTTCCCGGTGGTTCGTTTCGTCCGAGGCACTGCCACTGATTACTGAACACTGATCACTGGTTCCCCCGCTTGCCCTGACCCGCCCGCGCGGGCACACTGCGCGCCTGCATGCGCGAAACCGTTCGCAACTGGACCGAAGACGCCGAGACCTTCGTGCTCGAAGTTATCTTCGAGCAACGCAAGGGCAAACGTGCCGCGCTCCTGCGCACCACGCTGCTCGTGCTCTCGAAGGTCTTCACGGTGGCCGTGAAGCTCCGCCTCTTCCTCTATAACGTCCGCATCCTGCGCGATGCCACCCTGGGCGTGCAGGTCATCGCCGTGGGCAACGTCACCGTTGGCGGCACCGGCAAGACGCCGGTCGTCGAGAAGTTCGCGCGTGAGCTGACGGACGCCGGGCGCAAGGTGGCGATTCTCTCGCGCGGCTACCGCTCCAACCCCGGCCCGCTCGCCCCGCGTCTGCTGAACAAGCTCCTCCTCCGCGAGGACACCACGCCGCCGCGCATTGTCTCGGACGGAAAGAACCTGCTGCTCAACTCGGAGACGGCCGGTGATGAGCCGTACATGCTCGCGAGCAATTTGAAGGACGTCGTCGTGCTCGTGGACAAGGACCGGGTGAAGGCCGGCCGGTACGCCATCGCCAAGTTCGGTTGCGACACCCTGCTGCTCGACGATGGCTACCAGTACTGGAACCTGCGCGGTCGGCGGAAGGACATCGTGCTCGTGGACTGCCAGCAGCCCTTCGGCAACGAACACCTGCTCCCGCGCGGCACCTTGCGCGAGCCGCCGTCTCACCTGGATCGTGCGAGCGTCATCTTCCTCACCAAGAGCGATGGCGATACCGCCCGGCTCCGCGCCCGCATTGCCAAGCACAACCCGCGCGCCAGCATCATCGAGTGCGTGCACCATCCGCTCTACTTTGAGGATGTCTTCACCGGCCAGCAGATGGACCTGGGCTTTCTCCGGGGCAAGAAAGTCGCGAGCTTCAGCGGCATCGCCCAGCCGGAGAGCTTCGAGTCCAGCCTCGTGAAACTCGGCGCGGAACTCGTGTATGCCAAACGGTTCGCGGACCATCACCGGTTCACGCAGCAGGAAGTGCTCAATGCCATCAACCGGGCGAAGAAGCGTCAGGCCGACATCATCGTCACCACGCAGAAGGACGCCGTGCGCTTCCCGAAGATCGACCGCCGCGACCTGCCCATCTGTTTCATGCGCGTGGAAATCAAGATCCTCGCCGGCGCGAAGGACTTTCAGGACTGCGTACGGCAGATTTGTTTCAAGTGACAATTGCTCGTCAATATGAGGGGTTTCGACTCGCAGCTGCGTTCACAAGGCTTGAGCTGGTCGTCACTATCCTCCCAGTCGTGCTCATCGTTTTGGCAGCTATGAGTATGCGAAAGGCCGTGCGACTTCACGCCGACCCGGTCGAGTGCGGTAGCAATCTGACGCATCTTGGGCTGGCTCTGCGGCTTTGGGCCAACGACCATGATGACAAATTCCCAGCCATGGTCTCAACTAACCTCGGAGGCTCTCAAGAACACGCTGAGACTGGGCAGGTCTTTCGCCACTACCTATCGCTTTCGAACCAGTTGGAATCGCCGTTGAAGTTGGTATGCCCGGCCGACTCCAGACGGTCGAGCCGGGACTGGGCTTCCCTAGCGAACGCGAACGTCAGCTACTTCTTGAGCCTTGATGCGGTGGATCGTGACGGCGGCATACTTTGGATCGGTGATAGACATTTGGAGAGCCATCCCAGTCGAACTGGGAGCCTGCTAGTCTTAACTCCAACGACCAACGTACATTGGGGATCAACCCTGCACGGTGAAATGGGCGGCAACTTAATGGTCGATGGCGTTGCTCAATCGGTTGGAACACCGGAACTAAGCAAGGTTATTCAGAAAAGCCTGACGGGCACCGTGTCCAACCGTCTGGAGTTTCCATGATGGACTTCCTCCTCACCACGCTCGCTCGCGTCGTCATCGCGTTGCTCCAGGCGCTGCCGCTGGGGGCCGTGGCGTGGCTGGGGCGGACGTTTGGTGGGCTGGCCTATTTGGTGGATGCGCGGCATCGGAAGATGGCGGCCCGGAACATAGGGATGTGTTTCCCGGAGAAATCCCCCGCCGAGGTTCGCGCGCTTGCCCGGGAGAATTTTCAACGCATCGGCGAGGCCTTCGCCTGTGCGGTCAAGACGGCGAGCCTGGATGATGCCGGCATCCGTGCGGTAACGGAACTGGTCGGAGCGGAGAAGTTCCCGCAGCCCGCCCCCGGCCAGCCGCCGCGCAGTGTGATTTGTGCCGTGGGGCATTTCGCCAATTTTGAATTGCTCGGTCGGACCGGCCTGTTCGTGCCGGGTTATCAGACGGCGACGACGTATCGCGGGCTGCGTCAGGAAGGGTTGACGCGCGTGATGCAGGGACTGCGCGAGAAGTCCGGCTGCCTTTTCTTCGAGCGGCGCAAGGACGCCGAAGCGGTGAAGGCTGCCATGAACCGGCCCGGCATGATGCTCGGGCTGTTTACGGACCAACATGCGGGCGACCGGGGCGTGCGGTTGCCGTTCTTCGGGCATGATTGTTCCACGAGCACCGCGGCCGGCGTGCTGGCATTGCGCTATGATTGCCAGCTTTTCACGACAATTTGTTACCGCGTCGCGCCGGGCCATTGGCGCATCGAGGTGGGGGACGAAATCCCCACGCACCAGGATGGACGGCCGCGTCACACCGAGGACATCGCCCGCGACATGAACCGCGCCTTCGAGGCGGCCATCCGGCGTGATCCGGCCAACTGGTTCTGGGTGCACAACCGGTGGAAGGAAGGGAAATGGCGGGTCGAAAAAGAAGTCAGGAGTCAGGAGTCAGAAACCGGCAGGCCGGCATGAGCACCATTTCCACAGGGCAAACCTTATCACCGATTCCGCGCCGGCTGGTCGTGCGCGGGGTGAACTGGATTGGCGATGCCGTGATGACCACGCCCGCGTTGCTGCGCCTGCGCGAGGCGTTGCCAGGCGCGCATATCACGCTGCTCACGCACGAGAAGCTCGCCGGGCTGTGGCCGGGGCATCCGGCGGTGGACAAGGTGATGACCTTCGCTGCGAAGGAAGGGGTTTTTAGCGTGGCGCGCCGGTTGCGCGAGCGGCAGTTCGACACGGCGCTCGTGTTGCCGAACTCGTTGCGGACGGGACTGGAAGTGTGGCTTGCCGGCATTCCCCGGCGCATCGGTTACGCAGGTGGCGGACGCGGCTGGCTGCTCACGCAGGCCGTGCCCTGGCGTACGGGTGTCACGCGGATGCGCAAGCGGACCCCAGCGGAAATCAGGCAGCTCGTGTCCGGTCCGGTGCCCGCCGGGTTGGCAACCGGCGCTCCGTCGGCGGAGAGCCATCATCTTCATCATTACCTCCATCTCGTCGCAGCGATGGGGGCAAAGCCGGAAGCACTAGCTCCGGTGATTGCGGTCGCGGACGCCGAGGTCGCAGCGGTGAAAGCCAAGTTCAACCTGCCGGAGGGCCTGTTGATTGGGCTGAACGCGGGGGCGGAATATGGCCCGGCCAAACGGTGGCCGACGGATCGTTTCATCGCGGTCGCGAAGGAATTGCGCGTCCGGCTCGGGTGCGGGTTTGTGGTGTTTGGCCGGCCGGAGGAAGTGACGTTGGTGGATGGGTTGCTCGCAGCGCTTGGTCCGGAGGATCGACACTGTGTCACGAATCTCGCCGGAAAAACTTCCCTGCGCGAACTGTGCGCCGCCTTGCGTGCGTGCCGCGTGGTGGTCACGAATGACACCGGGCCGATGCATGTGGCCGCGGCCGTGGGCACGCGGCTGGTGGGCTTGTTTGGAAGCACGTCCATCGAGCTGACCGGGCCGGGGCTGCCGGGGGATGCGCGGCATACGCTGCTGCACGGGGAAGCCGCCTGCGCGCCCTGCTTTCTGCGCGAGTGCCCGATTGATTTCCGCTGCATGAAGAGCCTGGGTACTGCGCAGGTTGTTGAGGCTGTGATTCGTGCGACTGTCTGAAGGCGTCGACGATCAAGTTTGCTGGGGCAAGCTCCCAGATTTGGAAGGAGAATTTGGGGCAAAGTAAATGAAGCCAAACACTTGGCTTCAATTTCCCGTTGGGGCGACCGGCCTCAGCTCACTTCGGATTCAACTTCGGGAATAGGATTTCGTCGCGCCAGCTTGAACTGCGGAAGCATGAGTGCGTCGGGACCTGTCGTGGCCTTTGGGCCCAAGCCTCGACTCCGACCATTCCGCGCCGGAATCAGGGTGAGCTAAGCCGATAGAATCGGAAAGGCAGGTTGGTTGCCAGCGGGTCGAGATACTGAAGTGTCGCCGGGGCCGTGGTGATGTTGGTTAGCGTGACCCAGGCATTGGTGTTGGCTAAATTGGTGGTGCCTTGCAGCCGATAGGGTTGCCCCGCAGTAAGGCTGAGGTTCAACTGGAACCCGCCGGCGGTGACTGATTGCGAAGAGAAACTGGAAACGGTGCTGCCTCCGATCGCGGTGGTGTAAAGCGCGATGCTGTTGTCGGTGAAGGTAACCGTCAGTGCCATCGTCCCGCCGCCGAACCCCGGACTGTCATAGCTTGCGGATTTGACGGTTTTGCCGTCCAGCACATCGCCCGCAGCCAGCACCTTGGCAATCGTTCCGCCCGTGACTGAATAGATGCCCGAGGGGAAACCAGGGGAGGTGCGGGCGGCAAAATAAAGGGTGCCATCAAGATAGGTAAAGCCGTTGTAAAACTGGGCAAATTGGCCGATCCCGCCCGGAGCCGTCATGGTCGTGTCCACCAAACGCGTCAAGCCCGTGCCGTCGGCGTTCGCGCCGTAGATGCCTGCGGCGCTATAACTGTTGTAATAGCCCACGAACGTCACCATGTTGCCGTTGATGTTCGGCGGGCTCTGCAAGGAGAGGAATTTGAACGCGGTCCCGGGAACCGTGGTATTGGTGTCGGCGATCAGATGCAGCGCGCCAGCGGCGTAGGAGTAAATGGCGGACGCATTATCCGAGCGGTAGGCACTGAAGGCGAGCGACGCGTTGTTATTGATCACATAGTCGGTGAAGTTGAGCTTGGCGCTCGTGCCGGGCAAGACGGTGTTCGTGTTCGCAATCGTGGTGATCGTGACCCCGTCGTAAGTATACACACCGTATTTCAAAGCCCGGTCCTGGCCGCCAAACGCCGAGAGGCCGCCGCTGTCGATGAGCGAGTAAACATTGGTGAAGTTTCCCGTGCCGCCTGGAACCGCAAAGCTGGTGTCCACCACCCGGCTCAAGGTGCCGCCGCTCATTTTATAAACCCCCGGCCCCGATGCGCCCTGCGCCCGGAACAGCACGGCCCCGCTGCTGTTGACGGAGTAGTCGTAGAAACTGAAGTTGGTGAAATTGCCCGTGCCGTTTGGAACGGCGACGGTCAAATCCGCCGCACGGCTCAGCGTGGTGCCATCCCAAACGTAAATGCCACTCTGACCCGAAGACCCTTTGCCTGCGAACGCGATCGTAGACCCGTAGGCCGCCGGGGAACCGAAATTATTGGCGATAAAACTACCCGTTCCATTGGGAATGGCGGTGGAGCCGTCGGCGATTTTGGTGAAACTTGCGGCTGCGGCACCCCCTTCTGGAAAGGCCGCAGAGAGAAAACCAAATAAAAAGGCGGCGGAAAAAATTCGCCGTAATGAGCGGGTAAAGTTCAGGTTCATACCTATGCTGGCAATCAATGCCAAGCAGGTCCACCCGGCTCAAGGAAAATATTTCCTGGCGCTCACTTCGGCTTCAACTGCGGGAAGAGGATCACGTCGCGGATGCTTTCCTGGCCGAGGAGCATCATGCAGAGGCGGTCGATGCCCATGCCCATGCCGCCAGCGGGTGGCATGCCGTGTTCGAGCGCGACGAGGAAGTCCTCATCCAGCTTCTGCTGCTCGCCGCCGGCCTGGTGTTCGAGCGTGTCGCGTTGGGCGATGGGGTCGTTCTGCTCGGTGTAGGCGGGGGCGATCTCCTGGCCGTTGATGCAGCACTCGAAGACTTCGACGGTGGTCGGATCGTCGGGTGAGAGCTTCGCGAGCGGGACGAGTTGTTTGGGCAGGTGGGTGACGAAGGTGGGCTGGATCAGGGTCGGCTCGATGAGCTTCTCGAAGACCGCGCCGGTCACTTCAAAGTCCTCGTACTGCGTGCCGATGTCGCCGCCGAGTTTAAGATCTTCAATGGCCACGGTGCGGCGCTCGGCGGGCGTGAGGGCGAACCAGTCGGCGACCCTGCCACCGGTCTTCTCGCGCACGGTGTCGCGGACGATGTCCTTGTAGCGGACGCGGTTCCACGGCGGGGTGAGGTTGATGGTCTTGTTGACTTTGCCCTCGGCGTCCTTGTGCTCGATGATGAGCGTATCGAGGACTTCCTGGGACACGTGGCAGACCATGCCTTGCACGAGGTCCATCATGGTCTCGTAGTCGCCGTAGGCCTGGTAGGCCTCCAGCATGGTGAACTCGGGGTTGTGTTTCCGCGAGAGGCCTTCATTGCGGAAGTTGCGGCCGATCTCGAAGACCTTGTCCACGCCGCCCACGAGCAGGCGCTTGAGGTAAAGCTCCAGCGCAATGCGCAGGTAGAAATTGCAGCCGAGCGACTCGTGCTTGGTGATGAAAGGCCGCGCCGCCGCGCCGCCGGGGATGGCCTGCATCATCGGGGTCTCGACCTCGATGTAGCCACGGCCGTGGAGGAAATTGCGAATTTCGCGGATGACCTGGCTGCGCAGGAGCATGACGCGCTTCACGTCATCGTTGGCCATCAGGTCGAGGTAACGCTGGCGGTAACGAATCTCGGTGTCTTCGAGGCCGTGCCACTTCGCGGGAGGCGGGCGCAGGGCTTTGGCGAGGATGGTGAAGGACTCGCACTTCACGGAGATCTCGCCGGTGCGGGTGGTGAAGAGCGTGCCCTTGATGCCGACGAAGTCGCCGAGATCAAGGTGGCTGAAGATGTGGAACTGCTCGTCGCCCAGGACGTTTTTCTGCGCATAGCACTGGATGCGCCCGCTCTGGTCCTTCACGTCGATGAACATGGACTTCCCCATGTCCCGGTGCGCGGTGATGCGTCCGGCGACGGCGACGGCGCGGCCCTCGGTGTAATTCGCCCGGGCGGCGGCGCAGTCCTCGCTGGGTGTGAACTTGTTTTGAAACGGGTCGATGCCCTTGCTGCGCAGCGAGGCGAGCTTGGCGCGGCGTTGTTCGATAAGCGAATTCGTGTCGTCCATAAAGTGTGTCCGGCAGCAGGCTGACGGGGTGATGATGAAACACGGAGACGGGGCGCGCTGCACGCGGAAAAATGGGGAAAGTTTTCAGTTTTCAGTTTTCAGTTTTCAGTTGCCGGGACGACGGGCACCGCACTCTTTCTGAATACTGGATACTGAATGCTGAACACTGCATTTAGAGGGCGGTCGCAGACGGCTGACCGGCAAGGCATCATGCGCGGGCTTGCCTGTGCGGGGTGGGGCTTTAGTTTGGGCGCACGATGAAGCAAGCCAGTCAGCGGACAGCGGGTGGCATTCGCCGGAACGTCGTTTTCGTAACCGGCACGGACACGGGTGTGGGCAAAACGATGCTCACGGCGTGGCTCACCCGGCATCTCCGGGCGCTCGGCACCGATGCCGTGGCGCTAAAACCGCTCTGCTCCGGCGGACGCGATGATGCGAAAGCGTTACACGCGGCGAATGGTGGGGGGCTTGCTTTGGACGAAGTTAATCCTTGGCACTTTCGCTTGCCCGCAGCTCCGGTGCTCGCGGCCCGGCGCGAGGGCAGGGGAGTGACGCTGGCCGAGGTCGTGGCACATGCGAGTGCTGTGACCCTACGGTTTGAGATGGTTTTGGTGGAAGGTGCGGGCGGGCTGCTGAGTCCGTTGGGTGAAGGTTTTGACAACCGGGATTTGCTGATGGCCCTGCGGGCAACTCCGCTGCTCGTGGTGCCTAACCGCCTAGGGGCAGTGAATCAGGCGCGGCTGGTGCTGGGGGCGTTGCCGAAGCCGTTACAGAAGCGGGCGGTCGTGGTGTTGGTGGATCAACGAACGAAGGACGCGGCGGCGCGGACGAATGCCTCGTTGCTTTCGGAGTTGGAGCCGGGCGTTCTGATTTGTCCGTTACCGTGGCTGGAGGCCACAGCCAATGGCATTCCGGCGCGCGGGGTCAAAGCGTTGGACGAGGTGGTGAAACGGCTCCAAGGCTAGGCCAGTTGGGGCGTCTAGGCTTTGCCCGGGCGCATCTCGACACTGCCGCCGAGGAACGAAAACTTCCGGAGCGCGGCTGTGTCGCGGAGACCAGCCGCAGCGGCTGCGCCTGGCAGGAGGCGGTTGATCTTAGAAAAAGCAGTTGGAAAGTTGCCAGCAGCGGCAAGTAGCTGGTGGAGTGGGGGATGCCCATGCAAATTGCCCCGGTCACCCCTCACCCGCAGG
>RFSE01000015.1 GCA_009924135.1 Pseudomonadota bacterium | reverse complement strand
GTCGCGGGCGCGGTGGCGGGGGATTGGTGAGGCGCGGGCTGGAGGTGTTCGTCGTGCCGCAACCGCACAGCGCCAGTACGAGTAACACGGGTGCCGACGTGCGGAGCCGGGGCGAAAGTAGGACAGTGAGCAGGTTCACAAAGCGAGTTAGACGGCCTTTGAACCCGGATGCTGACGGTTGCTCACCACAAATTGCATGGCGGGAGTTTGCGAAGCAGCCCAGTTGAAGGCAACGCGATAATCGCACGACTTGCCGGTGGCCGGTGGCGGCCCCATATTCCCGACACTTGAGAATCGTCATTGCCATCACGGGAGCAAGCGGCTCGCTCTACGCCCAGCGGTTGCTCGACAACCTCGATGCCCGCGCGCACGAGATCCACGTCGTCCTGAGCAACTACGCGCACGCCGTCCTCGCCGAGGAACTGCCGGGCGGGCTGCGGCTGCCGGACGGCGTCGTGCAGCATGGCCTCAAAAGCATGAACGTCCCGTTCGCGAGCGGCTCGAACCCCTTCGATGCGATGGTGGTCATCCCGTGCAGCATGGGCACGTTGGGCCGGATCGCGCATGGCACCAGCGACGACGTGCTGCTGCGGGCGGCGGACGTGATGCTCAAGGAACGCAAGAAGCTCATCCTGGTCCCGCGCGAGACGCCGCTGAACCTGATCCACCTGAAGAACCTCGAACTGCTCCTGCTCGCGGGGGCCGTCATCCTGCCGGCGAACCCCTCGTTCTACACCCGGCCGCAAACCGTCGAACAGGTCGTGGACACCGTCGTGGCCCGCGTCTTGGACCATCTGGGACTGCCCCAGCAGATTGTCTCACGCTGGCAGGAAGCGGAATGAGCGAAGGTTACACTTTGCCATTCAGCGTCCCGCTTCTTTACCTTCCGGGCTAAACGTGCATTGTTAGCACCACTGGCCGTGAGTCAGTAAAGCGCCTGATGTCCAACGGGCGTCCCAACCAATTCGACTGGCATGAACACGATCAAGACCACAATGCTCTGCGTGGTTGCGGTGTCAGCGGTGTGGCTGGCCATCTACTACCGTCCCGAGTCCGCCCCGGGCCCTTTGTCCAGCCAGCCAACCGCCACCAACTCCACGCCAGCCAGCGTGCGCCTGGTGGCTCGTCCGGTCACGGAGGCTTCGGCCAAAATCCCCGCGCCTGCTCCTGTCAAAATCAAGGCCACCGACTCCCACAGCGAGAGTCTGCCGGCTGCGTCCCTGATGCGCCCTGAGGCAAAACCAGGGGCATCGTCCAGCTTGGGAGGTGACCCCATCGTACGGGACCCGCTGGCCCGCGAGGCTTTGAGCCTGGTCGGGACGGATGCGGAAGCCGAGCGTTACTGGATTGCCGCGATCAACGATCCCACGCTGTCCGCCCGTGAGCGCAGGAATTTGATCGAGGACCTGAACGAGGACGGGCTGGCCGACAAGGAACATCTGGGCGTGAACGATTTACCCCTGATCATCAGCCGGCTCATGCTCATCGAGGAACTTGCCCCGCACGCCATGGACGAGGTCAACGCCGAAGCTTTCGCCGAGGCCTACAAGGATCTGGCGGAGATGTATCACCGGGTCATGCGGCAATAGCAGAGTTTCAGGGCGAGAACTTACTCCTTTTCTTTTCCCTGCTGGATTCCTAACATATCGCCCCTTGTTCGTTAGTTAAACCCGTAATCCAGACCGAACCTATGGCCGCTGATAATTCCGTTGTCGCCAAACTCGACGCCCCCGCGCTGAAGCCGCTCGCGCTCAAATCCCGCCTGGCCTCCACGCCTTCCGCTGCGCCGAAGTACTCGGTCACGGTCAAGAATTCTGCCGGCCAGCCGGTGATCGTCGCGGACCCGCGCGCGACGCGTACGCTCGTCGCGCTGATGGACGTACACGCGGTGGTCGGCGGAGCCGCCTGCCACTGGGGTGGTCCGGCGGCTTTCGCCGAGATCATGGCGGCGGTCCACGCGCAGATGTTTGCCACGCAGGGTCGCCAATGGCACGAGGCGTTCAATTTCGTCAACGACGCTGGCCATACTGAAAACGGCATCTACGCGTTGCGTGCGCTGTATGGCTTTGACGGGATGACCTTCGACACGTTGAAGGGCTTCCGCAGCATCGCCAGCAAGTTCACCGGTCACGGTGAGTCACACCTCAATCCCGAGGGCGTGCTCGTCTCGAACGGTCCGCTCGGCTCCAGCCTCCCACAGGCCCAGGGCCTGGCGATGGGCGACAAGACGGCTGGCCGCGATCGCGTGACCATTTGCACTGTGTCAGACGGGGCCGCCATGGAAGGTGAAGCGAAGGAGTCGTTTGCCGCCATCCCCGGCCTCGCCGCGAAGGACAAGGTGAACCCGTTCGTGCTCATTCTCTCGGACAACGACACAAAGCTTTCCGGTCGCATCACAAAGGATTCCTTCTCCATGCAGCCGAGCTTCAACGCGTTGGCCACGCTCGGTTGGAATGTCATTTCCGTGCCGCACGGCAACGATCAACAGGCTGTTTACCTCGCGGTTGAGCAGGGGATCGCCGCTGCCAAAGCGAACCCCAAGCAGCCCGTCTGTCTCTGGGTCAAGACCGTCAAGGGCATTGGCATCAAGGCCACCGTCGAGAACTCCGCTGGCGGTCATGGCTTCCCGCTTGCGAACGGCGAGAAGATTCCGGACTGGGTCACGGAGCTTTACGCGGGCGACACGCCTCCGGCTGAATTCGTTGCCTGGGGTGCCGCGTTGCGTGCGGATTGGGAAAAGAAGGAAGCGGACAAGAAGGCCAAGGCCGCTGCCGCTGCGGCGAGCGCCGCACCGGCGGCTCCCGCCGTGAAGAAGGACAAGGTCCAGGCTGGCCTCGCGAAGGGGGCTGTCCGTGCCGCGCAGGAGGGTCTGCCGGTCTATTCCGTTTCCAGCGACGTGCAAGGTTCCACCGGCATCAGCGCCTTCCAGAAGGCGTTGCCCGACCGGTTCGTCGAGGTGGGCATTGCTGAATCCAACATGATCAGCGTGGCCGCGGGTTATGCGAAGTGCGGTTACATCCCCATTGTGGACACCTTTGGTCAGTTTGGGGTCACCAAGGGCAACCTCCCGCTCACCATGGCCGCACTTTCGCAGGCCCCGGTCATTGCGATGTTCAGCCACATTGGTTTTCAGGACGCGGCGGATGGCGCGAGCCATCAGGCCACGACCTACATTGCCGCCGTCAGTTCCATCCCGCACACCTGCGTGATCATGCCGAGCTGCCCGGATGAAGCCGAGTCACTGATGTACCAGGCCATCCAGCGCTATGCAGCCGACCGTGCGGCGGGCAAGGACGGCGAGAGCTACCTCTTCTTCGTCGGCCGCGAGAACTACCCGATGAGCTGGGTCGAGGGCGCGACGTATCCGTGGGGCAAGGCGCAGGTCCTGGCCGAGGGCACGGACGTGGTCCTCATCGGCTGCGGCGTACTGCTCGACAAGGCCATTTCTGCCGGCAAGAAGCTGGCCGCGCAGGGCGTGAAAGCCACGGTCATCAACAACCCCTTCGTCAACCACGTGGACATCGAGACCATTGGGGCTGCCGTGAAGGCTGCTGGAGGTCGCGTCGTGACCATCGAGGATCATCAGGTCGTCGGGGGCATGGGCGCGCAAGTGAGCCATGCCTTGAGCCGTGCGGGCATTGCGCATCGCATGACCTCGCTGGGCATCCCCGGTGAGTTCGGCCAGAGCGCCTACCTCGCCGAGGAACTTTACCAGTTGCATGGTCTGACGGCGGACAAACTGGTGGCCTCGGCCCTGGCTTTGCTGAAGTAGCAGCCTGACCGGTCTTACGGTGGCCGGACTTCACCCATTCATTCAGCCATTGCGCTCGGACGGGAAATGCGTGGGCGCCATGCTTGCACTCGCTTTGCAGCGTGCCGAATTGATGCTGAAGATTCGAACAGAATGCAGGGCAGGGGAATTGTGGGCAGGAGGATAAGGACATCCAATTCGTGCCCCAAATTCCTCTGCCAATCCGCCTTGGCGTTGAACAATGCGGTGGTCATTCCGATTCCGCCGGTGTCGGCTTGATCGGGATCGCTTACCGGCGTCCGGAAGGAGGGAGACAAGCGCAAAGGTGCTGCCACGGTGTGCGAGGAACGTTGCCTGCGATTTGAAATGGATTTTTCCCTGGCCGGCCTCTAGCCTTCCGCCATGGCAGAGAAGAGTTTGACGGATATCCCGCGCCCTGTGCGCGAACAGTACGAAAAGGGTGTGTTTGCGGTGGAACGCAACAACATGGACTACGCGATCGAGATCCTGCTCGCCGTGGTCAAGGCCGAACCGGGTTTTCTGGCCGGCCGGGACGCGTTGCGGAAGGCCGCCATGAAAAAGGCCGGGGCGGCCTCGGGCTTGTTCAAGAAGCTCGTCAGCAGTGCGGGCAGCGGACCGGCGCTCGCGCGGGCCAAGATGCTCGCCGAGAGCAAGCCCCTCGAAGCCGTCTTCCTCGCGGAACAGGCGCTCGCCAGTGACCCGCGCAATGGGATGGCGCACTCCATTTTTTCCCAGGCGGCCATGGCGGCCGACCTCCCGCGCAGTGCCATCCTGTCGCTCGAGGCCCTGCGTCAGGACTCTCCGGAGGACCGGGAAACCTCCGTCCGGCTGGCGGAAGCCTACGCGGCGATCGGCCAGAACGACAAGGCCGAGGCCGTATTTGCCGCGTTGCTCCGGCGTCATCCTCATGACCCGGAGCTGTCCATGATGGCGAAAAATGTCTCCGCCAAACGCACGCTCAATGAAGGTGGCTACGAGAAGATGGCGGAAGGCAGCGGCTCCTTTCGCAGCGCCCTGAAGGACAAGGGTGAAGCCGCGCGGCTGGAACAGGAGACGCGCATTCACAAGGATTCCGCGCAGTCCGAGAACCTCATCCAGCAGTATGTGACCCGGCTGGCGGACGAACCGACCAACGTCAAACTGCTGAAAAACATCGCCGAACTCCATACCCAGCAGAAGGAGTACTATCAGGCCATCCACTATTATAATTTGATCGAAGCCTTGCCCGGGGCCATGGACAGCACGCTGGAACAGGCGCGCAATGACGTGACGGTGCGTCGCTTCAACCAGGTAATCGAGGAGCTTGATCCGGCGTCCGAAAATTACGAGCAGCAGAAGGCCGATCTCACCGCCCAGCGGGATGCCTTCGTCCTGGACGACTGCAAAAAGCGGGTGGACCGGTACCCCACCGACCTGGCCATCCGCTTCGAACTGGGCCTGCTCTACTTCAACATGGGCCGCATCAGCGAAGCGATCCCCGAACTGCAAAAGGCGGAGAACAACCCGAACAAGCGTCTGAGCGCGATGCTCTACAGCGCGCGGTGTTTTGCGACCCGCAACATGAACGACATGGCGGCGCGAAAGCTGCAGGCCGCATTGAAGGAAAAGGCCAACTTCGACGAGGAACGCAAGGAACTGCTCTATACGCTCGGTTGCGTGCTGGAGAAAATGGGCAACCGGGAGGAGTCGATCAAGCAGTTCCTGGACATCTACGAAGTGGATGTCAGCTACCGTGACGTGGGGGCGCGCGTGGACGCGTATTACGCCAGCAAAGGGTGAAAGCTGGCTTAACGTTCCGGCAGCGATGCATGGCGTGGCTGCCGGCGGCGTTTTGGATGGTTTTGATTTTCATTGCCTCGACCGATCTGGGCGGCACGCGACATACCTCCCGGTTGATCGGGCCGTTTTTCCGCTGGCTGATCCCGGGCATCTCCCAAGGCGCGCTGAACGCCGTCCATCTTGCCATTCGTAAATCGGGTCATGCTTTGGGCTATGCCGTGCTGGCCGGACTGATTTGGCGGGCGAGCCGTGTAGGGATGGTCATGTCCTTGGGGCAGTGGTCCTGGCGGCACGCTGGCGTTGCGCTGGGATTCGCCACGTTTTACGCAGCCACCGATGAATGGCATCAGACATTCACAGCCACCCGCGATGGGTCCATCGCGGATGTGGTCCTGGATGCCTCAGGGGCGGCGTTGGGGCTGGCGATGATCTGGGTTTGGTGCGCCTGGCAGAGGAAGCGGCTGGCGGCGGACGAATTAGCCCGCATTCCTTAGCGGGACGAATTTCAGGCCGGCTTCAGGGAAAGTCTTGAGTCTTGGGTCTTGAGGTCGATTCACTAGGTTGCCCCCAATTCCCTTGCCACAAGGGCTGGACGATTTGTTCAGAGGGTATGAGTGTGGCAACACGCACTTCTGCTTCCATCTTCTGACTCCTAACTTCTAACTGCTATTTCGGTTTCGAATTGAGCAAATGCAGGGTTGCCTCCCTGCGGGCTGACGCTACCATTTGCGTTGATCCACCGCGTGAATAGTGCAGCGGACCAGGTTGTTTCTGCGAATGAGCCGGGGTGTGAGGGGATGGTGGGAGTGTTTGCGCTACGGCATCCCTTTGTACCGCTGGCGCTGGCATACGTTGCCGGTGTCTTGTTGGGGTGGCGGTGCCCGTTGTCGCTGCCACTGCTCTACAGCGCGGCGTTTCTCTGCGTAGTCACGGCGCTGGTCCGGACCGCCTGGCGCGGCGTCCTGGCGTGGCCACTGCTGGTCCTCCTCGGCTGGACGAACATGGTTTACCGGTCGGCCGTGGTCTCTCCGCATGACCTGCGCGTGCTGGCCACCGGCAAAGCCGAACTGCTCGTCCTGCGCGTACGGCTGACCGAGACCCCGTCGTTCCGGGTCTTCGTGCGTGATGAACAAGAATCGTGGCGGTCTCATGCCGTGGTCGAAGTGGAAGCACTGAAGCGGCGCGGCGAATGGCAGCCGGCCAGCGGCCTCGTTGCCGTGGTGACGCCGGGAATCGTGGCGACGAACTTTTTCACCGGCCGGGCGGTGGAGCTGACCGGCATCCTGCGTGCCCCACCCGGGCCGCCCGCAGCGGATTTGTTCGACTACCGTGCGTTCCTCGCCTGGCAGGGGATCTACTTTCAACTGCATTGCGCCGACCCCAATGACTGGCGGTTGATCGAAGCGGCGGGGGGCCCGGTTACGCCGCCTTGGACGGACCGGTTTCTCACGTGGTCGCAGCGGGTGCTGGCCCGTGGACTGCCGGTGGAGGACGAGGAACTGCGGCTGCTTTGGGCGATGACCCTGGGGTGGAAAACTGCACTCACGGATGAGGTTTCCGAACCGTTCATGCGCTCCGGTACGATGCACATCTTCGCCATCAGCGGGCTGCACATCGCCTTGATCGCGGGGATTCTCGTCGCGGTGTTGCGGGCGATGCAACTGCCGCGCGGGGCGTGCGGGGCGATCATCGTCCCGGTCATCTGGTTCTATACGGCGGCGACCGGGTGGCAATCCTCGGCGATTCGTTCGACGATCATGATGACCGTCATCATCGTTGGCTGGTCAGTGAGGCGACCGAGCAATCTGCTCAATTCGCTCGCCGCGTCCGGCTTCATCATACTTATCTGGGAACCGACGCAGTTGTTTCAAGCCAGCTTCCAGCTCTCGTTCTTTGTCGTGCTCAGCATTGCCCTGCTGATGCCGCCGTTTGAAGCGTTCCGTCAGCGGTGCCTGCAAACCGATCCCCTGCTGCCTGACGAATTGCGTCCCCGCTGGCGACGCTGGCTGGACCCGGTGATCCACGCCGTTACAACCAGCCTCGCGACTTCGCTCGCGGCGTGGTTTGGTTCGCTGCCGCTGATCGCCTATTACTTTCACCTGTTCACGCCCGGCAGCCTGCTGGCGAACCTGATTGTGGTTCCGTTGAGCAGCCTGGCGTTGATGTGCAATCTCGGTGCGCTGGTCTGTGGCGACTGGCTGCCGTGGGTCACGGATTGCTTCAATCACTCTGGCTGGCTCTTCATGCGTGGGATGATCTGGTTCAGTAAATGGTCCATTACTCTGCCGGGGGCGTTCTGGCACATTCGCACGCCGACGCTCTTCGAGTTTTGTGCCTTTTACACCGGCATATTCTTTCTCGTCATGGGCTGGCTATGGTCACCGACGCGGCGGGTCCTGGCGTGGTCTGTGTTGGGGGTCTTGACGATGGTGTGGCTGGGCGCGGAGTGGCAGACGCGCGACGAAGTGCGGCTGACCGTGCTGGGCCACAGCGGCAACGCAATTTTCTGCGACCGGCCCGGTAACCGCGAAGACTTGCTGGTTGATTGCGGCAGCGAATCGGGCGTGAAATTTCTCGTGGAACCGTTTCTGCACGCGCAGGGCCTCGACACGCTGGCGAATGTCGTGATCACCCATGCGGACCAGCGGCATGTGACCGGGTTCAACCGCATCGATGCTGAGTTTCATCCGGGGCTGACATTTACGAGCCACGTTCGCTCCCGGTCACCCGCCTATCGGGAGGTGCTCAAACAACTCGAGGCGGCACCGGCCCGTTGGCAGAGGGTTGCTGCCGGGGACGCTCTGGCTCGGTGGGAGGTGTTGCACCCGGCCAAGGGCAGCAAGATTGATCGTGCCGATGATGATGCGCTGGTGCTGCGCAGCACCCTCCACGGGCTGCGCGTGCTGTTGCTCTCAGAACTGGGAGCGGCCGGGCAACGAGCCTTGCGCACAAACCAAGCTGATTTGCGCGCCGATGTCGTTATTGCCGGGACGCCTGACCAAGGAGAGCCATTGAATGCAGAGTTGCTGGCCGCAATTCGGCCGCGCCTGATCGTGGTGGCGGATTCGGAATACCCCGTCTCAAAGCGGGCCAAGCCGGTCTTGATCGGGCGGCTCAAGGCGACCGGCGTCCCGACCTTGCAACTGGCGAAGACGGGGACTTTGACCCTGCGGTTCGCCTCCGACGGTTTGAGGGTGGCGTCGGTTGCAGGGGAAGTACTGGCTGTTTTGACTCCGACGGTCGGACCCTGAGTCGGGTTTGAATCTTGAACTTTGCCCGTCGCATTTCAATCTCACGCGCACGGAAACATCCGACAAAAACAGAAGCTCGGGTTTCCCAATTGCACGGACTGCCAGGGCGGAGGCCTTGACATTGTCTCAACTCACTCGGGCTTTGACACGCGCCCAACAGTTTCTACTTTCAAGTACGCCACCAGCTTCTCCGCATACGCCCGGTTTGCTTTCGCACTCGGATGCCCGTCATGCGGGGCGTTGGTGTTTTCCGGATCGGTGAGCGGCACGGAGATGTCCACGGCCTTGATGCTCGCGGTGCGGCACCATTCGAGCATCGGGGCGGCGTCGGAGCTGATGCCGGCCACGACAAACGGGATGCCCTCTTTCATACAGGCTCCCGCCCAGTTCGCCAGCAGGGCACGGGAGACCAGATGACTTTGCACGCGGCGTTCCTCGGCGAGATTAGCGTTTTGCTCCAGCCAGTGCACCAGGGCCGACTGGCGTTGCAGTGGCCATTCGGAGTAAGTCGCCGGGGCAGCGTCGTAAATCAGTTCTCCCGCAGCGCCCAGACAGGCAAATGGGTAGGTCAGGTCCGGCAGGCGGTTGTAGGGCGCGAAACCCTTCTGCCAGATGCGGACGTAGGTGTTCCGGTAATCGTGGAACAGGCCGTACGCTACAACCACCACCGCCGGCTTGCCACGTTGCTTGAGCAGTTCCTGAAATAACAACCGCTGGTGCAACGTGCCGTAGCCGGACACGCCGCCGTTGACCACTTCGAACTCCGGCAGCGCCGTCTGCACGCGCCAAGGGTAGGTGTCTTCGTCGTTGAGCGACCATCCGTGCGTGAGGGAGCAACCGAGAATCCACAGCTCTGGACGGGGTTTCGCGCCCGCTGGGCGGGGCGGATGGGTGAACCGCAGGCCGTTCGTGCCGTGCGTCACGTGAAACTGGTAGCCGTCGGGCAGGGTGACTTGGAACTCGCCGGGGAAATGGCCAAACCCGCCCTCGGGCAAGGCGCGAAATAACTTGCCACCCGGTTCAACCCGGATGTTGGCCGGTTCGGCGGCGAACGGTTTGAACCCGCTTACTCTCGCCACGACCTCACCCAGCGCGGCCGCAACCAGCAAGGCCATCAACACCGCCGCCGCGATAAAAGCAAGGCGGCGTCGCGAAGCAGCAGGGGCAGGCGGGCTGGCGAGCACGGAGAATGTTTAACCGCCGCGCCCGGGAATTGCCACGCCGAAGCGATCAAACTCCATTTGAAATCGGCTCTGGTGGCGGCCGGCATCCTGCTTGCCGTAGAGACGGGACGTTCCGCCCGGCGGAGGGACTCGTCCGAAGGTCAGAAACGCATTACGTCGACGACTCGGGTCCCTTTGACTCCGGCGGCTTCCCACGTCCGTGGTACGCGATGAGAAAGTAGGCCAGCACGGCGGTGACCATCGCCGCGATGCCGGTCCAGAAGACCGGCCAGTTCTCGCCTCGGGGGCTGGCGTTCGCGCCAAACCACCAGCCGACGCCGAGGAAGCCCACGAGGTTGCCCACACCGCTGCTCAGCAACGACATAAGCGCCTGCGCACGTGCGCGCCACGCGACGTCGATCCGATCGTCGAGGTAGATCTGTGCGGTGATGTAAACCAGCGTGAACGAGCAGCCATGCAACGTGACGCCCAGGAGAATCCAAAGTTTGCCGTTGAGCGCACAGAGAGCGTAGCGCAGCACGCCACAGAGGAGGCCGGTGGCGAGAATCCACTTGATCCGCCAACTCGTCAGCAGCCGGGCGAGGGAAAGCATGGCGAACACCTCCGTGACCTGTCCGAGGGTCATCCAGGCGGTCGTGTGGGTGAGCCCCAGCTCCTTCAAATGCGGCGGCGTGTAGGGGTAGAAGGCGGCGAGCGGAATGTTGAACAGCGCCACGGTGATGAACACCACGCGATGATCGGGGTTCTTGAGCAGCGCCAGGGCATCCAATCCAAGCCGTTCCCGGAGTGAGACGTGACTGGTGGCTTTGGGCGGTTCCACACTGGGCAGCAAGTAAGTGAAACCGGCCACTACCAGCCAGGTTACCGCGCCATTGAAACCCGCCCGGGGCGAGGTGTCGGCGTTCAGCGCGCTGACCATCCAGCAGCCGCCCATCCAGCCCAGCGTCGCCATGGCGCGGATGGGGCCGAACTCGCGTTTGGCATCACGCAACCGGCTGAATACGATCGTCGAAGCAATGCCCCACGTAGGGGCGGTGCAGAGCGCATGCAACTGGATGAGGGCGAGCACAAGCCACGGGTTCCAGCCCAGTTGAATGGCTGTTGAAGCCAGGGCCATGGCCGCAGCGGTCGCCAACGAAAGCCAGCGCAGAACTTTTACAGGCGAAGCGTGGCGGTCGGCCATCGCGCCGAAGAAAAGCGGTGAGACGAACGCGGCCACTGCCGTGGAGGCGAAGGCGTAGGCCTTGATGGCGTGCAATCCGTGCGCGTCCAGCACGGTGCTCAAGGGCACGACCCACATGCCCATCGCTGCTCCCTGAATGAGGAACAGCGCGGTCAGCTCAGTATATTCGACCCACGGGAGGGCACGGCGCTCCGCTTGCACGGGCGGAGTGTAGTGAAGCCGGCGGATTTGTCCCGCCGCGAAGTGACGCTATTTCAACGTCAGCACAAACGCCTGGATGTCCGCGAGTTCCTGCGGGCTGAAGATGTCACCCATCGGGGGCATGGGCGAAACCTTCAACTGCTCGTAACCCTTCGCCAGCACCTTGCTGGGCTCCAGCAGGCTCTCGCGGATGTAAGCGGGCGTGCCACGCGTGGCGATGCCGTCCAACGGCGGGCCGACGGTGCTGCCCTGGCCTTTGAGGCTGTGGCAGAGGATGCACGCGGCGGGATGCTTGAAGAAGAGCTGCTCGCCGCGCTTCGCATCCGCGACGACGGGCTTGTCGGAACCGTCGATCGGGATCAACTCGCACAACCGGACGTCATCGAAATAACCATCGCCCTTGGCGACGTGAAGAATGTTGATGCTCGCCTTGGTGCGGGTGCCGCTGTTGAAGACCGTCTCGACCTCCGTCCAGTCGCCATTGCGCGTGACGCGGTCGGTCTGGGCGCGGCCGATGTGGTCATTCAAGCTGATGTTGCCGCGCAGTCCGCCCGCGCCCTTGACCCAGCCGGCCAGGCGGTACTGC
The DNA here is from genome assembly GCA_009924135.1 of Pseudomonadota bacterium. Classification (GTDB taxonomy): domain Bacteria; phylum Verrucomicrobiota; class Verrucomicrobiia; order Limisphaerales; family SXTU01; genus SXTU01. Next base: position 46,844 of record RFSE01000015.1, on the reverse strand, counting down.
GTGTTGGGCTTGAGCGGCACGTCCGCGTAGAGGCTCGTGTCCGCGTTGTCACGGGTGATGCAGCGCACGGCCTGTTTGCCGCCGTGGAACTGTTTCTCGCCGCTCACGACCTTCCACTCGGCTCCAGTCGTGGCTTCGCTTTTGTTGTAGTCCCGTCGCTTCCAGCCTTCGGGAAGGCCGTCACTGCCGACGATTTCAAAGCCCGGATTCGGCAGGAGGTTCGGACCTTCGCGGTGGAGTTCGGCCCCGTGCAGCTTGGTCAACACGCGCGTGATTTCCGCGAGCCATTCGTCGCCCTGGTTGGCGGGATTGCGCGCGATGCTGGCGACGACGGTTTGAATCTGCTTCGTGTCCGAGAACTGTGCGAGCTTCACAAAAGCGGCGAGCTTCGTGAGCGGGTCGGGATCGCTGACCACGCCGGAGGTGAAGAACAACGAGACCGCCTTGGCATCCGTGCCGATGGCGCGGGTGGCGTTGCGGCGGACGGCCGCATCCGGGTGCAGCAACGCGGCCCGGTGGGTGGCGTCATCAAGTTGACCGAGTCCGTGCAAGGACCAGAGCGCGTGAATGGCCGCCAGCGGCGCGCTGTTGGTAGCCGTCTGCTTGAGGGCAGGGGCGGCGTCCGTCTGCTTGCCTTCAACCAGCAACCGCTGGGCCGTGAGCCGCCAAAACTGATTGTCGCTGCTCAACGCGCTGACGAGCGTCGCGGAATCGGCCCCCTTCAACGAGGCGATGGCCGGCTTCTGCGCCTTGTCCCACACGACACGATAGATGCGTCCGCGCACATGGTCGCGCAGCGGGTTCTCATGCGCTCCGCCGACCCCGGTCTTGGCCGCGAAGCCACCGCGCTCGATGCTCGGCGTCGGGTTGTGCTGGATGATGAAGTTCTGCCAGTCGGCGAACCAGACCGCGCCATCGGGACCGACTTCGGCGAAGACGGGCGACATCCATTCGTCGCTGCTGGCGACGAGGTTGAAGCCGTCCTTGGCCACGTACCCGGCACCCTCACGCTGCACATCCATGAGGGCGATGTTCTTCATCGTCGGCTCGCAGACCATTGCCTTTCCTTGCAGGCGAGGGGGCAGGTTGCCGGAGTGGATGAACGCGCTGCCGGCGGCCGCGGTGAAGCCACCGAAGACATCCACTTGGCGGAAGTTCGGCGTAATGGTGTGGCACTTGTCCTCGGTGTTGATGCGCTTGGCGGTCATGGCGCGCGTTCCCTTGGGCACCGCGCTCGCCGGAATGCCGCCGAAGAAGATCGGTGCGTTGTTCGCGGTGCCGCCGAAGTCATCGCCGAATTCGTTTGCGCTCTGGCCCCAAGAGTTGTTCGAGAACTGATGAAGGAATTCGAGGGCCGAGCCATCGGCCTTGAAGCGGTACGTGCCCTGCGCAAACTGCTTCTTCACACCGCCGATCTCGCCGTTAAAGCCGGAGTAGCCCACGCAGCCGTAGAGCCAGTTGTCATAGCCGTAGTGCAGATTGTTCGCCTGCGCGTGCGTGTCGTTCACACCCCAGCCGGTCATGATCTCCTGCCGGATGTCGGCCTTGTCGTCGCCCTTGCTCGACTTGAGGAAGAGGAAGCGCGGGGGCTGCGCGACGATGATCCCACCGTTGGCGAAGACGAAGCCGGTGGGGATGTTCAGGTGATCGGCGAACACAGTGAACTTGTCGGCCCTGCCGTCGCCGTCGGTGTCCTCGCAAATCTTGATGCTGTCATTGCCCATGCCGTCGGGCTTCACGTCGTGCGGGTAATCGCGCGTCTCGGCGACCCACAGGCGGCCGCGCTCGTCCCAGGCCATGAAGATGGGCTTGGCGATGTACGGCTCGGCGGCGAACAGTTCGAGGCGGCAGTCGGCGGGCACTTGGGTGCGTTCCTTGCTCCCTTTCACGCTCAGCGGGTACTGGAAGGTGATGGGCTGCTGGCGTTTCTCGTAGTTGGCCACGGTGGGGCTGGCCTCGCGCTTCTCAGGGTCGCGTTGGGCGAGGAACTTCTCCCACTCGGCGATGCGCTGGGCGCTGAGACTGGCAAGGAGCTTCGGTTTGGCGGCAGTCGCGTAGCCATCCGCCGTGGAGTCACCGAGCGCGGCAGCTTTGAGCAATTTTGCGGCCGGCACACTGGTGAGGGATTTGAAGTTGTCCGCCGAGGCATCAAGAATCACGAGGTCGAACTTGGCCACGAACTCTGGCGTCGCGGCCTTCGGATCGGAGACGTAATCGAACCAGATCGCGTCGCGTCCAAGGTCGCGCATGAGGGCGTGGCAGGTCATGCGGGGCGTGCGATCCTCGGTGCCGCAGTAGAGGACGCGGATGGGGCTGGCGGTGGCATTGAAGGCAAGGGCGGCGAGGAGGATGGACAGGAACTTCTTCATGGGCAGGGAGTGGAATCAGTGAGTGGAAGTCAGGTTATGAAGGATGGAACGTTAATTGCGGTTGCTAAAAGGTGCCGGTTAAAATTGGAACTGAGGATTGCCAAAAGTATTGGTCATTTTGTTGAAAATGCGCCATTCCGAGTGGCCATCCATGAAGGCGATGTTTCCCCCGGCTGGATTGACCCCATTAAGGTGGGCCGTGCGATTGATCAGGCCGCCAACCACCACGGCGTAGTTGCTACCCGGGAGCGAGCAGAGGACGGCATCGGTCCAGATTTCGGTGTCGGTAGGTGTTTTGACGGTGTTGAAGGTGTTTGCCTGCGTAAGATTCACCGGGACCTGCCTGGCTCCGACCAGCAAGGGGACGTAGCCAAGCACGCGGAAGTTGACGTTGAAATTCCAGGACTGATGGTTGTCGTTGAGGTTGTTATAGGAAGGGCAGTAGTAGGTTTGTTCGCCGGGGCCAAAGCGGCTGATGTTCGTGGTGGCGTATTGGGTCACATCCCATGGCCAGTTGCCTTGGGTGGCTCCATTCTGGTCGGTGGAAACATTGATGTAATTATTACCGAAATCCTCCGCATACATGCTGGTGGCCAGCCCCAATTGCTTCAGGTTGTTCAGGCACGCGGTGCGTTTGGCCTTTTCCTTGGCCTTGCCCAAGGCCGGCAGCAGCATCCCTGCGAGAATGGCGATGATCGCAATGACCACGAGCAGTTCGATGAGGGTGAACGCAGCGAGGCTGCGTGCGCCGCGCGAAGCGGACGACATAGTACGGGAATTCATGGCAGTGTGCATTGCTTACGATTGGCAAGGTAAGGCCAACCTGGCAAGCAGACCATGAGCTTTCGCGTCTTTGGCATGAGATTTTCCACGCGCTGGGCGTAGCTCTGTTTCTTGGCACCTCAACAGTGCCCGGGTTGAACTCGGAGTCCATTGGCCCTGTTGGTGCCAAGCGGTTTCAACCGATGGGCAAGGAGGCAGCGGAAAGGAAGCCCGGCGACGCAGGCGTAGGCCGTCGACTCCCTCTCCCTTTGCGGAGCAAGGGGAGAGGGTTGGGGTGAGGGGTTGCGTGCGTGGGCGAGGGTGGCCCAACCCCTCATCCGGCCTCCGGCCACCTTCTCCCCTCGCTCCGCGAAGGGAGAAGGCTCCCCATGTGGCATCCCGGAGTGCACGAAACTGAGCTGCGTCCCACGCGCCCCGCGCAACAACGTAACGTTGCCGCCCGCCGGGGATTCCGCCACGCTGCGGCCCGTCACCAGCGCGATGAAACAAGTTGCCCTGCTCATCGAAACCTCGAACGCGTACGCGCGCGGACTGCTGCGCGGCGTGGTCGCTTACTTGCGCGAGCACGAGCCGTGGTCGTTGCATCTGGCCGAGCACGGACGCGGCGACCGCCCGCCGCCGTGGCTCGCCACCTGGCGGGGCGACGGCATCCTTGCGCGCATTGAGACGCCAGCGATGGCCCGGGTCTTGAAGCGGCTCAAGGTGCCCATCGTGGACGTAAGCGCTGCGCGACTGCTGCCGGCGTTGCCGTGGTTCGAGACCGATGATGCCGCCATTGCGCAAATGGCCTTTGAGCATCTGCGCGACCAGGGGTTCAAGCATTTCGCCTACTGCGGCGACGCGCGATTCAACTGGTCGAATTGGCGCGGCGAGCATTTCCAACGCGCCGTCGCGGCGGAGGGCGGCGAGTGTCACTTCTACCGGCCTGTCCGGCGGTTCCGGCCGGACGACGCTGCGCAAAGCGACGATCTCGCGCGGTGGCTGCGCAAACTGCCCAAACCCGTCGGCGTCATGGCATGCTACGATCTTCACGGACGGTTGTTGCTGGACGCGTGCCGGCGCTCAGCCATCCCGGTACCCGACGAAGTCGCCGTCATCAGCGTGGACAACGATGAAGTGCTCTGCGAACTCTCGCATCCTCCGCTGACCAGTGTCATTCCCAACACGCACCGCACCGGCTATGAGGCCGCTGCCTTGCTCGACGAACTCATGGCGGGTCGGGACGTTCGCGCCGAGACTCGGCTCGTGCCGCCGATTGGTGTGGCCGCGCGCCAGAGCACCAGTGCCCTGGCCATTGAGGATCGGCGGACCGCATTGGCCGTACGTTTCATCCGCGAGCACGCCTGCTCAGGAATCAACGTGGCCGATGTCCTCAAGGCAGTTCCCCAGTCGCGCCGGCTGCTCGAAAGCCACTTCCGCCGCCTGCTGGGCCGCACGCCGCACGAGGAAATCCTCCGCGTGCAACTGGACCGGGTGAAGCAGTTGCTGGTGGAAACGGACCAGCCGTTGTCTGAAATCGCCGAACGTGCCGGCTTCGCCCACGTGGAATACCTGAGTGTCGTTTTTAAGCGCGAAACCGGCATCCCGCCCAGCGCCTTCCGGCGGGCGAACCAGTGAGCGGTGCCACACTTGGAAGCAGCAAAGATTGATGCACACATCGAACCGTAGTAGCCAATGGCCATGCAGCCACAACGCACCGCCCCTTTGCGGGTGATCAAAATCGCAGTCATCTGCCAGCGCCTTGGTGCTGTAGGTAAGTCGTTGATCGGGCTCGGCGCATTGATCGTGTGGGTTGTGTCCATGGGCGTGGCTGCTCCCGTACCCTTCGGGGCAACAGAGTTCAGTCCTACGCCGGAACGTCCCGTCGGCTGGCGGGGCGATGGCTCGGGCCGCTATCCGGGCGCCATGCCGCCGGTTTCCTGGGAGCGTGCCACCAACGGAACCGGCTATGTGACCAAGGGCATCCTCTGGATGGCACCGTTACCGAACATCAGTACTGCCACGCCGATCATTGTTGGTGAGAAGGTTTTCCTCACCTCGGAAGTTGCCGATCTGGTCTGCCTCGACAAGCGGATGGGGCGCATTCATTGGATCCGTTCCAACCCCGAGTTCGAGGCGTTGAGCGAAAGTGATCGCAAGACGAATTCAGCCTACGCCGACAAATTGGCACCGGCGGCCGCTGAGCTGGCGAAAGCCAACGCCGAAGCAGTCGAGGCGCTCAACGCCCGGTTGTCCACCGCCATGACGGCTGGGCCGCGCGCGTTGGAACCCGTGCTCAAGCGCAAACGCGATCTCGAAAAGAAGATTCAGGACGAGCAGGTGGCCATCGACAAGAAGGGCTTCAACCGTTATTGGGGCCAGGCAGTCTTCGGCTTCAGCGGGCAGACGCCGACCAGCGATGGCAAGCACGTCTGCGTCTTCTTCACCACCGGTGTCACCGCGTGCTACGACCTCGACGGGAACCGCCAGTGGATCACACGCGGCGGCGGTGGTGGCAGTGAACATGGGAACTTCGCCAGCCCATTGCTGGCCGGCAATAAACTGGTGGTCTGGGCGAACGAACTTCGTGCCTACGACGTGGCTACGGGCAAGCTCGCCTGGTCCAATGCCGCGAAGGCTTTCAACACATATGGCTCGCTTTTCCGCATCGAATCGGGCGGCGAACTTGTCGCGGGCTTTCAATGGGGATTCTTCGCCCGCATCCGCGACGGCCAGCCAGTCTGGGACAAGGGCGCGTTCGGCGATTCCGTGGCGACGCCGGTTGTGGAAGGCGACACGATCTTCGCCCATGGTGGCTATCCCAAGTTCAACGACAAGACCAAGGGCTTGAAGGCATTCAAGGTTCCTGCAGGCACTGACACCGGTAAACTCACCGTCACCTGCGAACTCAAAGAACAATGGGGCGATGATGAACTTGCCGTGGACAAGCAAAAGAATCCCTTCGATCGCGGGTACGTGTCCTCACCGCTCTACGTGGATGGCCTCATTTACCAGCTCACGCAGGGCGGCGGCCTCGTGGTCAACGACGCGGCGACTGGTGCGGTGGTTTATCGCAAGGTCCTTCCGCTGAAGCCCCGGACGCACTATTGGGACTGGGCTGGCTGTTCCGCCAGCCCGACGTTCGCGGGGAAATACATCTACCTCATGGATAACCAGGGCAATACGCTCGTCATCCAGCCCGGCCGGGAATACCGGGAAGTGGCACACAGCCATCTCGCGGAAACCGCCAATGGCAAGGATCAGGCGCAGTTCAATTCCACTCCGATTTTCGAGGGCACGCGGATGTACTACCGCTCGCCCGGTTACCTCTACTGCATCGGAGAGAAATGATATGTCCCGCCTTCGTTACAACCTCTCGTGGCTTTGTCTCGCCGTATTGATTCTGAGCACATCTGAACAGGGCTTGATGGGGGCAGAAACCGCCGTGCCCCTCGGCTCACCGCAGTATGCACCTTCGCCGGAGCACCCCGTGGGCTGGCGCGGTGACTGGACCGGACGGTTTCCCGGCGCGACTCCGCCGATGGTCTGGAGCCGGCGCGTCAAGGGCATCACCAGCGAACTGCGTTACCAGGCGGCGAAACCCCTTGGTGAACCCGGCGCAGCCAGTCAGCCGCTGGAGTATTTCACCATCAAAGACTGGCTCGTGGCCGGGCCGTTTAATCTTGAGGACCCGGTAAAGGATTTTGACCGGGACCTGATCGGTGGTGAAACCAAGGTTGAACCAGACAAAGGCTTGAAGGCCGGCACGGCGGTCTGGACCCCGTTGCGCGTCGGCATCGAGACGCAGAGCCGCCATGATCACAATGAGGGTACCTGCGGCCAGAGCTACGTGGATTTTCTCTTCACGTTTGGCAAGCTCACCATCGAGGGTAGTTCCACCCCGAAGATTGAAGGCGATTTCAGCAACAAGGTTGCGTACGCCCATACCTACATCCACTCACCGGACGAAGCCCGGGTGCAGCTACAGGTTCCCTTTGACGGCGCGGCGGGCCGATGCTGGCTCAATGGCCAGCCCACCGACCTCGACTTAAAGCGCCGGGGCAAGGCTTTTGAGGTCACGCTCGTCAAGGGTTGGAACCGGCTGCTGGTGAAGATCAGCACGGCGGACGGCGTGGGCAAAAACTACGACGGTAGATGGCTCAGCAAATGGCTGATGGCAGCCTATTTCACGCCCGTCGCTCCGGTCGCTTACACTACGAAGAACATCAACTGGATGACCCGCATGACCGGCCGGAGCACATCACAGCCCATCGTCGTGGGCGACCGGATTTTTGTGGGCTCAGGCATCTCGGACCTGATGTGCATCAGCAAGCGGGACGGCAAGATCCTGTGGCTGCAATCCAGCACTCCCTACGATGGGCTTACTGCGGAGGAAAGAACTGAGCTGCCCATTAAGGAGAAGATCGAGCCGATGCTGGCCAAGCTCAGCGCACTGAATGCTGAAGTAGTTACCGCGCTCAATGCGGCCCGGTTTCTGGAAGGACTGCCCGCCAGTCAGGAAGCTGAACTGGACAAGCTGCTCAAGGCGAAGAGCGATGCCGAGCGGGCGGTGCATCTGGCGTTTGCCCTGATGAGTCGTAAGAAGTATCCGGCGATGCACGACAACGAGGTCTCTGCCAGCAATGGCACGCCGTGTAGCGACGGTACGCATGTTTTTTGGACCTGTGGCGGTGGCATGAAAGGTCCGGGCGCTTACATCATTGCATGCTTCGACCTCGACGGGAAACGCATCTGGAGCCGTCACGATGCCTTTGGCGCGCAGGAGCATGGCAACCACACTTCACCTGCTTTGATGGACGGCAAGCTGATCTTTGCCGCCAACAAATCACTTTACGCCTTCGATGCAAAGACTGGGCGGGAGCTGTGGCGCAACACGCCCGGTGACTGGCAGAACCAATTCTGCGGTACATCTCCTGTTGTCGCGAAGATCGGTGGCGAAAGCGTCATCATCGGCAAGCGGTTCATCCACCGCGCCTCGGATGGAACCGAACTGTGTCCGAACCGGCTCGATATGACCTTCGCCGAAGCGACTCCGGTGGTGGAGGCCGGTGTTATCTACAACCCCTTCCGATTTCGCGGTTTCAAAGAGATGGTTTCGTTCATCTCCGTCGGCCTGCCGACCAGTACGGCGGCAGGTGCGAAGGCGGACCCCTTGTGGACCCCCGAAGGCAAGGAGGTCAGCATGACCATGCGCGGGCCGATATTTGCGATTGCCTCGCCGTTGTTCGTGGACGGGATCGTTTACGCCGTTGAGATGAGCGGTGGCCTGACCGCCGTTGATCCCGTGGGCCGGAAGTCCCTCTACCGGCAATGGCTGGATGGCTACAACCGCTTCAATCGTTATCTCTACGGCGTGACGGCCAGCCCCGCGCTGGGTGGAAAGAACATCTATCTCATCGATGACGCCGGCTACACGCACATCCTCCAGCCCGGCCCCACGTTTAAGGAACTCGGCAAAAACGTGCTCGAAAACCTGCACTTCACTGGCCAAGGCGGAAATCCTTGCCATCAGGAATCGTTTTATTCTTCGCCCTATTTCGACGGGAAGACCCTTTTTCTGCGCGGGGAGGAATACCTGTATAGCATCGAGGAAAAGTAGCCAACGATCTGGAAAGGTAACATGACACTTCGCCTCGGTACCGCCTCTATTGGTGCTCTGTTCATGATGTTTGTGACGAGCCCCACTTCATGGTCAGCCGGGATTGAATCACCCAGGCTGGGTTCCGCAGACTCTCGCCCCACACTCCAACACCCGTTCGGCTGGCGTGGGGACGGCAGCGGGCGGTTTCCCGGGGCCACACCCGTGACGGAGTGGTCGGCGACCAAGAATGTGCGTTGGTCAACGGTTGTGGGCCGGAGCTTTTCCTCGCCCATCGTTACGGACAAGTTTGTCATCGTCACCTCCGAGCCGGACTTACTCATCTGTCTCGACAGGGCCGATGGCACGGTGTGGTGGAAGGTGCAAATCAAGGCCGCCGATCTCACCGACGAAAATACCCGGACCGCCTTGGAGAAGTACGAAGCGCCTCGGGACGGCTCCGGCCTGGCGGCGGCGACCCCGCTCACCGATGGTAAATCCGTCTATGCGGCCTTCGCCAACGGCATCGTTTGTGCCGTGGGTTTGGATGGCAAACGCCAGTGGACCATTGGAATCGTTGCCGATCCCACCACCGGTTACGGACGCAGTTCATCGCCGATCATGGTGGCGGGAAAACTGATCGCGCATGTGAGCAACCTCTACGCGCTCGACCCCGCGACGGGTCGGCAACTCTGGGTCAACACTGAGGCGAAGTCTTCCTACGGCACGCCCGCTGGCATGAAGGTCGGAGAGGTGGAAGTCCTCATCACCCCCAACGGCGATGTTGTGCGCGTCACCGATGGCAAGAGCCTCAACAGCGAGATCGGCCGCGCCATCCATTCCAGCCCGATCCCGGTCGGTGAGGGACACGTGTGCTTCGGGGACGCCACCGTCAGCACACTCCGACTCAACGCAGCCTTCAAGGAAACGGAAGTGTGGAGCGGGATGGCTCCGGGCGAAGTTTTCGGCTCACCGCTGTTGCTGGATGACACGGTGTTCGTGGTTACTGGCGCGGGTGAACTTTTTGCCTTCGATGTGCGAGGAAAAGGTGCGCAGGAACCGCTGCTCAACGGGCAAAAGCTCTTCGAAACAGAGCCAAACGCCGGGCCCATCGCCTATGCGAGCCTCACGCTGGCGGGCCGGAACCTGTTCCTCACCTCCAACAAAGGCGAAACGGTCGTGCTCGAAGCGACCCGTAAAGCGCAACTCGTCAGCCGCAACCAGCTTCCCGGCGGCACCGGATCGAGTCCCGTGTTTTCCGGCAACGACATGTTCCTGCGAGCTGGTGACCGGATTTACTGCATCGGCAAGTGATGATTGGGCGGCACCTCGCTGGCGTGATTCAGCGTTTCAGCAGTTCGCTTACATCCACCAAAACATCTGGAAACGCCAGCGGCGTTGCTTGGGTGCCGTGGCCGAGCAAGGACTTGGAGCTGTAACCGGTGTAGTGCGGTTCGCGATAGACCTCGATGGGGTCATCCTGCGGGTTCACGATCCATACCTCCGGCACGCCCGCACGGCCGTAAGCGGGGAGCTTTTCTTCCCGGTCGTAATCCAGCGTGGAATCGGAGACCTCGATTAGCAGGAGGACGTCCTCCGGGCGCGGATGCCGGCTGAGATAATCATCCGGCGAGGGCCGCAACAACATTACGTCCGGCTGCGGCTCGGAGTAGTCGTCGAGGCGGAGCGGGTCTTGGGTGGAAACGATCCATCGGTGGTTTGCTTTGTTCGCGAAGAGGCTAGAAAGGCGCTTTACCACCCCCCGTGCAATGGACCTATCGGCGACATATCAGTGATCCTCCCATCGAGCAGTTCCACGCGGGCATCGGGGCGCAAGACACCTGTCTCCGCCATGCGATGGTAGTCTCGGACGCTGAAGCGATGTTCAGTCGTAGTCACCATGGCGGCACAGTACTGATTCAAACCGGCATCTGCAAACCCACTTTGTCCGCCACCTGCGCCACGTCTTTGTCGCCACGGCCGGAGAGGTTTACGATAATGAGGGCGTCCTTGCTGAGCTTCGGCGCGCGTTCCATACAGGCGGCGACGGCGTGGGCGCTTTCCAGCGCCGGGATGATGCCTTCGAGGCGCGCGAGCTTCATGAAGGCATCGAGGGCCTGGTCGTCCGTGGCGTAGCTGTATTCCACGCGGCCCAGGTCCCGCAACCACGCGTGCTCTGGTCCGACGGCGGCGTAGTCCAGCCCGGCGCTGACGCTGTGGGTGGACTGAATCTGACCGAACTCGTCCTGCAGGATGTAGCTGCGCGTGCCTTGCAGCACGCCGAGGGAGCCGCCTTGAAAACGCGCCGCGTGTTGCTCGGGCAGGATGCCACGCCCGCCCGCCTCGACGCCGAGCATTTTCACGGACTGATCGTTGAGGAACGGGTAGAAAAGTCCGATGGCATTCGAGCCGCCGCCAACGCATGCGATGAGCAGGTCAGGGAGACGTTCTTCCTGTTCGAGAATCTGCCGGCGGGCCTCGTCGCCGATGATCCGCTGGAAGTTGCGGACCATGACCGGGTAGGGGTGCGCGCCGTAGGCGGTGCCCAGGATGTAGTGCGTGCTGCGGACGTTCGTGACCCAGTCGCGCATGGCCTCGTTGACGGCTTCCTTCAAGGTCTTCTGGCCGGCGTGTACCGGCACGACGTCCGCCCCGAGCATCTTCATGCGGAAGACGTTAAGCTTCTGCCGCTCGCAATCCACGGCGCCCATGTAGATGACGCACTTCATGCCGAACATCGCGCTGACGGTCGCGGTGGCGACGCCGTGTTGGCCCGCGCCGGTCTCGGCGATGATGCGGGTTTTGCCCATGCGTTTCGCGAGGAGGATCTGACCCATCGCGTTGTTGATCTTGTGCGCGCCGGTGTGGTTGAGATCCTCGCGCTTGAGATAAATCTTCGCGCCGCCTAGTTCGCGGGTGAGCCGTTCGGAATGATAGAGCGGCGAGGGCCGGCCGACGAATTCCCGCAGGTAATAGCTCAGCTCGCGCTGGAACTCAGGGTCCTGCTGCGCGCGGAAATATTCGTCCTCCAGCTCTTGCAACGGGTGCACGAGCGTCTCGGGGACATAGCGTCCGCCAAACGGACCGAAATGGCCGTGGGCGTCGGGGACAGTTGCGGTGGTGGCACTGCTCATGGCGAAAACCTAAGGCGACTGGCCGCCGGCTCCAAGCAACAAAGCAACGGTGGTACTCCGTGCGCTCATGAGGAAAGACCCTTCCGTCCGTAGCGCGGGCAGCCCTGCCCGCGCGTTCGATTGTCGGGCCGGTTCGCGTTTACGGGCATGGACGCGAGCGCAGAGGGCAGTCAGGGCATCCGAATGCGTCCGCTTGATAGTCAAGGAACCGAGAGACGGTAGTACCGCGCCGGGTAATTCGTCGCTGAACGATCGGTCACTTGAAACGCGCTGTTGCTGAACGTGCCGCTGGTGATTTGCATCCAGTTTGCGAAGGGCAGGGTAACGTCAGACGTCGCAAATACCCGGTAGGTCTCGGCCGTTGGCCCTGTGCCGTTGAGGGTGGTGCCGCTTGCATCCATTGTCGCGCTGGTGATGACCGGAGCCACCGGGACGGTGGACTCGACCAGCACCGGGAGATTGGCTCCGCTGAGGGCGAGCGAACCGGAGGCGGGCGTGTTGGTGACGACCGTGAAAGTGGCGGTTTCGCCATCGCTCGAAAGCGTCGCGGGCACGACCGTTGTGACGCGATAGGGATTCGCGGTGAGGTTGGTAAGGGTGTGGTTCAAGTTCGTTCCGCTCCACACGACATATCGGCGGGTGCCGTCGGCCCAGTCAAATCGCACCGCCCACTGTCCGTCGCCGCCGCTGGTATTGCTGCTCGTGGCGTTGCCGAGTTGTAGCACTGACGCGGTCTGAAACCCTTCGATCTTCTGCACGAGCAGTTTGAAGGCGTGCCAGGACTTCTTCTTCTGACCCGCCGGGATCGCGTTGGCCGGAGTGAGCAAGCCCTGATTGGCGAAGCCGCCGCGGGGTGCGGAGTAGAGTGAATGCCAGAACCAGACACTCGCGCCCTTGCCGAAGAGCAGGCACGAGCGTCGCCATACGTCGGCCGCCTGCTGGTCTTCGCTGGCATACGGCACCGTGGTGTTGGTCGCCCCGGCCACACTGGCGCTGCTGCACTCAGTGATCCAAATGGGCATGTTGGTCAGGCTGAATTCTGCCAGCACCGAGCGGAATCCGTCGAAGTCATCGGGCAGCACCCACCACGAACGGTAGTCGTGGTAATTCACCACATCGAAGCCCGCCGCGCCACCGCTGCTCAACACCTGGCGCAGCCACGCATGGGAATTCGTCACGGGATAGCCGTAGTTGCCCAGGCAACCGGGCAGGACGACCTGCGCCTGCGGGTCCACGGCGCGAATCCAGTTGCGGTTGGTCACGAGGAACGACGCGAACTCGTTCGGCGGCAGGCTGCGGGGGCGGTTGGTCTGCGCGTCCACTTCGTTGGAGATCTCCCAGTAATGCGTCACCCCCGAGTAGCGTGACACGACGGTTCGGACGTAGTTGGAGGCATAGTAAAGTTCATTGCTGGTGAAATTGAACCCGCCTCCGGACAGCCACGGCACTTGGAGTCCGGGCGAGGTGGTGATGTTCGGATCGTCGTAAAATGTGCCGAGCGTTGTCAGCCCGTTGGTGTTGAGAAATACCTGGTCTGCCGTGGTGAAGTTGGCCGGGGTGTTGGACCGCGTTTGCAGGCTCGACCAAGTCACGTCAGCCGGTGAGGGGTGTCGTGTGCCGCGCAGCCCGAGCGGCGTGATATTGGTGAAGACCTGGCTGATCGTCGTGTTGGTCGCGCCGACAAAGGCGAAGTTGAGGCCAATCCGAAACGGTGGGAACTGGGCTGCTAGGGTTGCCGTGGAGATCAGGCAGGCGACGGAGATCAGGCACAGGAAACGCATTTTCATATTCGTCCTTGCCCGTAAGCGGAAAGCGAACCGCCGACGTCGGGCAATAGTGCCAAAGCAACCACGAAGCCGGTCGCAATTTTGCCGCCCTGATTTCGCCTACACTTTTTACCGGAGCACCGAATTCAACGACTGTCCGATGTCAGCGTGGCACCTACCCCAGTTCCTGCTCGGTGCAGCGGACGATCTCGATGAAGCGCCGCACCAGCTGGGTATCCTTTTGGCCGGGGGCGGTCTCCACGCCGCTGGAAACGTCCACTGCGAAGGGCCAGACCTGTTGGACGGCATCGGCGATGTTCTCCGGCGACAACCCACCTGCGAGGATGACCGGGCGGCCAAGTTCTTTCGCCTGGCAGGCGAGTTCCCAGTTGAAGCGTTCGCCCGTGCCGCCGCGCTGGCCGGGCACATAGCTGTCCAGCAGCCAGGCGTCCACGGCGTAGTCGGGCAGGGGATTGAGGGAGGCTGTGTTTTGGATGCGGAAGGCTTTTACGACTTTCAGCGGAGCGAACTGCCGGCAGAACTCCGGCGTCTCCTCGCCGTGAAATTGCAGGGTGTCCAATCCACACTCGGCCACGGTGGCCCGCACCGTTTCGGCGGTGGCATTCACGAAGACGCCGACCTTCGCGACGAAAGGGGGCAAGGCGCGGATAATCTGGGCGGCGGCAGCGGGATCAACGTGGCGCTTGCTGCCCGCGAAGAACATGAAGCCCAGTGCGTCCGCGCCGGCTTCGACCGCCGCGAGGGCGTCGGACAGCCGGGTGATGCCGCAGATTTTGACCTTGGTGCGCATTGGTTTACTTGACGAGTTCGTAGTGTCCGATGAGCGGTAACGGCTTGGACTGGCCACCAGCGGCGTTAACGATGCCGAGGATCGCCAGCACCAGCCAGCCTCCCCAGAGTACCGGTACGATGAGAATCAGTACAAAGTTTACGAAGGGAATGAAGCCGATGACCATGCAACTGACCGAAGAGATAATGGAGGCGAGAAACAACACCAGCCCTTGGTTGGCGTGATACTTCGCGAACTTCGAATTCGGCGCGGCTATGAGGCCGACGATAAAGAGAATCGAGAGATACGACAGGATTGCGAACGCCCGGTTCTTCTCGATGTCATCGGCGGGCGAGCCTGCGACGCTGGGCACGATCGGAGAACTGGTGCTTGTTCCGCCGGGTACTGGTGGCACCGTTGGAACCGGAGCGGGGTGGCAATGGGCAAATTCCGGCAGGGACTTTGCCGCCACCCAGTTTGCCATCCCTTCTTTCCAGACGTAAGTATCGGGAGTCAGTGTCCCGTTCGCGAGCAGCGCCTGTAGTGAGGCGGTGTCCACCGGCGCGGAGGGTTGTCCGTTTTGAACGTATCTCCAAGTGTTCATGTGCGATATTCGGTTGCGGGAATGACACCATAGGGGCGAGCTGCTCGCAAACAGATAGTCCAATCCCGGCAGCCGGGATCTTACCGGCCCGCCACGTCCAGGCAGACCAGGTCACTGAGACTACGGCAGTAGATGTGGCCGTTCGCCAGCACCGGTGGGGCCCAGGTGCTGTTGCCGCCGAGGACCTGGGCGGCGGCGAGTTCGTGGAAGCCGGCGGGCGAAGCTTCGGCCAGCCCGAGCCGTCCGCGTTCCCCGTAGAGAATCAGCGTGGCGTCCGCCAGCATGAGTGAACCTTTCCCATACGCGGGCGTGGTCCATTTCACCGCCCCGGTGATGACATCGAGGCAGCAGAGCTGGCTCTCGTCAAAGCCGTAGAGGTGCCCTTGCCAGAGCACGCAGGAGTTCATCTGGTTGCGCATGTTCTTGTTGGACCATACGGGAGTGATGGAGTCGGCCGTGACCTGGAGCAGGGCACAGCCGCTGTTGTAGCCGGAGGAGATGAAAATTTTGTCGTCAAAGACGATGGGCGTGGCCGCGTTCACGTCGTAGGTCGTACGCCAGTTGTAATGCCAGAGGATGCGTCCGTTGCTGGCCGCTCGGCCGGTCAGACCGCCCGCGCTGAGCACCGCCACCGCACGATCTCGCGCCAGAGGAAAAGCCACGGGTGAGCTGTAGCCCGCTGCGAAGTTGCCGTTTGCCCAAATCACCCGGCCTGTTTTTTTGTCCAGGGCGGCGACGGAGCGGGCCGCCGCGCCGGTCTCAAGAATAAGCGTGTCACCCTCGACCAACGGCGAACCAGCGAATCCCCACTGCGGCACGGCTCCCCCAAAATCAGTCACCAGATTCTTGGTCCACACCAGTGCGCCGGTGGCGGCGTTCAGGCAGAGAACGTGACCGCGCCGGCTCACGGTGAAGACCAGTTCGCGATCCACCGTGGGGGTGCAGCGCGGTCCGGGGTAACCATTCGGATCAGCCGCCGCGCACGGATATTTATAGTCCCAAAGCAGCTTGCCGGTCGCGACTTCAAGGCACATCACATGGTCCACGTCGGTCACGTTGCCCATCGTGTAGAGCTTCCCGCCGGCGACCGACACCGAGGAAAACCCAATGCCGACCTTGGCTGACCAGAGGCGGTGCGGTCCTTCCTTCGGCCATTGGAGGCGGAAATCCTTTTCCTCTGAGATGCCGTTGCGCTTGGGGCCGCGCCATTGTGGCCAGTCAAACGCACCTTGAGCGAGGACGCTGGAGGCAAGAGCAGCGTAAAGTATCCCAATGGACAGACGACGGGCGTTCACAAAGACAAAATAGGCAACCGGCCCGCCACCGTCAAACGATTCGACCGCCGCATCACGCCGTGCTATTGCCTATTCGTGCTACCGAACCATTCCCCGCTATGCTGAATCGTCGCCGTTTCGCCCACCTTACGCTCGCGGGACTCGGAGCCGCCGTCCACCTCCCGTCCGCACTAAAAGCCGCTGCGGCACCGGGTGGCAAAGGTGATTTGCTCTACAACGGCATCCAACTCCCGACTCCCTGGCCGCCGCAACCTTCCACGCCGACGCCGAAGCCCGCGCCGTTGCCGCCGCACCTCGCGACGCCACCGGCCGTCATTCCGATCGACGTGGGCCGGCAGTTGTTCATGGATGACTTTCTCGTCGAGCAGACGACCTTGACCCGCGCGTTTCACCAGCCCGTATGGCATCCGGCGAATCCCATCCTCCAGCCCGACCAGCCGTGGGAAAAGCAGGGTTCGGCGCCGATGGCATCGGCCTTCAGCGACGGGGTGTGGTGGGACCCGCGCGACCGGCTCTTCAAGCTCTGGTACATGGCCGGCTACCGGCGTGCCACTGCGCTGGCCGTGTCCGAGGACGGCGTAAAGTGGGAGAAGCGCAATTGGGGCGTCGTGCCCGGAACCAGCATCGTCCACACGGGTGACCGCGATTCCGCAAGTGTCTGGCTCGATCTGGAGGACCCCGATCCGCAACGGCGCTACAAGCTCTTCCGCGCCCACCGTGAAGAGATCAACGGTCGTGGCGAATGGTCGTTTGAAATCCATGTCTCAGCGGACGGGGTCCACTGGGGACCGGTCGCGGGCAAGAGCAACGGCATCTATCCCCGCAGCACGGTCTTCTACAATCCGTTCCGGCGCGTCTGGGCTTTCGGCCTGCGCAAGGACTCCTCCACCGTAATTGGCCGTTGCCGACGCTACTACGAATGCAAGGACGGTGTGGCGGACGCAGCCAAGAATCCCGAGGAACGCAGTTGGTGGGTGGGCGCTGATTCGCTCGATCCGGCGCGCCCGGACACGAAACTCACGCCGCAATTGACGAACATCGATTGCGCCGCTTACGAGAGCGTGATGCTTGGTCTTTACACGCTCTGGCGGGGCAAGGCCGACCCGGCAACAGGCCGTCCGGAACTGAACGACGTCTGTCTCGGCTACAGCCGCGATGGTTTCCACTTCACTCGCCCGGACCGACGGCCGTTTCTTGGAATGTCCGAGCGGAAGGGCGATTGGAACTGGGGCAACGTCCAGTCGGCCGGGGCGGGCTGTCTCATTGTCGGCGACCAGCTCTACTTCTACGCGAGCGGGCGACGCGGCGGGCCCATGGAGTTTCCCGATGGCGATGGCTGCACCGGCCTGGCCACGCTGCGCCGTGACGGCTTTGCCTCGCTGGAAACCGAAACCGAGGGTGTCCTCACCACCCGGCCGGTGCGTTTCACCGGGAAGCATCTCTTCGTCAACCTCGCCGCCTCCGCAGGCGAACTGCGCGTGGAGATTCTCGATGCTCAGGGAGCAGTCATCGCGCCGTTTTCTTCAGCAAACTGCGCGCCGGTCAAGGGGGATGGAACCAAGCTCGCGGTGCGCTGGCAGGGCGCGGACGACTTGAAAGCCATCGTCGGCCAGCCGGTGAAATTCCGCTTCACCCTGCGGCAGGGCAAGCTCTTCGCATTCTGGGTCAGCCCGGAAGCGAGCGGTGTCAGCCGTGGCTACGTGGCCGGCGGCGGGCCGGGCTTCACCCACTCCGCGGACGTGTGAGGTTTGTGGCGGTTAGGCGAGCGACCAGCCCTTGCGATACTCGCGCTGGATGAACGGTGTGGCCTCGGGCGCGTTTTTGGCGCGCAGGTTCACCGGGTCCCATTCCAATTTCTTGCCAACGCGATAGGCTACGTTGCCGAGATGGTTGGCCTCGGTCAGCCAGCCGGAATACTCGAAGTTCGCGCTGGGCTGGGTGCCGTTCTTGATCGCGCTCAACCAGTCGTCGTAGTGGCTCTTCACGCGTGGGATGGTTGGTTCGGGACGTTTGAAGTCGGCAAAATCCTTTTCGGGCAGGAGGAGGTACTTGCCGTAATCGGAGAGCAGCATGCCCTTGTCGCCGACGAAGAGGTGACCATTGCCCCACTGTGGAATCTTGTTCTCGGTCCAGAGCTTGGGTTTATCCTCGCCTTGATACCAGGTGAGCTTCACCGGTGGCATGCCTTCACGCGGGCCGTACTCATAGGTTGCGTGCATGGAGGCGGGCGCGATCTCGCGGTGGGCGGGCGGACCGAAGCCCTCAATGGTCAGCGGGGCTTTCAGCTTGAGCGCCCAGAAGGGCAGGTCGTTCCAATGCGAGCCCAGGTCGCTCATCGTGCCGTTGCCGAAGTCCCACCAGCGATACCACTTCGGTCCGGGGAAATAGACGTCGTTGTAAGGCCGCTCCGGGGCCGGCCCGAGCCACAGGTCCCAATCCAGCCCGGCGGGAATCGGTGAAGCTTCCTTCGGCCGGTCCGTGACGTTGACGATGTCCTTGTTCCGTGCGGCGGCTTCGGCACTCTGCAACCCCCACGCGCGCGAGACCCACACATGCACCTCCCGGACCCCGCCGATGGCCCCGCTCTGGATCAGCTCCACCACGCGCCGATAGTTTTCGGACGAGTGGATCTGGATGCCCATCTGCGTGGCCTGTTTCGGGCGGGCCAGGGCGGCCTCGCGGACCTTGCGCGCCTCGAAGATGTTGTAGGTCAGCGGCTTCTCGCAATAGACATGCTTGCCGGCCTTCAAGGCCATCATGGTGGCGAAGGCGTGCGTATGTTCGCAGGTGCTGACCACCACGGCGTCGTAGTCGTTCGCGTGGTCGAACAGTTTGCGGAAATCGGTGAACGTCGCGGCCTGCGGGTGCTTGGTCTTGGCGGCGTCGAGGTTGCGCTGGTTCACATCGCAGAGCGCGGCGATGTATTCCGTCTGCGCCACGCCGCCCATGTTCGCCCCACCGCGACCGCCGGAACCGATGATGGCGACGGCCAGCTTGTCATTGGGATTTCTCGCGCTGAGCAGGGCAGGGAACCCCAGGATTGCGCCGGCGGAGGCTGCGGTGGCTTTCGTGAACTGGCGGCGGGAGAGCGCAACCGCAGGTGAGGGAGTGGCTTTCATGGCGGAAGCTTGAAGCGAACTGCCCGCGCGGTCAACGCGCCAACCAGACCCAGCCGCGGAGCGGGAACGAACAGCCCAACGGGTGTTACTGGCCCGCTTTCGCCCGGTCGCGTTCCGCCAACCGCCACTTCAACCAGGAGTAAAAGCTCGCCCCAATCTGTTGATAGCCGGTGGCGTTCGGATGCACCGCGTTGTTGTCCGGATACCCGGCGACGATGTCGAGGTTCAGTTCGGTAGGCACGATGAAGATTCCTTCCGCCTCGCGTCCGGCGAAGTGCGCGAGCTGGCGTTCCACCAGACGGTGCTGCACGGCCCGCCAGTTGGCGCGGGTATACTGGTTCTTGTAGTTCGCCACAAACGCGGCGTCGCGGATGTTCCCGGGCGTGGTCAGCCCGATGGCCAGTTCCGCCTTCGGTGTCGCCTGGTGAAAAGCCGCGAGCAAAAGGTCCGCCTGTTGCAGCATTTGCGTGATGCCGGCGTCGAGCGCGACGGGGTCATCCGCCTTGAGCCGGAAACAGTCGTTGATGCCCAACAGGAACGTCACGAAATCCGGCGCGCGTCCACCGCAATGCTTCGCAATGTAATTGGCGACATCCAACTGCGGCTTCCCCTGCGGCCCCGTGGCGGCGACGAACGGGCTGCTGTTCGTGTAGCCGGGCATGGGCCGTTCGGGGTTGAAGAGCGTGTTGAACCGGTTCCATGTCCATCCGCCGTAGCCTTCGTGCGCGACGTTGGTCGCTGCGCTGGCGGGATGATGCGTGCCCAGCATCCGCCACTTTGGGTTTCCCGGCAGCGCCAGTAAACGCGCCATTTCGTTTGGGTAAGCCGAGGCATGGGTGAGGCTGTCGCCCACGATGAGCAGGGCGATGTCCTGTCCTTTTCCCGCCTCCGACGGCACGATGCGGACCTCCGTTTGAGCGCGCTCGAAAACTGCGCCTGTCCCCAGGCTTGCGCGCAACGTCAACGGATGCCGGCCCACCTGCGTTCCCGTTGCCGTGAGCGTCCAGCAATTGGAAACACTTTTTCCGACACCGCACTCGATGGTGAACGCGGGTGCGGCCTCTGGAGCGGCCAGCACCACGTTGGCAAAGTGCAGATTCATGGGCACACCCGGCACGGCATACACCACCGGTGGCAGTGTGAGTCGTAATGCGCCCGTTGGCACCGGCGGTACTTTCGCCGCTGGCTGTGCGATCAGCGACACGGAACCACACAGGAGCAACCACGCAAGACACCTGCCCAATGACAGCCAGGGAGCAACCTTCATAAGCATCTCAGACCAACGGCGTCTTGCCCGGTTCGGCAGGTTTCGGTTCGGGCAACTTCATGTCCCAGGTGAGCTTCTCCGGCATCGTGGCGAGCTTGGATTGCATCGCAAATTCCCAGGTCACTTCCTTGCCGGTGTAGGCGCTCATGCGGCCCATGATGCCCATCATCGTGCTCTGGGCCATGCGCTGGCCGTCATTCGGCGTCCGTCCGGCGCGCAGTTCGGCGAAGAGTTCGTCATGTTCAACCTGGTGCGAGATGGGTTTCTCGCCGGCGTAACGCCAGTTGGTCGCGCCGGTGATCTTCGCGGTGCCCCAGCCCAATTCGCATTTGCCCTTGGTGCCGATCAACACGTCACGGTGCTCGTTGTGGCAGCCGTTTTGGTAACGCGTCTTGAGGAAGGCCATCACGCCGTTGTCCCACTCGTAGGTTACGTCCCACTGGTCCCACGCATCGCCGACCGTGCCCTGATGCCGCGCCCCGCTGGCGTGACACCGCGCGGGCGGCACATCGCGCATGGCCCACGCGATTTTGTCGATGCTGTGCGCCGTGACCTCGAGGATGAAGTCGCCGGACAACCAGACGAAGTGGTGCCAGTTGCGGAGCTGCCATTCCAAATCGGTTTGCTCGGGCTTGCGCGCGCCGTCGAAGCGCGCGAGGCGGTTGCTCATGCGCGTGGAGTAGATGGCCACGAGGTCGCCAATGGCCCCGTCATGCACGCGCTGCATCGCGGCGCGGTAGGGGGATTCGAACCGGTAGTTGAAGCCCGCGCGAATGGCGAGGTTCTTCTCCTTGGCCAGCCGGGTCGATTCCAGCACGGAACGAATCCCCGCCGGGTCCACGCCCATTGGCTTCTCGCAGAAGACGTGTTTGCCCGCCTCGATGGCCGCACGCAGATGGAAGGGCCGGAAACCTCCGGGCGTGGTCAACAGCACCACGTCCACGCCGCTCTGGAGCACTTTTTGATACGCGTCCAGGCCGGTGAACTGTCGGGACTCCGCCACGTTCATCCGCGATGGGTCTTTCTCGAACTGCTTCTTCAGCGACTCCTGGCTGTTTTCGATCTGGGTCTTGAACACATCCCCCATCGCGTAAAGCTCCACGTTGCTGTCCGCCGTGAGCGCCTGTGCGGCGGCCCCGGTGCCGCGTCCCCCGCAGCCGATCAGGCCGAGGCGGAGTTTGTCACTGCGCCCGGCGGCGGCTGGGGACAAGGCGGGCAGGGCCAATGCGGCACCGGCGGCTGTGCTGGCGGCGAGGAACTGGCGACGGGAGGTGGAGGTGGGAACGGTGGTTGTTTGCATTTCAGAGGCCAGATTCAAAATTGCGCCAAAGTTAGTTGCTCTTCTTGACGGGTGGCTCGTCACTCTTCTTCGCAGCCGGTTTGGCTGGAGCCTTGTAAGGCCCGAGCTTTTCCCAGGTCGGCGCGTTGGGCGTCGGGGGCAGTTCCTCGATGGTGACTTCCTTCACCTGCACAACCGCCTTGCCGCCGCCGTGGACCTGGATGCCGATCAATCCGTCCAGCGCAATGCCCGGCTCGGTCTCGGTGAAGTCCAGCGCGGGCACGCCATTGATCCACGAGCGGATGCGCGGTCCCTCGGCGACGATGCGGTACTCGTTCCAGTCCGCCTCCTTGATGGCGGCGTTGGCGGCCTTTGGATCGGTGGAGTCGGCGATGACCTTGTTGCGGCGGGACTCGTCATAGAGCTTGCCGTACCAGCCCTTGCCGTAATCCACCTGGTAGCCGCTCATCTCGGAGCTGTTGGGCACGCGCACGCTGCGGATCTGCACGCCCGAGTTGATGAAACCATCGGTCCCGGTGAGCTTGAGCTTCACGCGCAGTTCGAAGTTGTGGAACGACTTCTTGGTGGCGATGAATTCGTTGCGCGGCACCCGTTCCTCCAGCGAACCGCCCGTGATCATGCCGTTTTCCAACCGCCAGATCTTCTCGTTGTACGTCCACCCATCCAGCGACTTGCCGTCAAAGAGAGCGACTGTGGCCGAGTGGGCGACGGGCGTGAGAAGGGTGATGGTGGCAAGGAACAGCAGCAGGCGTGTGGCGATTTTCATGATGACGGGCATTTGGTGATTGGAGAATGCAGCAAAGCGCCCAGGCCGCCAATGGGCAAAGTGCAAGCATCATGGTGGCGTTCTTACAATGCTTGCCTGCGATTGACGGCCCTTCTCCCTTTCGGCACTGTCACTTTGTTGCTTGAAAGTCCGTGACCTTCTCAAACGCATTGCTGACGATGGCTGGTATCTCGACCGCACGCGCGGAAGCCACCGTCAGTTCAAGCACGCTGCCAAGCGCGGACTGGTTACAGTCGCCGGCAAGCCCGGAGACGACGTTGCTCCGGGCACGTTAAACAGCATTCTCAAGCAAGCTGGGCTCAAATGAACACCTACCTCATCGTCATCGAAGAAACCGAAACCGGCTACTCAGCGTTCTCGCCGGATTTGCCCGGCTGCATTGCCACCGGCTCCACGCGCGCGGAAGTAGAGCGCGAGATGCACGAGGCCATGGAGTTCCATGTCGAGGGTTTGCGGCTGGCTGGCGAGCCGGTCCCAGTGCCACACACGCATGCGGCCTACTGCGAAATTGCGGCCTGACCAACTGCTTTACGGATTGATCCGTGACGGCCGCCCGTTACGCGCGTGTGGGCTCGTCCCCATCCGTGTTCCATCTGTGTTCCATCCGTGGCTAACGAGTACTTCCGGCTGGTTTTCCTCGCGGGAAGCGTTTGCAGAAGAAATTGATCAGAAAGATGGGGTCAGAAAATTTTTTTCTGCATCTTTCTGACCTCATTTTTCTGACCGACGCCTCTGGTTCGATGGGTGCTCGCTGCGCACGCGCCGGCTTTATCGGCAGATGGGGACGTGGTGGAACACGTCCCTTCCGGGTGCGGCGGCTGCGAACCTCGTTCACACGCCGAAGAACTTCTGAATCTCCCGGACTACTTCGATGAAGCGGTCCACCTCGGCGCGGGTGTTGTAGAAGTAAAAGCTCGCGCGGGCGGTGGAGGGGACGCCGAGCTTCTTCATCAACGGCTGGGTACAGTGGTGCCCCCCACGCAAGGCCACGCCGTAGCGATCCGCGATGGTCACGACGTCGTGCGCATGCACATCGTCGAGCAGGAAGCTCACGAGACCGCCGCGTTCGCCCTTGGGACCAAAGAGCCGCACGCCCTTGAGTTCACTCAGGCGTTGGTAGGCGTAGGTGGCCAGTTCAAGGTCGTGACGGAAGATGTTTTCGCGGCCGATGGCGTCGAGGTAGTCCAGCGCGGCGTGCAGGCCGATGGGACCGGAGATGTCCGGCGTGCCGGCTTCGAACTTGTGCGGGAGCGTGTTCCACGTGCTCTTGAAATAGTCCACGGTGGCGATCATCTCGCCGCCGCCGTGCCAGGGCGGAGTTTGCTCCAGCACTTCCTTGCGCCCGTAGAGCGTGCCGATGCCGGTGGGCCCGCAGATCTTATGGCCGCTGAAGGCGTAGAAATCGCATCCGATGGCCTGCACATCCACCGGCAGGTGGCCCGCGCTTTGCGCACCGTCCACGAGTGTGGTGATGCCGAGCTTCCGCGCGCGGGCGCAGAGGTCGGTGACGGGGTTGAGCGTACCGAGGGCGTTCGAGATGTGGACCATCGCGAAGAGCTTCACCTCGGGCGTGAGCAGGGAATCCAGCTTGTCCAGGTCCAGCAGGCCCTCGTCACCGGTGATGGGAATGTACCGGAGTTTGGCCCCCGTGCGTTCGGCGAGCATCTGCCACGGCACGATGTTGCTGTGGTGCTCCATCTCCGTGAGGAGGATGACATCCCCAGCCTTGATGAACTTCCCGCCCCACGCATTGGCGATCAGGTTAATGCCCTCGGTCGTACCGCGCGTGTAGATGATTTCCTCGATGCTGCGGGCGTTGATGAACTTGCGCGTCCGTTCGCGTGCGGCCTCGAAGGCGTTGGTGGAGCGGTTGCTCAGTTCGTGGATGCCGCGATGGACGTTCGCATTGTCGCGCTCGTAGTAGCGCACGAGGGCATCCACGACGGCGCGGGGTTTCTGGGAAGTGGCGGCGTTGTCAAAATAGACCAGCGGATGCCCGTGGACTTGTTGGTCGAGGATTGGAAAGTCGGCGCGCAGCGCGAACCAGTCAGGAAGTAGGGAAGGCATGGCAATCAGGGGTTAGCCACAGATGGACACAAATGAAACACAGATGGGATTAATCAGGAAAGCAGGAACGCAGGAATTGTACGGGAAACAACTGTAAAAGCCCTTTCCTGCATTCCTGCTTTCCTGATTTAAATCTGTGTTCCATCTGTGTCCATCTGTTGCTTAAAATCAATCACATCAATCCCAATTGGAGCTTTGCCGCTTCGGTCATGAGGCCCTGGTTCCAGGGCGGGTCCCAGACCAGTTCGACGTTAACGTCGTCGATGCCTTCGAGGCAGAGGAGCTTGTTCTGCACGTCCTGTACGAGCACGGGGCCCATGCCGCAACCGGGGGCGGTGAGGGTCATCTTCACGTCGGCCTTGTAGCTGTTGGCACCCAGTTCGGTGAGGTCGCAGTGGTAGATGAGGCCGAGGTCGGCGATGTTGACGGGAATCTCGGGATCGTAACAGGTGCGCAACGCCGTCCAGACCTGTTCGTTGAGGGTGTCCTTGCTGACGGGACCGGACGGGGTCGGAGTGACGGGGGGCGCGACGGCGGCGACGGGCGTCTTGCCCAGCGCATCCGCGTCCTTGCCTTCGATGCGCGCGAGGCCGCCGATGAACTGCACGGTGTAGGTGCCGCCGAGCACCTGCGTGATGGTGACTTCGGTGCCGGTGGGGATAAAACCCTTCTCGCCGGAGGGAATGCGCGTGGCATCCACATCGCGGGAGAGGGTGACGGTTTCGTAGGAGTGCATATCAATTCAGTTTGGCCACAGATGAACACAGATGAAACACAGATGGGATTTATCAGGAACGCACGAATACTGGAAAAGGCTCTGGCCCGCTCGCCGCATTCCGTTTCCTGTATTCCTGCTTTCCTGATTCAGGTCTGTGTTCAATCTGTGTTTCATCTGTGGCCAAAAATCATCCCGCCTTAGGCTCATCGCCTTCTGTGCTCACGGTGCCACCGCCCGCCACCGCCGCCTTGGCGGCGTGCCAGGAGAGAATGGCGCATTTCACGCGCGCGGGGAACTTGTGCACGCCTGCGAACGCCGCGAGTTTACCCATGGCGTCGTCCGCGTGGCCGGTGGTGACCATGTCGTGCACCTTGCCGAAGAGCGCTTCCACTTCCGCGCGCGTCTTGCCCTTGATGGTGCTGGTGAGCAGTGACGCCGAAGCCTTCGAGATGGCGCAGCCGGAGCCTTGGAAGCTCGCGTCCTTCACCACGTCGCCGTCCATGACGAGATACACGGTGTAGTTGTCGCCGCAGAGCGGGTTGGTGCCGTGGGCGACGCGGTTGGCGTCGGGGAGCACCTTGAAGTTACGCGGGCTTTTCGCGTGCTCCAGGATGACTTCCTGATAGAGATCGTTAAGGTCGTCGGACATAAATCGTGTGGCAAGGTATCAGTTCTTTGGGCGTTCGGCGAGCCATTGCAGCAGCAATTCCGGCCACTTCGTCGGGGGAAATCCATGCTGGACCCGTTGCGGGATCAAATTACCGACGCCGTGACCGCCTTCGGCGAACAGGTCCAGCCGCGCCGGAACCCCGAGCCGCTTCAAGTCAGCGACGATGTTCTGCGCGATGGCAACCGGCTCATCCTTGGTGGCGTGGACGAGATAGACCGGCGGCGCGGTGGGAGGGAACTTGAAGGGGTTCTCCGGCTTGCGCCAATGCCACGTCCCCAGCCCGACCGCGAAGTCTGGCCGGCAGCTCAACCGCTCGACCGGGTCGGTGGCCTGCGCATCACCGGCGTCAAAGTTCGCCGCGAGGTTCATGGCGAGGTTCGCGCCCGCCGAGTAGCCGACGACGCCGACCTTCCCCGGCTCGATGCCCCACTCCGCTGCGCGATGCCGCACCAGCCGCACGGCCCGCTGGGCGTCGAGCAGGGTGAGCGCCTGGATGCTCGCGTTGTCCCCCAAGTGCGGCGGGCGCGTGCGATACTTGAGGCCGATGACCGTGACGCCCTTCGGGTTAAAAACCGCCGCCGCGAAATGGACGTGCGTCCGCCAGTCCAGCCCGCCGTACCCCCCGCCCGCACACACGATGATGGCCATGCCCGTGCGCTTGTCCGCCGGTGGAAAATACACGCTCAAGGTCGGCACGGAGACACCCTTGATGCGCGCGTGCTCGTCCACGGATTCCGGCGGCGTGTTGGTGAGAAATTTCGGCGGCTGGCCAGTCCACAGCGGAATCGGTACCGGCGTGCCTTCGCCCAAAACGTGTCGCAGCGCCTCCTCGCTCGGAGTAAGCGCGGCGGCGGGTATTGAAGCGGACAGGATGAACAGGGCCGTAAGGAGTGCTGGCAGCGTTTTGGACAGCGGCGGCAAGCGGAGCGCGACGCCGCATTGGCCTTCCGCGCAGTGGTTCGGCCCACGACCCATTTCCGCTCCGCAGGACGCCAAAGCGCCGTCGCCGCTGCGCTCTGCCGGCGCAGTCCAAAACGCGGCGGACATCACTACGCCATCGGTCATTGGGCATTCTTTGGTCATTGGGCCTTGGACATTATTCATTCCCTTCACGGCCCGTTCAGCATCTTCAACACCGCATCCGCCCGCTCGTCAAAAAGCTTCCGCCATTCCGGGGCCACGAGGCAGTCGCAGTCTTCCTGCGCGTACCCGGTGTTCTTTCGCTGAGCCTCGTGGGGCAGGTAGAAGATGTAGCCGTTGGAGTAACCGGCGACGAACGTGAATGGGCCGGGGGCGCGCTGCTTCAACGCGAGACCGATCTCCACGGTGAGTTCGCCGGGGAAGGTCACGAGCGTGAAGTTCCCAACGCGCACGCCATACAGTTCCACCTCCAGCGTGGGCTTGCCGGCGGCGACGGTCTCGGCCTGGTGCTTCTGGAGCAGTGCGAGATTCACCTGCAGGTGCGTGAGCCGCTCCATCGCCTGGATGTTCGCCAGATAGGCTTCGAGGTTCGCGCGGTTCTCCGCGTCGAGCTTCGCCAAATCGGCGCGGCCGATCGCCTGCTCGTGGAGGTAGCGATAGTTGTGATAGCCGGGGAACTCGGGCGAGAGCTTGTGCTCGAGGAACAGCGGGAGGAACGCCTTGAAGTTCAGGCTCGTGCTGCGAAATGATTTCAGCAGCCGCGCCTGTTCCACCTCGATCGCTGCGATGCGCTGGGCGTAATCGGCGGCGCGGGGCAGCGTCATCGGCTCGCGCACGATGCGCAGGGGCGCGGTTTCACCCGTCTGGATGCCGCGCGCCGCCCGCAGCGCACTCAGGCCGAGCATGGTCCCGTAGGCCTCGGCGTCGTGCGGGTGATGAACGGCCTTGTAGAGGGACGGGTTGATGTCGCCCGCGCAGCCCTGTACGAAGAAGGCCATCACGCCTTCGCCGAAATTTTCCTCGATGACCTTCGACGCGAAGCCGGGGTAATCTGCCGTGTTGCCCCCGGCGGGCACGCCATGGATGGGGTGACAGGCGAAATTGTAAACCAATGCGAAAGGCCGGCCATCCGTGCGGTCAAGCCGCAGCAGGCCGATCTCGGCGTCCACGGGACCGACCACGGCCACGTCTTCGTCGCGGGGAGTGGCGTAAGCCCGGCGGAGATCCAGCTCGCTGCCGTCCTTCAGCTTGAGGCGGCGGTTTTCCATGATGCGGTCTTCGCGGCCACGTCCAGCCCCGGCGCGCACGGGTACCAGATTCTTCGCCGCCTCTTTCACGGCCTGCACTGTGAGCGCGTCGGTGTCCGCGCGTACGATGCTGTGGCAATGACTGGCGTTGACGAGCACGCTGGCCGGCGGGATGCCCAGCTCCGTTTGCAAGGCCGCCCGCACCTTCGGCAGGTAATCATCCTTGATGCGGCCGATCCCGCCGATGGCCACGGCATCTACCGTGATCAGCACGACGGTGGTTGAGCCGTCCTTGAGCACCAGCGCCTTCACGTACGAAGGGTCGTTCACTGGTCCTGCCGCGCGGTCGGTGATGTCCATCTTTGAGACGCCGGCGAGCAATTGGGCAGCGCGGCTAGCAGTTGCCGTGCAGCAAAGGAGTGAAATGAGCAGCAAGGACAACAATGAATTCATGCAGTGCTATCGCTTCTCAATCAACTCTTCCAATCGTTCACACAGCACCTGCTCCAAATGCGCGCGAACGGGCTCAACGGTGACGCGGTAAGAGAATTCGCTGGCGGAATGTGCATCAGAGACTAAGACGCTAATTGGCCGCAGCCACCAACGGATTCCACACCCGCCGGAAGCCCAGTCCTTGGTAGTCCTTCACATTGACCGTGGCGAAGTCTGTAACACCTTGGGCCGTCATCGTGAGTGCGGCGCGGGCGTCGTAGAGTCGGCGGAAGGCGAAATCCGGGCGATGGGCCATTTGCCAGAGCGAGTCGTGCAACGACCGGCTTTCGAGCGGGAAGCCAATGAGCCGCCAACGGGGATGGCGGCGGTACGTTTGGATGACTTCGACAGCTTCGTCGGCTGAGAGCGGCTCCTTCAGTACTGAGGAGTTGCGCAGCAGGCGGTAGAACTCCGCGAGGATGAGTTCAGAGATGGCTATTTCCTCGTTCTGATGCAGCGGAGTGAGCCACGCCAGTGCCGCAGCGTGATTCGGCGAATCTTCATCGTATGCGTGCAGCAGCAGATTGGTGTCGATGGAAAGCATGTCGCCTCATTTCCGGCGACGAAGGTAGGCGGCTTCCGTGGTGGTAAGCTGGGCTTCCTCCTTGATTTGCTCGTCGGTCAATCCTTTCCAACCAAGGCGGCGGGGCTTTGGGGGTGCCCACTCTTTGGCAGGTGCTGGCTCCTGAGCATACACGCTCAGCATGTACTCCAAACCGCGCCGGGACAGCTCGGCAAAGGAGATTTCGCGGGCCGCGCACACTTTGCGGGCGCGGGCGTAAACGTCATCGGGCAGTTGGATTTGAGCGCGCGTCATGCCGTCAGTTTGCCATCAGTTTGTACGGTGTCAATTTGCCATCACTTCTTCTCAATCAACTCCTCCAGGCGGCCCCACAGCACCTGCTCCAGATGCTCGCGCACGGGCTCGACGGTGATGCGGTTCACGATCTCACTGGCGAAAGCGTGGGTGAGCAGGCGGCGGGCGCTCACCTCGTCCAGTCCGCGGCTGCGGCAGTAGAAGAGGGCTTCGTCATTGAGCTGGCCCACGGTTGCCCCGTGCGTGCACTTCACGTCGTCGGCGAGGATTTCGAGCTGGGGTTTGGCGTTCACCGTCGCGTTGTCGGTGACGAGGAGATTGCGGCTGGTTTGTTTGGCGTCGGTCTTCTGCGCATCCTTGCGGACGAAGATTTTTCCGTTGAACACCCCGCGCGAGTGTCCGCCGAGGATGCCGTGGTAATACTCGTGGCTGCCACAGTGCGGGACCGCGTGGTCGGCGACGGTGTGGTGGTCCACGAGCTGTTTGCCGCCAACGGCGTAGAGGCCGTTCATCACGCAATCCACGCCCTGACCGGTCATGACGAGGTTGATGTTGTGCCGGGCCAGTTTTGCGCCGGTGCTGATGCTGTGCGAGAGGAAGCGGCTGTCGCGGGCCAGCGTGACCTGCACGGTGGCTACGTGAAACGCTTCGAGGTTCTCCTCCTGGAATTTCGCGTGTTCAAGGTGCGCGCCCTCGCCGACGGCGATCTCGGTGATGGCATTGGTGAAGTGGGCCGTGCCGCCGAGGCTGACGTAGTGTTCGACGACTTTCACGGAGCTGTTCGCGCCGGCGACGAGCAGGTTGCGCGGTTGGGCGGTGTTGGCCGTGTCGCCGGGAGCACTGACGAACAGGAGGTGAACCGGCCCGGCAGCGATGGTATTCGGCGCGAGCGCGATGAAGGCTCCATCCGCAATGAAGGCGGTGTTCAATGCGGAGAAGCCGCTGGCATCCACGCCGGCGTGGTGGGCCAGGTGGCTTTCGATCAACTGGTCACCACTGGCCAGCGCGGTGGCGAGATTGGTGATGGTCACGCCGGGTTGAGGTGCAGGCAACGACGAGAGGGCAGGGGAGAAGTGGCCGTTTACGAAGACGAGCCGTGAGCCGGTCCAGCCGGGAAAGGCGAAGGGCGCGAGCTGCTGCGCGGTCACATCCGTGCCGGCCGAGGTGGCGGGCCTGAAGGCGAGTTTGGTAATGGGCGCGACATTGCAGTAAATCCAGTCTTCCAGCTTCGTCGTGGGGAAGCCGAGTTCCGTGAAGTGCGTGACGCCGTTGCGGCGCAGGTTGCGGAGCCAGTCCGGGCCGGGCGCACTGGCGGCAAAGGTCTCAGCGGCGGCGAGGTGGGCCGCGTTTTCGGAGACTGATTTGGTTTTTGTCTGTGTCATGGCACGATCATTTTTCGGAGCGCCGGTCTCCGACCCGGCGCGTTGTAAAATTCAATTATTGCCGGGTCGGAGACCGGCGTTCCGGTTACTTCGCGGTCTTGCCGATGAGCCAGTCGTAGCCCTTTTCTTCCAGCTCCAGCGCGAGGTCCTTGCCGCCAGACTTGATGATCTGGCCGTTCCAGAGCACATGCACGAAGTCGGGCACGATGTAGTTCAGCAGGCGTTGGTAGTGGGTGATGACGATGGATGCGTTGTCGGGGCGCTTCAGCTTGTTGACGCCTTCAGCGACGATGCGCAGCGCGTCGATGTCCAGGCCGGAGTCGGTCTCGTCAAGGATGGCGAGCTTCGGGTCGAGTACGGCCATCTGGAAGATTTCGTTGCGCTTCTTCTCGCCGCCGGAGAAGCCCTCGTTGACGGCGCGCTTGAGCATGCCTTCGGGGAGTTCGAGCAGCTTCATCTTCTCCTTCACGATGGTGAGGAAATCCACGGCGTCCATCTCCTCCAGGCCGCGATGCTTGCGCTGCTCGTTGTAGGCGGCGCGGAGGAAGTAGGTGTTGTTCACGCCGGGAATCTCGACGGGATACTGGAAGGCGAGGAACAGGCCCTCACGCGCGCGGTCCTCGGGGGGCAGGGCGATCAAGTCCTTGCCGTCGTAGATCACGGAGCCACCGGTGACGTCGTAGCCTTTGCGGCCGGCGAGGACGTAGCCGAGCGTGCTCTTGCCGGAGCCGTTCGGCCCCATGATGGCATGGACTTCGCCCGGGCGGACGACGAGGTTGATGCCCTTGAGGATCTGCTTGCCGTTGACACCGGCGCTGAGGTTCTTGATTTCGATTAGTGGTTGGCTCATTGGGGATAGTGGTCAGTGATCAGTGATCGAAGTGTTGCGAAGTTGGGTCAAAGTTTTGGAGTCTTAGCGTTTAGAAGTTCGGGGATGACTAATTTCATCCGGTCGTCGATCACGTTCGGGTTATTGAGCGTTTTTCGATTCGCTTCTTGGATTCTCTTCCATTGAGAAGCATCCCCGTAGAATAGGCGTGAAATGCCAGACAGCGTTCCTCCGTCGTTCAAGGTTCCGACGGTGTAGGTCAAGGGTTTGGGCGCAGAAAGGACTTCACGTTTCAAGTCTGCACCAAGGTCGCGCAGAACTTTCTGGATGGCTTCTTGCTTGGCCTTTGGGACTACGTATAGACCCTCGCGCAAGTGCAGCAATCCGCCGTCTTGTGTCAATCCTACCGAGTAATTGGTTCCGTCTTTTCGATTCGCGGTGAACCAGTACGAAGGTGGGGCTGGAAGAGCGCAAACGATGCCGGGTGGAAGCCCGTTCTGCATCCAGCGTTCGCAACTGCGCCCGCCATCCAGTAGCGTGAACAGGGCATCTCCACGCTCTCGGCCAAGGCTCTTCGTGTTAAAGACTGGCTTTTCGCGTTCATAGGCCGAGATTTCAGACGGCAAAGGAATTTTCGGCAATTCTTGCGCCCAAGTTTGGAGCACGACCAGCAACGAACCAACTGCCAAATATTGGATGGCGGTTTGAAGTTTCATCTGCCGTTGTTGTATCGCCCTTTCAGGGCTTGTGCTTCGTTTTCGCGTATTACCCAGGGCGTTGCCCTGGGCTATCGTTTTGCGCGCTTTCAGCGCTTTGGTTTAGCCCACGCTGCCATCCAAGCTCACGCCCAGCAGCTTCTGGGCTTCGACGGCGAATTCCATCGGCAGTTCGCGGAAGACTTCCTTGCAGAAGCCGTTGACGATCATGTTCACGGCGTCCTGGGTTTCGAGGCCGCGCTGGTTGAGGTAGAAAATCTGGTCTTCGCCGATTTTGGACGTGCTGGCCTCGTGCTCGACCTGTGCGGTGGAGTTTTGCACGTCGATGTACGGGAAGGTGTGCGCGCCGCATTTGTCGCCGAGCAGGAGCGAGTCGCACTGGGAGAAGTTGCGGGCGTTGGCCGCGCCTTTCATGATCTTCACCTGGCCGCGATAGCTGTTCTGACCGCGTCCGGCGCTGATGCCCTTGCTGACGATTGTGC
The DNA here is from genome assembly GCA_009924135.1 of Pseudomonadota bacterium. Taxonomy (GTDB): domain Bacteria; phylum Verrucomicrobiota; class Verrucomicrobiia; order Limisphaerales; family SXTU01; genus SXTU01. The sequence goes on along the minus strand of RFSE01000015.1, from coordinate 13,711 downwards.
TGCGGGTGTTCTTGCCGATGTGGATCATCTTCGTGCCCGTATCGGCCTGCTGCATGTGGTTCGTGAGCGCGACGGAGTAGAACTCCCCTTGGGAGTTGTCGCCCTGAAGGATGCAGCTCGGATACTTCCACGTGATGGCGGAACCGGTTTCGACCTGCGTCCAGGAGATCTTCGAGCTCGCGCCTTTGCAGAGGCCGCGCTTGGTGACGAAGTTGTAGATGCCGCCCTTGCCGTCCTTGTCGCCGGGATACCAGTTTTGGACGGTGCTGTACTTGATCTGCGCGTTGTCCATCGCGATGAGTTCCACGACGGCGGCGTGGAGCTGGTTTTCATCGCGCATCGGGGCGGTGCAGCCTTCGAGGTAGCTGACGTAGGCCCCCTCGTCCGCGACGATGAGCGTGCGCTCGAACTGGCCGGTGTTCGCGGCCTCGATGCGGAAGTAGGTGGACAACTCCATGGGGCAGCGGACGCCCTTGGGAATGTAGCAGAAGGAACCATCGGTGAAGACGGCGGAGTTCAGTGCGGCGTAGAAGTTGTCCGTGTGCGGGACGACGGAGCCGAGATACTTCTGCACGAGTTCCGGGTGATGGGTGACGGCTTCGGAGAACGAGCAGAAGATGATGCCCTGTTTGGCCAGTTCGGTTTTGAAGGTCGTCGCCACGGACACGCTGTCCACGACGGCGTCCACGGCCACGCCGGAGAGGCGCTTTTGTTCGTTGAGCGAAATGCCGAGCTTGTCGAAGGTCTTGCGCAGTTCCGGGTCCACCTCGTCGAGCGAGTTGAGGGTCTTCTTCTGCTTGGGCGCGGAGTAGTAGCTGATGGACTGATAATCCGTCTGCGTGTAGTGGACGTTCGGCCACTTCGGCTCCTCCATGGTCTGCCAATGGCGGAAGGCTTTCAGCCGCCATTCGGTGAACCAGGCCGGCTCCTTCTTCTTGGCCGAGATGAAGCGGATGGTGTCCTCGCTCAAGCCCGGCGGGACGGTGTCGGACTCGATGTTCGTGACGAAGCCGTACTTGTAATCGGACGCGACGAACTCTTCGATGGTGTTCAGGGATTCGCTCATTGGGAAAATGGTTTAGCCACAGATGGTCACAGATGAAACACAGATCGGGGAAGGGAAAAGGTGCCCGCGAATCACGCGAATGGACGCGAATGGTAAAGCTGCGGCTGAAGCCATTGCCGTTCCTACCCCGCCTTTCATCTGTGTCCCATCTGTGTTCATCTGTGGCAAGGGAATGGGTTCACTTCGCCTTCGCCGCGCAATCGGGGCAGAGGCCGTGGAGGTTGGTTTCGATGTTGTCCAGGCGGAAGCCGCGCGGGATCTTGATGTCGGCCTCCTCGGGGGAAATGGTCTGGAGGATGTCGTAAACACTGCCGCAGTTGTCGCAATAGAAATGCGAGTGATCCTGCATGTTCGGGCAGTAGCGGGTCGCGCCGCGGTCGAGGGTGACCTGCCGCACGAGGCCACACTGCACGAGGGCATCGAGGCAGTTGTACACCGTGGCCATGGAGATCTCCGGCATCTTGTCCTTGGCGCGGAGGAAGACCTGGTCGGCGGTCGGGTGGTCCATCTTCTCGCGCAGCACCTCGTGGACGCGTTGGCGCTGCGGGGTGAGGCGCAGTCCGCTGTTGGCGAGGTGCGTGTTCAGGTTGGATTCCGACGGAGCTTTTGGCGAGGCCGTTCGCATGGCGCGCAAGGTAGCCCCGGAACGGCGTGCGTCAAGATTTAGAATTATTCTAAATCAAGGCAGCGGGGAAACGAGGCTGGTATTCAGGCACTTGCGGGCTGGCGTTCCGGGCAAGCTCTTGGTATGGTGCTCAACACAAACCATGAAACAAACACTCCTTTGCCTCTGCGCCCTAACCCTGATCGTTTCCGGTTGCCGTAAAAAAGCCAACCCGCCCTCTGACGCGGCTCCGGTGAGTCCGGGGGCGGTGGCCGATCCCGCTTCCGCACCCGCACCGAAAGGTACATTTACCCCCGCGCCTGCCTTGCCTGCCAATTCACCGGCGGCAATAGCTCAAAGTGAACTGGATAAGAAACTGGCCAGCGGGAATCCCCAGTTGCAGCTTCAAGTACTGGACGATTTGGTGCAGGCTTGGGTGATGTCAAAAGGCTCCTTGCCCAAGGACTTAGAAGAACTGGTGCAGGCGAAAATGCTCAACAGCGTGCCAGCAGCCCCACCGGGAAAGCGGTTCGTTATTGATCCGAAAAAGGGCCACGTCGTGCTTGGCAATTAGCCAGCCGGACTTGACCTATTGCCGATCCCACAACGCCCGGGGATCTCCCACCGCGATGGTTGCCCCCGTCACCGGGTCCTGAAACCCGAACTGGCTGGCGGGCAGGAAGTCCGCCCGGCCGTTCACATAAATGGCGGACGCCCGGCCGCTGTGCCGGTTAACCACCCGCTCACCACAGCCGTTGCCAAACGCCCGTGCGTTCGTAGTACGGGGTATTTGATGGCGTGCGCCACAACAGCGTGCCTGACATCGGCGTTTGCAGTTGCCAGTTATCCGGGTTGAGGGTTGGCGACGGGATGGAGGTCAGGCTCATCTGCCCGGCATCGGCCAGGACGATGGTATCCTCCGGTTTGGCCAGATCAGTCTCCTTGAATGAGTTATTGCCTGTGGGTATCCATTTGCCCAGTTCCATGTGGTTCATACCGATGCCCAAAGTGCCCACTTTGACGCTCGGACACACAAAAACGTTGCTGTTACCACTCACGATCTTGGATAACAAATCCGGCCACCAAATGTAGGTTGGTCCATGGGCGGCAATGGGATTGGGGCAGGTCACATTCGCATTCGGATCGTCGCGCGCGAGTTCCACCAGCTTTCCGTCCGCGTCATCCGTGTAAAATTTGTAGGCGAACGCCAGTTGCCGCGAGTTGCTCATGCAGCGCGTGCCCCGGGCTTTTTCCTGGGCCTTGCTTAAGGCTGGCAACAGCATCCCGGCCAGAATGGCGATGATCGCGATGACGACAAGTAGTTCAATCAGGGTAAATCCAGCCAGGCGGGCGTTTGGAATACGCTTCACAGACCCGCTCTTGGCCGTTTGACAGGGTTTCCAACGAGGGCAGAGCATACACTGCCAGATGCTAAGAGGTCCGTCGGTATTCAACTAAACGTTCGCCGGAACCCGGGGCAAGAAAATCGGTCGTTCTTAAGCCACTGCCAACTTTGACTTTCCAATTCGGGATTCCGCCACTAGGTTGACCCCGAACTTTTGATGAAAACTCGCATCGCATTCTCGTTGGGTTTGTTGGCCTGGGTGGGCACTGCCAGTGCCCAGGTGGATTTCGTGAAGGACATCCAGCCCATTCTGGAGGTCCATTGCACCAAGTGTCACGGGGAGGAGCAGAAGAAGGGCGGCCTGCGCCTGCACACCCTCGCCGATGCCCTCAAGGGCGGTGACAACGGCACGGCGCTCGTGCCGGGCAAGTCCAAGGAGAGCAAGCTCTTCATCTCCACCACCCTCAAGCCCGAGGACGACGGCTTCATGCCGCCGCCGAAGGAAGGTCCGTTGCCCAAGGCGCAGCAGGAGAAGCTCCGCCAGTGGATCGATGCCGGGGCCAAATGGCCGGCTGGCGTTAAGCTTGGCGTGTCCAAGAAGATCAACTTCGTGAAGGACATCCAGCCGATCTTCGAATTCAATTGCGTGGCGTGTCACAAGGAAGGCCATGCGAAGGGCGAGCTGCGGATGGAGACCCGCGAGCTGACCTTCAAGGGCGGTGAGAGCGGTCCGGGCGTGGTGCCTTTCCAGCCGGCAAAGAGCCCCGTTTACACCTCGACCACCTTGTCCTTGGAGGACGAGAAGGTGATGCCCCCGAAGGCCAAGGACCGGCTCACCAAGGAGGAGATTGACGCCCTCAAACTGTGGGTTGAACAGGGTGCGGTCTGGCCTGATGGCATTGTGCTTCAGCAGAAGAAGAAGGAGGCTGCTCCCGGCGCGAATGAGAACGAGACCGTGGCGAACATCCACAAGTTCATCACCGCGACGCACACGGAGAAGACCGCCGCTGACATGAAGGCCTACACGAACACCGTGCCGGGTAGCGAGATCAGTTACGCGCTGGTGCCGATTCCGGCGGGCGAGTTCCTTATGGGCAGCCCGGCGGGCGAGAAGGGCCGCGAGGCCAATGAGGGGCCGCAACACGCCGTGAAGATTTCGCCCTTCTGGATGGGCCAGTACGAGATCACGTGGAACGAGTTCGAACTGTTCATGTACATCGACGCCGAGAAGCGCTTCAAGGACCAGATCAAGACGGACGAAGCGAAGGCGAAGATTTCCGACGCCGTGGCCCGCCCCACCAAGCCCTACGTGGAAATGTCCTTCGGCATGGGCAAGGATGGTTACCCGGCCATCAGCATGACGCAGCACGCGGCGAACAAGTATTGCGAGTGGCTTTCGGCTAAGACCGGGCACTTCTACCGGCTGCCCACCGAGGCGGAATGGGAGTACGCCTGCCGCGCCGGCACCACGACCGCCTACTCCTGGGGCGATGACCCGAAGGATGCGAAGCAGTACGCCTGGTTCGAGGGAAACAGCGACTTCAAGTATCAGAAGGTCGGCAAGAAGAAGCCCAATCCGTGGGGCCTCTACGACATGCACGGCAACGTGGCCGAGTGGGTTATCGACCAGTACGAGCCGAACTACGACAAGGTGAAGGGCATCACCCAGGACCCCTGGCTCAAGCAGTCATCGCCTTATCCGCAGGCGGTTCGGGGTGGTTCATGGGATGACGGCATCGCCAAGCTGCGCAGCAGCGCCCGCCGTGGTTCCGACAAATCTTGGAAGCAGCAGGACCCGCAGTTGCCCAAGAGCATCTGGTATCTCACTGACGCGCAGTTCCTCGGCTTCCGCATCGTGCGCCCGCTCAAGGTGCCCAGCGCGGAGGAGATGCAGCGCTACTGGAACAGCGGCCAGGAGAAGGAGTAGGCTCCTGTTCCAAAGACTGGCGGCGCTCGGTGAGGAACGGCGTTCCAAACGCCCGGACCGACGGGCTGTCGTAACAGGATTTGAGGTGAATCAATGCCTCGGGGCCTGCTCGTGGATTGTCTCCAGTTTCGTCGGAATGCCACGGCGTTCGATGTAGCGCAGGTCAAACCAGCCGTCCAAATCCGAGTCACGCCGGATGAGCAGGTCGCCGTTGGAAAGACGGACGATTTCCTCGTCCACGATTCCATCGCGGTTGTGGTCCGTGTGCGTAGTGGAACCGCGCTGCCAGACGATGCCTTCTGGGGTGTCGCTAATCTTACGCCAATGCAGTTGCGGCCAAAGCATGATGGCGACGATGAGCAAACCCACGTTGAACACCCAGAGCCAGACGGTCAGGTGTGAACGCTTCGGCTTGGCTCCCGCTGCGGCAGCGGGTCGGGGTGGAAGCATGCTCTCCATCAGCCGAGGGCGGTTTGTTTACTCCCGAAAAAGTCCGAAAGAACTAAGCGTGCAGGACTTCGTGGCCGTTCTCCCTCACCCCGGCCCTCTCCCGCTGGGAGAGGGAGAAACTTCGACCATCCCAGTCCAATCGCTGCCCCCTGCCAACCTAGTCGGGCTACGTGGCCCCCCCTCCCAGCGGGAGAGGGCTGGGGTGAGGGAGAAGGCGGTCGAGGGTTCACAACGAGGATTCGGCCAGAGTATTTCTGCACCTGAATTTAGTCCTTCCGAATGGCGGTCCATGGCTTGCCATCCGGCCGGATGACGCCGCGATACATGCCTTCGGTGTTGAAGGGCATGGCCACGTTGCCCTTGGCGTCCAACGCGATGACGCCACCTTTGCCCCCGGCTTCCGTGAGCTTGCGCATCACCACTTCGGTGGCCGCGTTCGTGAGAGCCACCCCTTGGTATTCCATTTTCGCCGCAATATCGTAGGCCACTACGCTGCGCAGGAAGAACTCGCCGTGGCCGGTGCCGGAGACGGCGCAGGTGAGGTTGTTAGCATACGTGCCGGCACCGATGATCGGCGAATCGCCCACGCGACCGAACCGTTTGTTCACCATGCCACCGGTCGAGGTGCCCGCCGCGAGGTTGCCGTGCTTGTCCAGCGCCACCGCACCGACCGTGCCGATGGCTTCCAGCGGATTTATCTGCGCCTTTTTGTCACCGGCTTTACGGGCCTTCTCGCGTTGTTGCACGCGCTGCAACTGTAGTTTCCGATGGTCCGTGATGAAGTATTCTGCCGGCATCAGTGGCAGACCGTGCTCTTTCGCCAGCAGTTCGGCTCCCTCACCGGTGAGCAGGACATGGGGAGTCCGGTCCATCACCAACCGGGCGAGGTCAATCGGGTTCTTGACGTGCCGGATATCCGCGCACGCCCCAGCCTGACGGGTGGCGCCATCCATGAGGGAGGCGTCCATGGTCACGGTACCGTCGGCGGTGAGCACCGAGCCTTTGCCGGCGTTGAAGAGAGGCGAGTCCTCCAGAATCTTGATGGCGGCGATCACCGCATCCAGGCTCCGGCCGCCCCGGGCGAGCACGGAGTGGCCAGCCTGCAGGGCGGCATCCAACGTCGCGCGCGAAGCCTTTTCCTGCTCTGGCGTCAGCTCGTCCTTCCCTACCACGCCCGCGCCGCCGTGAATGACGAGGACGAAGTCGGCAGCCGGCTGGGCGGTCTTTTTCTCTTCAGCGCGGGTGAACTTGGCGGGCATAAACAACAGGGCGGCGCAGATGAAGAGCAACGGGCGCATGGCTCAACGTTTCTTCCGCCCCGGTTTGAACAGCTCCAACTGCGGTTCACGGAGAAAGTCGTAGTTCTTGAGAATCCGGATGACTTGAAGGAGGTCGGACTTCTGGTAGTTGCGGTTGGCTTCGACCTCCGCAATCAGGTCGGCCAGCACGGTTGGGAACGAAATCACGGCATCGATCCCTTTCGCGCGCAATAGTTCGATGCTTTGGGCGCGTGCTTCTTCGCCAGTGGGCAGCGCGGGTACGACGAGCAGCTTGGTGAGGGGGCCATCGCCACCGAATGTCTTCGCGGTCTGTTCGAAAGCCGCCGGTTCGACGAAACGGAAGATTTCGGGCGTGGAGGCCAGCATTCCCGGACTAAACGTCTCGGTGTGCCAGCCCTTCACCACGACCAGCGCGCGGGCCATTCCGGAAAGGTCCGCCGAGCTGAGGATGAAGGGCAGGGGAACCGACGGGGTGTAGTGCGGATTCAGGGCGTAGAAATCGATCTCGTCATCCTCGTGTTTGGACGGGGCGATGAACTTCCGCTGCTGGCGGACAAAGAAGCCGTGCAGTTCGAGGTATTCGCGGACGATGGTTTCGCTGACGGCGCTCAAGATCAGTCTTCAGTATTCAGTGTTCAGTGCGCTGAGCCACCAAATCAAGGGCACGGTTCACGGCGGCCGACGGCACCTTTTGGCCCCAGATGACTTTGCCGATGCGTTCGGCCAGTACGAACATGATCTCGCCGGCACTGACTTTCTTGTCGAGGGTCATCGCAGCAAGGAGTTTCGAGCGTTGGGTGCTGGTCAGCCTGATGCTGACCGGCAGGCCCGCAGCAATGAACAAGGTGCGGATGCGTTCCACGTCCTGCGCAGGCAGGCCCAGCAGTTCGGCGGAGATGAGCGAGGCGGCGACTTGTCCGACCGAGATGGCTTCACCGTGCAGATAGCGTCCGTAGGCGGTGATGGCCTCGATCGCATGGCCGATGGTGTGGCCGTAATTGAGGATCGCCCGCAGCCCGCCCTCGGTTTCGTCCTGCGACACCACGTCGGCCTTGATCTCGCAGGAGCGGGCGACGATGTGGGCCAGGGAGGGTGCGTCACGGCGCAGAATCTTCGCCATGTCGCGTTCCAGGAAGGCGAACAATTCCGCGTCGTAGATGATGCCGTATTTGATGACTTCGGCGAGCCCGGCACGGAACTCGCGCTCCGGCAAGGTGCGGAAGGAAGCGAGGTCGCAGAGCACCAGTCGCGGTTGGTAGAACGCGCCGACCAGGTTCTTGCCAGCGGCCAGATTCACGCCGGTCTTGCCGCCGACGGAACTGTCCACCTGCGCGAGCAAAGTTGTGGGCACCTGCACGAAAGGAATGCCCCGCAGATAGCTTGCAGCGACGAAGCCGGCGAGATCACCCACGACGCCGCCGCCCAACGCGACGATGAAGGACTTTCGCTCCAGCCGGTGCTCGGCGAGCTGGTTGAAGCAAGATTCAACGTGCTTGAGCCGCTTGGCGGTCTCGCCGGCGGGGACGGTGATGAGCACGGCTTCGAAACCGGCGCGCTTGAGGCTGGTCAACGCGGGTTTGGCATAGCGTTGAGCAACGTTGGTGTCCGTGATGACGGCACACTTTTGCCCGAGTTTGAGCGTGGCACAATCCGGGCCGAGTCCGGCCAGCAAACCGCTGTCGATCTTGATTTCGTAACTGCGGGTCCCGAGGGACACCTTCACAGAGCGCATGGGGCAAAGGTAAAGCCGCAGAGGCGGACAGTCACACAGATTGTGCGGGGAAGTAATCCGTTGGGATGGGGCTTGCCGTCGGCCTTTTCAGATCATTCGCTTGCCCCTGATTACTCTGCCCAATTTGACAGGCGAATTGGGGGCAGGGGAGTGGTTGCGGAAACTTTTGTGCAACCGCCAGTTTGGAGGCTGGCGTTCCGCGGTCAGAGCGCTTCGCGTCCGGCGTAGCCGCTGTCGATGTCGTGCCAGTGCTTGATGTCGTCCTCACCAAGTTCCCAGCAGAGGAAGACTTCGCGGCCACCGTGCATCGCAGGGAAATCGATCAGGCCGCGTTCCAGATCCTTCACCTGGATCTCCCGCTGGTCGAATTCCTCGATGATGTCCTTGAAGGCGGCGAGGTTGCGGACCCACTGGTGGACCTTGCCGCCGCCGAAGTTTTCGCCCTCATTCAAGCGCTCCTGCGTGCTTTGCTCGTAGGACGCCAGATCGCGTCGGAGACGCTGCAGCTGGGTAAGCCAAGTGCTTAACTGAGGGAGCAGTTCGCGCGCTTCAGCCAGGGAGTAATGTTTGGAGAAGCGGCGCTCCATGCGGGTCATTGCTTGCCCTTGAGCTTTTGCTGGACGACGTCATTCGGCTCGATGGCGAGGGACTGTTCCCATTGCTCACGGGCCTTGGCCGGTTGCTTCAGGGCGAGGTAGATGTCGCCGAGATGATCATGCAGCGTGGCGTCGGGCTCCTTCTGGAGCTTGAGGGCTTTGAGCTGGTATTCGAGCGCCTGCTTGGGTTGGTTCAACTTGAAAAGCACCCAGGCCATGCTGTCCAGGAAGGCCGCGTTGTCCGGTTCCAGCTTGAGCGCCTTCTCGATCATCCCGCGCGCTTCGGACAGGTTTTCACCACGCTCGGCCCACATGTAGCCGAGGTAATTCAGCGCTTCGGTAAAGTCCGGCGATATCGACAGACTCTGGCGGAAGTAGGCTTCCGCCTGTTTGAAATCCTTGTGCCGTTCGTAAGCCGTGCCGACCTGGAAGTAAAACAAAGCGGTGAGCCGCTCGGGGTCGTCGCGCTTGGCGAGCAGTTCGGCGGCGGTGAAATGCTTGATGCTTTCGGCGTAATCCTTGGCGCGGGTATAGGCAAGCGCGGTGTAAAATTCGAGGCCAAAGCTCAGCTTGAGCTTGCTGCGGGCCTGCTCGATTACCTTCAAGGCATCGGCCGGCTTGTCCCGGTTCAGGTGGACGCCAATCAGTCCAAAGTAGGATGGCTCAATGATTTCCGGGAGCCGGTCCCCGAGCTGGATGGCCTTCTGGAAACATTCGATCGCCTTGTCCCATTCCTTCAGTTCGGCGGCCAGTTCGCCGCGAATCGCGTGCCAGCGGGGATTGGTGGGCTGCTCGCGGACCAGGGAATCCAACTGGGTCTGCGCAGCCTTCATGTCGTTGGCCCGCACGAAGAGGTCAAGCAAACGACCGCGTAACAAGGCATTGTTCGGCAGGCGGTCAAGCATCCGCGTGTAAAGTTCCGCCGCGCGCTTGTATTCTCCGGCGAAGCTCCACAGTTCAGCCAGCCGGACCACCAGGTTCTGGGCGCGGGGCTCCAGCTTCGCAGCGGCATCGAGGACGGCGATGAGTTTGGGCTTCACCGTCTCAAAATCGCGCGGTACTTCGGAAAGGTAGTTGCGGTACGCCTCGCCGAGATCGATCAGGAAGGCGGAATCGGGCGGGGGCAGGGCGGCGGCTCCGTCCAGCGTGGCCAGCGCTTCCTTCGGGCGTTTGGTCTGAAGATAGACGGTGGCAAGGTTCTGATAGCCTAGGAAGGACTTGGGCATCTTCGTGATGGCCCGGCGGCTGGAGGCGATGGCCAGATCGGATTTACCTGCCTGCAACTGCGCGATCCCCAACAGCGCATCCACCATGCCCGAGCTGCCTGGCTGGGCGGCGCAGCGGGTCAGAACATCGATGGCCTTGTCGGTTTGCTTCTTGCGAATGAGCCGACGGGCTACATCAATGACCAGCGGCTCATTCGACGGGTCGGCCAGAACGGACTTGTAGAATTGTTCGACCGCCTCGTCTGGCTGGTCGCGCAGTTCCTCGCTGACCCCGGCGGCGAAGCGGGACAGCGCCTCGACGCGTTTATCCAGGTCGTCCTTGGAGAGGGGGGCTTCGGCAACCTTGCTGGTCGGTTCAGCAGGGGCCTTCGCCCGTTTGGCCGTAGCGCAGCCGGACAGGGTGCCGAGCGCGGTAAGCGCGACAAGCGTTTGCAGGACAATCGGTCGCATGATGAATTGGAAACGGATACGATCAAACACGACGGCACAGCCCCGTTGTGGCAGGACTGTGCCGTCCGAAGCGGAAAGACAAGCGTTAAACGCCTACTTCTGCCAGGTGCGCTTCTTGTGACGGTTAAGTCGAAGCTTCTTCCTGCGCTTGTGTTTGTTGATCTTTGCCTTGCGGCGTTTTTTCAGTGAACCCATATCGTTAGTCTGCTGGTTGCGGTGCCTTGGGCGGTTGTGCTGCAACCGCCTTCCGGCGAAACGTGATCAATATACTACTTTGTTCAGAGGATATTCAATGATTCCTTCCGCGCCGGCCGCTTTTAGCTGCGGGATGATCTCGCGGACGATCTTTTCGTCGATGATTGTTTCCACGGCCACCCACTCCGGATGACTCAGTTGGGAGATGGTCGGATTGCGCAGGGCCGGGAGTTCTTCGAGCAGCTTGGCCAGGCCGGCGCGGGGGACGTTCATCTTGAGGCCGACTTTCGATTCGGCTTCCAGTGCGCCCCGGAGCAGGAGGGAAAGCGTCTCGATCTTCTTGCGCTTCCAAGCGTCCTTCCACGAATCGTGGTTGGCGATGAGGCGCGGGGTGGAGGTCAACAAGGTCTCGACGATGCGCAGCTTGTTCGCGCGCAGGGAGGAGCCGGTCTCCGTGACCTCGACGATGGCGTCCACGAGTTCATGGGCTTTCACTTCGGTCGCGCCCCAGGAAAATTCGACTTCCGCCTTCACGCCGTTCTTCTTGAGCCAGCGGTTCGTGAGGTTCACGACCTCGGTGGCGATGCGCTTGCCCTGCAAATCCTTCACCGACTTGATCGGGGACTCCTCGGGGACGGCGAGCACCCAGCGGGTGGGCTGTCGGCTGATCTTGCTGAAAATGAACTCGCCGACTTCTTGGACCTTTGAACCATTTTCCACGATCCAGTCGTGCCCGGTGATGCCGGCATCCAGATAACCGTGCTCCACGTAGCGGCTGATTTCCTGCGCGCGGATCAGACGAATCTCCAATTCCTCGTCATCCACGTAGGGGACGTAACTGCGGCTGCTCACCTGCACGTTGAAGCCCGCCTTGGCCATCTTTTCGATGGTGGCGTCCTGCAGACTGCCCTTGGGCAGGCCCAGCCGGAGCTTGGGTTTGGCCGTCGTTTTTGTTGCCGTTTTCTTCATGCTAGCATCACGTGTCCGTCGCGGGTGGAACTGCCGTATCCCGTTTGATTCGGGCCCGGGATTACGTCTTCGCCGACTCCACGACGCGCGTGGAGCGGGTTATTTGCCAAGTCTTTCTCGGGAAGGCGATTGTTTTCTTTGGCTTTTTGACTGCGACCTGTCTCGGACCCGCGCGCCAGGACGTTGACTAAGCTTGCTCCGTCAACCGTTCACCACGTTCTGCGGGGTGCCGGCGAGAAAGGCTTTCACGTTCGCCACGGTGGTGTCCATGAGGCGTGCGCGTGCGGCCTTCGCGGCCCAGGCCTGGTGCGGCGTGACGAGGCAATTCTTCGCGGCCAGCAGGGGGTTCTCCGGCTTCGGCGGTTCCGCCGAGAGCACGTCCAGACCGGCGCCGGCGATGCGGCCGCTGTTCAACGCTTCCGCCACCGCCGCTTCATCCAGCAACGGGCCGCGGCTGGTGTTAAGCAGGAACGCACTGGGCTTCATCAGCTCCAGCCGGGCGGCGTTTACCAAACCTTTGGTCTCCGGCGTGAGCGGGCAGTGCAGACTCACCACGTCCGCGCGGCGGAACAGCGTGTCCATGTCCACAAACTCCACGCCGTCCTTCGGCGGTTTCGGCGTGCGGCTCGCGGCGATGATCCTCATTCCCAGCGCGCGCGCGATCTCCGCCGTGGCCTGCCCGATACGGCCCCAGCCCACGACACCGAAGGTCAGCCCGTCCAGCTCCAGCAGCGGCGTCCGCGCATAGCACCAGTCCGCCGATTTCACCCAGTCGCCCGCGCGCACCGAGTCCGCGTGTGCGCCGACGTGGTGGCAAAGCTCCAGCAGCAGGGCCATGGTGAATTGGGCCACGGCGCGCGTCCCGTAAAGCGGCACGTTGCTCACCGGCACGCCGCGTTCCTTCGCGGCGACGGCATCTACGATGTTGTAGCCCGTGGCCGTCACACTGATGAACTTCAACTGGGGCAAAGCCGTGATGATCTCACGCGGCAGGAGCGCCTTGTTGGTGATGACGATCTCCGCATCCACGCACCGCGCCGCAACCTCGCCCGGTGGCGTGCGATTGTGCAACGCCACTTCGCCGAGCGCCTGCAAGGCTGCCCAGCTCAGATCGCCGGGGTTCAAGGTGTAACCATCAAGGACAACAATTTTCATGCGCGGGATTGAAGCGAACTTGGCGGCGCGGCGGAAGCCGGAAACGCTTTTCGAAGCCTGGAATTTGCGCTCACACGGTTGTTACACGATTTTTGGCAAGATGCCTTGACCCTTATACGTGTCATCGCTTTAATTTCCTCCGCAGGAAAATCAAATCCGAGTTCGTTAATTTTTTTTGGTGCGGTGTCTCCTTTTGACTTAGTCACACCATGCTGAATGGAGTGCGGAGTCAATCGTGAGGCTGCGCAACTCTCAGCCGTGCTTTGAGTCAATCCGGTACGTTGAGGTCAGCTTCAACCCTTGCAATTTATCAGATGAAAACGATTGTTCTCGCCCTTGCGGCCTCCTTGTTTGCGGTTAGTGCGCCAGCGGCCACGTACACCGTCAACTCCACGGCGCATGGCACGGACGCCAGTTCGGCCACCACCACGTTAGTTGAGGCCATACAGAAGGCGAACACCGCCGGTGGGACGCAGATCATCGAGCTGGCGGCCGGGGCGACTTACCTGGCCGACGATACGGTCTACATCGACAACACGGAGCGAACGGGGCGTACGCTCTACCCACGGATTACTTGTAACCTGACGATCAACGGCAATGGGGCGACGCTGGATGCCACGGGCAAAAAAGCCCGCTTCTTCGTCGTGGGTGGGAGCGGCGCGCTGACCCTCAATCAGATGAATCTCGTCGGAGCCAAGGCCAAAGGCGGCAACGGC